>JAIOQI010000042.1 GCA_021413445.1 Alphaproteobacteria bacterium | reverse complement strand
AGGATGTCGTTGAAGCCGAAAATGAAGCGGTTGACCGGCTCGAGCGGGTCGGCGATCTCGTGCGCGTTGTATGTTGTGTCGGGCTTTTCTTTTTTTGCGCAGGCTCCTAGCCCTAATGCCAGCGACAGCGACAGGAGAACAATGGCGAGAGAGAGCTTAAAAGCTGAATTTTTCATGATACCGGACAACCGCCTTTGGTTCAGAGCGCTAGAATATACTCTAACTCTTTTATATTACTCAATCCTTAATTCCCGTGGTTTTTAATATATTTTCAAGGCTTTAACCGTCTTCCAGGTGCAGCAGGGCGGTTCCGCCCAGGAGCAGGCCGATCAGCGCCGGGCTCCAGGCGGCCAGGTTGACGGGGATTTTCTGGGACAGGCCGAAGGCCTGCAGCACGGATTGCAGGAAAAACACCAGGAACCCCACCGCGACCCCCAACAGCAACAGGCCGGCGGTTCCCCCCAGCCGCGCCGGCCGCAGCGAAAAGGTCGCCGCCAGCAGGATCATGGCGGCGAACAGGAACGGCTGCGCCAGCAGGGTGTGGAAATGAAGGTAGAGCCGGGTGGCCGGAAATCCGGTCATCTCCATGATGCGGATATATTCCGGGATGCTCCAGAAGGAGATGGTGTCCGGGTCGGCGAAGGATTCGACGATTTTCTGCGCCGTCAGCTCGGTCGGGATCTGGCGGGAGTCGGAATGCTGCAGCCCGCCGTTCTTGCTGTTGACCAGCGGCTGCTGGATATCCCAATACCCGTCCCGCAGGTAGGCGGTCGGGCTGTCCATGCGGCGGAGGAAATTGTCCGCTTCGTCAAAAAAGAGCACCATGACGTTGTTCAGGCGCCATTCCTTCTGGTCGAAGGTCGCCGAGTGGATCATGGCGTAGCCCTGCGCGTCGGGCTGCCGCAGCCAGATGCCGGTCTTGGAAACCGTCACCTGGTTCGCCTTGTTCTGGAAGTGGATGCGGTCGAGGCGCTGGTACTTGCCGAGGAAAATCGACGAAACCGGGTTGATGATGGCGGTGGAGAACGCGCCCGTCAGCAGGGCGCAGATCAGCAGCGGGCTTAAAAACTGCCAGACGGACAACCCCGAAGAGCGGATCACCACCAGCTCGCTGGTCTTGTTGAGCTTCCAGCAGGTGTAGATCGCGGCGAACAGGGTGGGGCGCGCTGTGCCCGCCGCTGGTGCGGCGCAAAAACTCGATGATCTCGAACAGCAGCATGATGCCGAGCAGCAGCAGCATCAGCACCGCCAGGTTGGCCAGGAACTGGCGGCTGATGTAGCGGAAAAGCGTGGAAGAGGGGGCGATCATGCGGCCCCCTTTTCAAAACGCCGGCTGGCATAGGCGTTCCAGCGCTGCAAAAACGCCATCAGCCGCTGCTCCCCCGCCAGGTGCAGGAAGTAAAAGCCGAGCAGGATGGGCAGCAGGGTGTTGAGGGCGACCAGCGGCGCGGCGCCGAGGTGCTTCTTGGCGAGGTTGACGAAAACCAGGTTGAGGGACTGCAGCACGGCCACCAGGAAGATGCTGAAAGCGATGCGCCGGTTCTGGCCGCGGCGGTTGAAAGGCCCCAGCAGCAGCGCGGCCAGCGCCGTCATGGTGAAGCTGAGGGCGTTCCATGGCGAGACCAGGCGGTGGAAAGCCTCTGCCAGGAACAGGTTGGCGTTGTCGCGGTCCCTCTTGTTGGCGGAGTCGGGATTGACAAGTTCGGACAGCGTGCGTTCGCCGGCGCCGCGCCAGCGTTCCTGCGCCGTGCCCTCCAGGCCCTTGATCTCGATGGTGTAGCGCGAGAAATAAAGCTTCGACAGCGTGCCGCTGACGGGATCAAGCTGTTGCCGCATGCCTTCAAAGACGACGATATTGGGAATATCGCCGTCCATCACAACCTGGCCCTTTTTGGCGATGATGGTGATGGGGGGTTTTTCCTTGTCGCGGGTGTCATGGATGATCAGGCCGAGCATGCTGCCGTCCGCCTCCCGCGCGCGGAGGTAGACGGTGAACTTGTCCCCGAAGGTGTTGAAAACCCCCTCGCGGAGCAGGAAGGCCGAATATTGGGTTTTGACCGTCTGGCGCAGCGCCTGGACCTGCCCGACGCAGGTGGGGGTCACCCAGGCGCTTAACACCGTCACGGTCAGGCTGATAATGACGGCAAGAATGATGGCCGGGCGGGCCAGGGCGTAATGGTCGATGCCGCAGGCGCGCATCACGATCAACTCGTTGTCCATAATCAGCCGGTTGTAAGTGAACAGCACGGCGATGACCAGCGACAGCGGCAGGATTATTTCCAGAAACTTCGGCAGCGTCAGGACTACCAGCCGCAAGAACAGCGACGGCGGCGCATCGGAATTGGCCACCAGTTCCAGCAGGTTCAGGGACTGCGTTAGCCATATCACCAGCGTCAGCGACAGCGCGATGAACACGGCCGTATTGAACAGGTTTTTGAATAGATAGCGAGTCACCAACATGTTATCACTTTATATTATTGAGCCACCATTTCTACATTCTTCAGCCGAAAAAAGAAAGAACAGCCATGAAAATCAGCTTTGAAATCAAATCCAGCCGTAAAGCGGGCGCCTGCGTCGTTTTCGCCGCCGAGGGGGGCGGGCTGGAAGAATCAGCCGCCGCCTGGGACAAAAAAAACGGCGGCGCGGTCAAGCGCGCCATTGCGGCGGCGGGGTTTGAGGGGAAAAAGGGCAAGATCCTGGCGATCCCGGGGCTGGCCGGCGTTTCCGCCTCTTATCTGCTGGTGGCGGGCCTCGGCAAAGCGGCGGCTGGCGATGCGGCCGCCAGCGGGCTGGCGACCGGCCTGCTGCTCAACAGCTACCGCTTCGACAAGTACCTGACCAGGGAGCCGAAGGAGAAAAAGCCCACCCTTAAATCGGTCGAGGTGGTGGTCAAGGCCGCCGCCGCCGCCCGGAAGAAATTCGACGCCAGCCGCAAGCTGGCCGACGCGGTGTTCCTGACCCGCGACCTGGTCTCGGAAGCGCCGAACGTGCTCTATCCCGAAAGTTTCGCCAAAATCATCCGCCGCGAACTGGCGCCGCTCGGCATCACCGTCAAGGTCCTCGGCCGCAAGGAGATCGTAAAGCTGGGCATGGGCGCTTTGGCCTCCGTCGGCCAGGGCAGCGCGCAGGAGGAAAAGCTGGTCACCATGCATTACAAGGGCGGCAGTAAAAACCAGAAGAACATCGCCTTCGTCGGCAAGGGCGTGACCTTTGACACCGGCGGGATTTCCTTGAAGCCGGGCGCCAACATGGGCGACATGAAATGGGATATGGCCGGCGCGGGCGCCGTGGTGGGGCTGATGAAAGCCCTGGCCGGGCGCCGGGCGAAAGTGAATGTCGTCGGCGTGGTGGCGCTGGCCGAGAACATGCCCTCCGGCACCGCCAGCCGTCCGGGCGACATCGTCAAAACCATGTCCGGGCAGACCGTCGAGATACTCAACACCGACGCGGAAGGCCGCCTGATCCTGTGCGACGCGCTGTGGTATTGCCAGGAAAAGTTCAAGCCAACGCAGATCATCGACCTGGCGACGCTGACCGGCGCCATCATCACCGCGCTCGGCCACGAATACGGCGGGCTTTTCGCCAACGCCGAGCCGCTGGCGAAGCACCTGCTCGGCGCCGGCAAAGAAACCGGCGAGGAGCTCTGGCACATGCCGCTGAACGACGCCTGGGACAAGGACATCGATTCCCCCGCCGCCGACATGAAAAACATCGGCAGCGGCACGGCCGGCAGCGCCATCGGCGCGCATTTCCTCAGGCGCTTCATCCAGCCGGGCGTGGCCTGGGCGCACCTGGACATCGCCGGCGTGGCCTGGTCCAACAAGGACCGCACCAGCGTGCCGAAGGGCGCCAGCGCCTTCGGCGTGCGGCTGCTGGATCGTTATGTGGCGGAGTATTGCGAGAAATAGCTTAAAGTATTAATACTCCGGGGCGCTTACTGTATTTCCTGGAGCGCCTTCTCAAAACTGCCCAGGCCCATGACCAGGTTGACCTTCCGCCCGTCCGCCGTCTTGAAAAGGAAAGACACGGACTTGGCTTTTTTCATGGAATTAAGGACATTTTTGCTGAAGGTCAGGTAGGAAAAGCAGCCGGTATTGGTGCAAAAGCGGATTTTGAAAGCCAGCGGCTTGCCGTCGTCGATTTTCATCTGCGCCCCTTGTTCCAGCAGGATCCCTAAGGGCAGGATGATCGCGCCGCGCGCCGCGCCGCTGTCCATCCCTTTTTCCCGGGGGAAGCCGATGGCGAATTCGGCCAGGCGCAGGGAATTTTTCTTCATGTCGATGCGCTGGAAGATCTCGCATTGTTTTTTATCGGCGGTCTGCTTGTCTTTTGTTTTGGGGCAGCGCTGCTGCCAGCCGCGCTCCACGATTTCATTGCCGGCGGATTTTTCGGTGGAATCCTTCTTGGCCTCTGTGGCGGCGAAGGACGGCGCGGCGGCGGTCGCCAGCATAAGGACGGCGCAAAGAATCCCGCAGCATTTTTTAAAATTGTTCATGGTGGATACTCCTGATTTTTGAAGGACGCGCCATTCTAATGATGAAAACGGGCAGCGGTCAAGAATGCCGGCCGTTTAATCTATGGAAGTGATGCAAAAAGCGGTGCAGAACGGGTGCCATAACTAACCCGAAGCTGCTGAGCAGGACAAAACCGCTGAGCAGGGCGTAAAACGCCGCGAAAATCTTGACGGGATCGTTTTGCATCGCGGCCACCGGCCCCATGCCGGACAGGATCATGGCCGATTCGAGAAAGGCATCGACCCAGGCGATGTTGCCCAGAAAGTGGTAACCCAAAACCCCGACCAGCAGGCAGGCCGCCAGAACGGCCACCGCCAGCTGGAAGGATTTGACCAGGCGCAGGAGCCAGGCGGTGCGGGGAATCAGGGGCTGGGTGTGGTGTTCATACAGCATGGCGGATCCTTTCAGATTTCTGACCTGAGTTGCCGGAGGTAGAGCCTCATGAAATCCACGCGCCGCTGCGCCTCAAGCCGCGCGGAGGAGGTCTGCATGGTTTCGGCAATTTTAAACAGCTTGACCGGGAAATGATCGATGGCGAAAGCGACGTCATCCAGGTCCCGCGTCTCCGCCCAGATGTCGTTCAGGCAATAATAGGGACGCTGCATCAGGGTCGAGGTTGAAAAACAGCGGGCGATGCCGATGGCGCCCAGGCTGTCCAGCCGGTCCGCGTCCTGCACCACTTTGGCTTCCAGCGTTTCCGGCCTGATGTTGGCGCTGAAGCTGTGGGCGGCGATGGCGTGCCGGATGGCGTCGAAATACTGTTCCGGATAGCCGATGCCGGTGAGGTATTCAAGCGCCTTTTCTGCCGACAGGCGCGACGCTTCTTTCCGGCGCGGGTCGTTCTTGGGCACGTTGACGAAATCGTGGAAATAGGCGGCGGGCAGGACGACATAAACATCCGCGCCTTCCTCTGCCGTCAGGCGCAACGCGGTTTTCACCACGCGGCTGATGTGCAGGTTGTCATGCGAGGGGTCTGCGGTCGGGTAAAGCTGTTCCGCTTTTTCCTCGAACATATCGCACCATTTCTTGAATTCCCGCCCCGTCATGCCTGCTCCGTCGAGGCGATGAATTCGGGGTTGAGGAATTTCCGCTCCGTCTTGCCGTAAACAAGGGGCTTGCCGTCCAGCGTCGTGACCCGGCCCCCGGCGGCGCGCAAAATGGCGTCGCCCGCCGCCGTATCCCATTCCGAGGTGGGGCCGAGGCGGGGATAAAGGTCCGCCTGTCCGGCGGCAAGGGCGCAGAACTTCAGCGAGCTGGAACGGTTGGTCAGCTGCGCCACTTTTTTGTCTTTGAGGTAATCGTTCAGGCGCTCCGGGTCGCCGTGCCGCTTGCTGGCGACCACGGTCAGACCGTCGGCGGGATTCTTCCGCGCGCTGATCTTTTGCAAAGCCCCGCCCTTGACGCTCATGAAGGCCGCGCCGGCCGCGCCGAAATAAAGCTCGTCCGCGACCGGGGCGTAGATAATGCCCATCACCGGCACGAAGTTTTTCAGCAGGGCGATATTGACGGTGAAATCGCCGCTGCCGGTGATGAATTCGCGGGTGCCGTCCAGCGGATCCACCAGCCAGAACTCCCCGCCGCTGATGTCGGGAATGGCGCCGGCCGCCACCGATTCCTCGCCGATCATCGGGATTCCGGGGTGCAGGCGGCGCAGTTTCTCCGCAATCAGCGCTTCCGCTTCCTGGTCGGCCAGGGTGACCGGCGAGCCGTCCACCTTGTCCATGACTTCCGCGCCGGACCTGAAATATCCGAGTTCAACGGCGCCGGCGGCATGCACCACCGGTATCAGCTCCCGCGCCAGGCTTAACAAATCGGTCATTTTCTTCCTCTCACCCTCCCAAAACACCCCGAAAAAAAAGAGCCGTCAATAACGACGGCTCTTTTTCATGGCTATCGGCATGTCTTTATGGATTGAATTTGTTCTTGGCGTTGTTTTTCCCGGCGGGCGCCATCGGCGTTTTGGGTTTTTCGGCGTCGTTGGCGGGTTTTTTGATGGCGTCGCCGAAGCTGAAGCCGATGCCGCTGTTGTTCCCCTTGGCGTTGAGGCCGTCCAGGGAAACCCCCTGCATGTCCTTCAGGGTGATGGTAGTCAGCGCTTTTTTGAGATCCGCCTCGGCCAGGCCGTGATCCTTGCCGAGCTTGTTTTCGCTTTGCAGGCGCAGCGCCAGTTCTTTTTCGGCCTTTTCAACCAGGTTGCGGACGGTGCGGCCGTTGCCGAAGCTCTCTTTGGCGCGGCTTTTCTCGGTTTCCATCAGCTTCATGGCGTGGGCGCGGGCGTCCGCATCCATGGTGTAGCCGCGGTCCTTCAGCATCACGTCCAGGATCTGCCCTAGGGCCGGAACGCCGTAATCCTCAAAGTTGATATAGGTCATGAAACGGGATTTCAGGCCCTCGTTGGCGTCAATGAACCTTTTCATCGGTTCGGGGTATCCCGCCACGATGACGATCAGGTCTTCGCGCATATTTTCCATGGCGGCGACAAGGGTGTCGATCGCTTCGCGGCCAAAATCCTTGCTGTCGCTGCCGCCGTCACGCGACAGGGCGTAAGCCTCGTCGATAAACAGGATGCCGCCCTTGGCCTTGTCGATCGCTTCCTTGGTCTTGAGCGCGGTCTGGCCGACGTAGCCGGCGACCAGGTCTTCCCGCTTCACTTCGTGGACGGTCGGCTTGTCGATGAAACCGAGGGCGTGATAGACCTTGGCGATTTCACGGGCGAAGGTGGTTTTGCCGGTGCCGGGGTTGCCGGTGAAGACCATGTGCCGGGAAATCGGCTTGGTGGGCAGGCCCATCTCCTGCTTCATCTTGTTGAAGCGCGCCACGGCGATATTCTGTTTAATATCGACCTTGGCTTTATCGAGGCCGATCATGCTGTCGATGCTCTTCATCGCTTCTTTCAGCGCTTCTTCGTTGTCAACGCCATCGCCTTTTTGCCCTTTGGCCGTGGGGGGCGTCGGCGCAATGCCGGCCTTGACCAGGTCATCCGGCAGCTCTTTTTTAACGACGACGGGGAGAGCGCCCTTGTCGGCATCTTCCTTTTTGGGCCAGACGAGGGTGAAAATCTCGCCGGTCGCGCCGTCTTGGGTCATTTCAATTGCATAAGTCGTCTTGCCGTAGGGCACGGTATTCGCCGGCGGCTGCGCCGGCTTATTGCTCGCCGCGGGCCCGAATTTATTGACCAGGCGGCCATCCAGCGTTTCGATGGCGACGTTCAGGGGCTGCACGCCTTTGCATTTGCCATCCGCATCCAGCTTGATGCCATAGGCAAAGCCGGTTTGCAGATCGACAACGAGGTGCTTCGTGACTTGATTGCTAGGCATTTTTTATATCCCCTTGAAAGTTTTGGCAACTTTATTGCTGTTTTTTTGATTTTTTATCGCTTAAGGTGCGTGCATCAACCCCTGTGAGTAAATTTAATTCGTCTGCGAATGCAAATCTACTTTTTTCGCGTCAAATATTTTCATATTATTCTCCTTTATTTTTTTTCGAACATCTGGTTTTTTCTGATGTCTGGAGTATAATCCCCCAATAATTAAAGAATCGTTAAAGAAAGATATCGCTTTCAAAAAACGTTGTTCATACGACAGGCCTTGATGTTATGTATAGTTTTTTACTGGCCGCCGCGGCTTTTTTCTTCGGTTCTGTTCTGACGTGGCTGGTGCTGACCAGAAAAACCGTCTCGCTCACCACGCAAATAAAAATCTCCGAAGACGAGCGCGCCAAGCTTGAATTAAAAGCCGCGCAGCTCGGCGCGCAGGTGCAGGACCTGCTGCAGCGCAATGCGCGGCTGGAGCTGCTGGAAGAAAAATTCGCCCTGCAGTTCGAGAACCTCGCCAACCGCATTTTCGACGAGAAGAACGACAAGTTCAAAAAGGAATCGCAGGAAGGGATCGGCCTGCTGCTCAACCCGCTGAAGGAAAAGCTGCAGGAGTTCCAGAAGAAGGTGGATGACTCTTTCGGCGCGCAGGTGAAGGAGCAGGTTTCCCTCAAGAAGGAAATCGAGAACATCATCTCGATCAACGAAAAGATGACCCAGCAGACGGAAAGCCTGACCAAAGCGCTCAAGGGCGACGTCAAGGCGCAGGGCAACTGGGGCGAGGTCATGCTGGAGAAAATCCTCGAGACGTCCGGCCTCCGCAAGGGCATCGACTATATCATCCAGGGCGCGAACCTGGGGCTGCGCCACGCCGACGACGGCAGCGTCATCAAGCCCGATGTCGTCATCATGCTGCCGGAAGACAAGCACATCATCGTCGATGCGAAAGTGTCGCTAACCCACTACGAAAGATATTGCGCGGCGGAAGACGCGGCCGAGCGCGCCCGCTGCCTGAAGGATTATCTGGCCTCGGTGCGAGCCCACGTCAACGGGCTGGAGCAGCGCCGCTACCAGGACACGGAGAAGCTGGGCACGCCCGACTTCGTGCTGATGTTTATGCCGGTCGAGGGCGCCTACTCCCTCGCCATCCAGGAAGACATCGGGCTGCACAGCTACGCCTGGGACAAGAAAATCGTCATCGTCTGTCCGTCCATCCTGTTCGCCACGCTGAAGACCATCGCCTCGGTCTGGCGGCTGGAGCTGCAGAACCGCCACGCGCAGGAGATCGCGCGGCAGGGCGGCGGCCTCTACGACAAGATCGTCGGGTTTGTGGAAGAGATGCAGGAGCTGGGCAATAAAATAAACGCCACGCGGAAAGTTTATGACGACGCCTTCAGCAAACTTTCCGACGGCACCGGCAGCATCCTCAAGCGCACCCAGAGCCTGCGTGCGCTCGGCGTCAAGGCCTCCAAGAACCTGCCGAAGGGCATTGTCGATGAGAGCGAATTTTCCGACGATCCGGTCAAAAAAGCTGAAAACGGTTAAGTCATGGCTGTGCTGAAAATCTATGTCGCGCCGCATCCGGTGCTGAAGAAAAAAGCCGAACCGGTCGCCGGCGGGGTCACCAAGGATCTCCGCAAGCTTTTGGACGACATGCTGGACACCATGTACGCCTACGACGGCGTGGGGCTGGCCGCGCCCCAGGTCGGCGTGTCCAAGCGCATCTTGGTGCTGGACATCCATCAGCTCAAGGGCGACGATGTCCCGCCGGCGGAGAAAAGGGGCGAGCCGCAATATTTCATCAACCCCGAGATCGTCTGGTCGTCGGCAGACCTGCGCATTTACAACGAAGGATGCCTGTCCGTTCCCGGACAGTATGCCGACGTCACGCGGCCGGACAAGGTGCGCGTCAAGTACCTTGATTACCACGGCAAGGCGCAGGAAATCGAGGCCGACGGCCTGCTGGCCACGGTGCTGCAGCATGAAATGGACCACCTGAACGGCGTGCTGTTCGTCGACCACCTCTCCACGCTCAAGCGCGACATGCTGATGCGCAAGCTCAAGAAATTCACCAAGGACAACGAGGAGGATATGGCCAAGAACCATATCCTTTAGAAGGAAGCCACCATGCGTATTTTATTGACCGGCGGATCGGGTGATCTAGGCTCGCTACTAAGCCTTTCTCTGAAACAGAGGGGAGATGTGCCTGTTGTCCTCGATATGGCGGCACCGAGGGAGAACGACGTTGAGTTTTTTCAGGGCTCCATCCTTGACCGCGGCATTCTGGCGCGGGCGATGAAAGGCGCGGACTGTGTCATTCATATTGCCGCCTGGCACGGCATTCACGAAAACCAGAAAACCAAGACACCGGCGGAATTCCACGACCTGAACGTGACCGGCACTTTTAATGTTCTTGAGGCCGCCGCCGAGGCGGGTATCAAAAAATTTGTTTTCATTTCCAGCACCAGCGTGGACGACAAATACGGCATTTACGGCCACACCAAAATTCTGGGCGAAGAGATGGCGCGCGCCTATGCCCACCGGCATGATATGGATGTCATTACCCTGCGTCCCCGCGCCTTTATCCCGAGCTGGAACAAAAACGTCTATGCGAATTTCATTGAATGGGCCAACTGGTTTGCCAAAGGGGCCGTCCATATTGCGGATGTCGAGCAATCCGTTCTTTGCGCTGTCGATTTTTTAAAATCGGGCCAAAAGACGCCAGAAAAGGCGCAGGCTTTCACCATTGACGGCGCTTATGACTTTACGGCGGAGGATTTGAAAAACTGGGACAAAGACGGTCCGGGCTCTTCTTTCAAAAAATACTATGCGGAATTTTATGATCTGGCTGTGAAACACGGCCTTGATCCGGCGCGGAGACCCAAAGTGCTTGATATTGCCGATGCAAAAAAAATCCTCGGCTATTGTCCAGAATATAGCCTCAGAAATATGCTGGAGGAACTGAGGATCTTTGGTACCGAGGGACCATTCTCGCCTTTTGATAACAAGAAAAAGCCGCCACAGGCGCCACGTCACAAAATCTGAAAGTATGAACAAGCCCCTTAAAATCGCCTTCATGGGCACGCCGGAATTCGCCGTTCAGGCGCTGGATGCCATTGTCCGGAGCGGGCACGAGGTGGTCTGCGTCTATTGCCAGCCGCCGCGTCCGGCGGGGCGCGGGCATAAGATGCAGTCCTCAAAGGTGCAATTGCGTGCCGAAGAACTGCATATCCTCGTGCGCGCGCCGCTCAGTCTTAAAAAAGACGCCGAGGCGCGTAAAGCTTTCGCGGAACTTGATCTGGATGTTGCCGTGGTCGCCGCCTACGGGTTGATTTTGCCGCAGGAGGTTCTCGATGCGCCGAAACACGGCTGCATCAACATCCATGCCTCGCTGCTGCCGCGCTGGCGCGGGGCGGCGCCGATCCAGCGCGCCATCCTGGCGGGCGACAAAGAAACCGGCGTTTGCATCATGCAGATGGAGGCGGGGCTGGATACCGGCCCGGTTCTGATGCGGGGCGCCGTGCCCATCGCCGACACAACAACGACTTCGCAATTGCATGACGCCCTCGCTGCCCAGGGCGCGGAATTGATCGTTAAAACCCTGAACCTGATCGCCGCCGGAAAAGCGCCGCCGGCGCAAAAGCAACCTGAAGCAGGCGCGACCTATGCCGCGATGCTGACCAGGGAAGACGGCAGGATCGACTGGACGAAACCGGCGGTCGACATCGAGCGCCAGTTCCGCGCCCTGCACCCATGGCCGGGGGTGTGGTGCCTGCATAACGACCAGCGCCTGAAGGTGATGGAAGTTTCGGTTGAAAAAGGGCAGGGCCAGCCCGGGCAGATTCTTGACTGGAACTTGCAGGTCGCCTGCGGCAGCGGTTCCTTGCTGCTGAAAAAAGTCCAGCCCCAGGACCGGAAGCCGATGGACGGCGCCTCCTTCATGAACGGCGCGCATGTGCAGGTCGGGGATAGGCTGGCATGACCCAGCGCTGGAAACTCACCATTGAATATGACGGCACCAATTTTGTCGGCTGGCAGCGCCAAGCCAGCGACCTCTCCGTGCAGGGCTGCATGGAAAAAGCCTTTCATGACTTTTGCGGGGAGGCCGTCACGTTGCAGGTCGCCGGGCGCACCGATTCCGGCGTCCATGCCGTGGGGCAGGTGGCCCACGTCGATATTGAAAGAATTTCCACTGAAAAAGAGGTGCGCGATGCGGTCAACGCCCACCTGCGCCCGCACCCGATCTCCATCGTCAAGGCCGAGCCGGTGGCGGCGGATTTTCATGCCCGCTTCGACGCTGTCTATCGCGTCTATTGCTATAAGATATTAATGGACCGCTGGGCGTCCCCCGCCATCCATGCGCACCGCGTCTGGCATGTCGGCTGGGATCTCGATGTTGCCGCCATGCAGGAAGCGGCGCAGCACCTGATCGGCAAGCACGATTTTTCCAGCTTCCGCTCCAGCGCCTGCCAGGCCAATTCGCCGATTCGCACCCTCGACCGGCTCAATGTCATCGAGACCAAATATGATTTCACTTTCGGCCGGCATGTGGAGATTTGGGCGGAGGCGCGATCCTTCCTGCACCACCAGATCCGCAACATCGCCGGCACGCTGAAGCTGGTCGGCGAGGGCAAGTGGACGCCGGAGGACGTGAAGCGCGCGCTGGAAGCGAAAGACCGCACCCAAGGCGGGCCGATGGCGCCGGCCGCCGGGCTTTATTTCGTGCGCGTGGATTACTGATCTGTTGGGTTACTGCGCCGTCCAGCCGCCGTCGATGGTCAGCGCCGTGCCGGTGATGAGTTTTGCCGAGGAGCCGCACAGATAAACCACCATGTCGCCGATCTGTTCCGCCGTGGCGAATTCCATCGCCGGCTGTTTTTCGGCGAGCAGGCCCTGCGAGGCTTCAGCAGCGCTGATGCCTTCCCGCGCGGCGCGGGCGTCGATCTGTTTCTGCACTAGCGGCGTCAGCACCCAGCCGGGGCAGACCGTGTTGCAGGTGATCCCTTTGGTGGCATTCTCCAACGCGATGACCTTGGAGAGGCCGATGAGGCCGTGCTTGGCGGCGACATAGGCGGACTTGTCTTTGGAAGCGACCTGGGCATGGGCCGAGCCGATATTGATGATGCGGCCGAATTTGTTTTTCTGCATCCCGGGCAAAACCGCCTTGCTGCCGTGAAACGCCGCCGAGAGGTTGACCGCCAGCACGTCGTTCCATTTTTCCTCGGGGAAAGTTTCGACGGGGGACACATACTGGATGCCGGCGTTGTTGACCAGGATATCGACCATGCCGAAAGCTTTTTCCGCCGCCGCCACCATGGCGCGGATGTCTTCCGGCTTGCGCAGGTCGGCGGGGTGGTACTGCACGCGGACGCCATAGTCCTTTTCAATACCGCTACGGAGCTTCTCTATTTCTCCGGCCTCGCCGAAGCCGTTGAGCATGAGATTCACCCCCGCCCGCGCCAGGCAGGTCGCAATGCCGAGGCCGATGCCGCTGGTCGAGCCGGTGACGATAGCTGTACGATTTTTCATGGTGTTGCTCTTTGTTGAGGTTTGGTCAAAAACTATACGACCTTAATATATAGGTGCTTAATATCAAGTTTGTAAAAAGAGCACCGTTTTATGTAAAAACATTTAAAGTCGCCCTCTCAAACCCGCCATGTTATAAAGACAAAATCACAAAATGAGGTGGGCTTGGCCAAACAGCGGCATAACATTCTGATTTTGAACGGACCGAACCTGAACATGCTCGGCGTGCGGGAGCCGGATGTCTATGGGTTCAAGAACCTGAGCGCAATCGCGCTGGAGTGCGGGGAATATGCGGGCGAACTCGGCTGCGCCGTCGATTTCCGCCAGTCCAACCACGAAGGCGAGCTGGTGACGATGATCCAGGAGGCGCGCGGCGCCTTCTCCGGCGTGATTATCAACGGCGGGGCTTATTCCCACACCTCGATCGCCCTGCAGGATGCGCTGAAAATCCTCGACATCCCGGTCATCGAGGTCCATCTCAGCAACACCTTCAAGCGCGAAGACTTCCGCCATCACTCGTATATATCTGCCGTGGCGCAGGGCGTTATCTGCGGCTTCGGCGCCCACGGCTACATTCTGGCTCTGGATGCGATGCGCGCGTTGCTGGACGACGCGGCGTGAAAATTCAAAAAAGAGAGAGGAAAACCATGTCTCCCATGAAAATCGACCATGATGCGATCCGCAACCTGGCGAATCTGCTGACCGAAACCGACCTGACGGAAATCGAGATCGCCGAGGGCGACAAGCGGATCCGCGTCACCCGCACCATCAGCGTCCAGGCGATCACGGCGCCGGCGCAAATGCCTGCGGTGAGTGCGGCCAACGCCCCGAAAATCGCGGCACTTTCCCCCGAGAACCATCCCGGCGCCGTCAAGTCGCCGATGGTCGGCACCGTCTATCTGCAATCCGAACCCGGCGCCCCGCGCTTTGTCACCAAGGGCGCGGTCGTGAAGGCCGGCGATACGCTGGTGATTATCGAGGCGATGAAGGTGATGAACCCGATCAAGGCGGAAAAGGGCGGCACCGTCACCGAGATCCTAGTGGAGGATTCCCAGCCGGTGGAATTCGGCCAGGCGCTGGTGATTATTGAGTAACAGCCACCTTCCGGGGATATAAGCCGATGTTCAAGAAAATCCTGATCGCCAATCGCGGAGAGATCGCCCTGCGCATCGTGCGCGCCTGCAAGGAAATGGGCATCGAGACGGTGGTGGTGCATTCCACCGCCGACGCGAATGGCATGGCGGTGCGGATGGCGGACGAAAGCGTCTGCATCGGCCCGGCGCCGTCGCGGCAAAGCTATCTCAATATTCCGGCGATTCTCACCGCGGCTTCCGTCACCAATGTCGATGCCATCCATCCCGGCATCGGCTTTTTGTCCGAGAACGAGGAATTCTGCCGCATGGTCGAGGCGCACGGCTTCACCTTCATCGGCCCCACGCCGGAGCATATCGCCAAGATGGGCGACAAGGCCGTCGCCAAGGACACCATGCGCGCGCTCGGCCTGCCGCTGATTCCCGGCTCCCCTGGCATCGTCAGGGATGCGGAAGAGGGGTTGAAGATTGCGAAAGACTGCGGCTTCCCGGTGCTCATCAAGGCGGTCGCCGGCGGCGGCGGCAAGGGCATGAAGGTCGCCCGCAGCGAGGAGGAATTCAAGTCCTCGTTCACCATGGCGTCTGCTGAGGCCAAGGCGGCGTTCGGCAACGGCGATGTTTATCTCGAAAAATATCTCAGCCATCCGCGCCATATCGAGATCCAGCTCCTTGCCGACAGCCATGGCAATGTGGTGCACCTCGGCGAGCGCGACTGCTCGGTCCAGCGCAGCCACCAGAAAGTCGTCGAGGAATGCCCGGCGCCGGGCATCACGGCGGAGCAGCGCAATTTCATCGGCGACCTCGCCGCCGACTGCGCCCGCAAGATGGGCTATCGCGGCGTCGGCACCATGGAATTCCTGTTCGAGGACGGGAAATTCTATTTCCTGGAGATGAACACCCGCCTGCAGATCGAGCATACGATCACGGAAATGGTCACCGGCATCGACCTGGTGCGCGAGCAGATCATGGTCGCGGCGGGGCACCCGCTGCCCTTCCGGCAGAAGGACATCAAGTTCGACGGCCATGCCATGGAATGCCGCGTCAACGCGGAGCATCCCGAGACCTTCATCCCCTCGCCGGGAAAAATCACCCGCTATCACGCCCCCGGCGGCCTCGGCGTGCGCGTCGATAGCGCCCTCTATGACGGCTACATGGTGCCTTCCACTTATGACAGCATGGTGGCCAAGCTGATCGTCCACGCCAAGACGCGGGAAGAGGCGCTGATGCGCATGCAGCGCGCCCTGGAAGAATGCGTGATCGAGGGCATCCAGACCAACATCCCCCTGCACCTGCGCATTTTGCAGGAGCCGGAATTCCGCGTCGCGCAGTTCAATATCCACTGGCTTGAAAAAACCCTCGCCCGCCGCAAGGAAGAGGGCAGAAAGGCAGCATTGTGAAAAAACTCCTCTTTATAGGCTCTATCCTGGCCCTTGGCCTCGCGGCGACTGCAGCGCAGGCCGCGCCTGAGAAATACACCTACGACCCGCTTCACACGCAGATCCTGTTTTCGGTCAACCACATGGGTTTCACCATGTCGTACGGGCGCTTCAATAAATTCGACGGCGCCTTCCTGCTGGACGAGCAAAATCCGGAATCCTCCAGCGCCGACATCACCATTGATGCGAACAGCATCGATATGGCCGACAATACCTGGGACGAGCACGTGAAGGAGAAATTCCTCGAGACCGCCAAGTTCCCGGCCATCACGTTCAAAAGCACGAAGATCAAGCGCACGGGCGAAAATGCCGCGCTCATGACCGGCGACCTCACGCTGCATGGCGTGACGAAACCGGTGACGTTGAATGTTACCCTCAACAAGGTCGGCATGAACCCCATGATAGAAACCCGCAAGGACGCAGGCTTCTCCATCAAGGGCAGCATCAAGCGCTCCGACTTCGGGATCACGAACTTCATCCCCCTCGTCGGCGATGACCTCGCTCTCGATATCCAGGTTGACGGTGTCCGCCAGGACTTCAGCAAGACAAACAAGTAGCAGGGCACCATGCTGTTGAAAAACACCGAAAGTCAATACGGCGCCGTCACCAAGACCTTTCACTGGATCACGGCGCTGCTGGTGCTCGGGCTGCTGGCGGTCGGGCTTTACATGGCCGACCTGCCCACCAGCCCCGATAAATTCAGGATTTACGGCCTGCATAAATCCTTCGGCATCACCGTCCTGGCGCTGACCTTTTGCCGCATCCTCTGGCATGTCATCAGCAAAAAGCCGGGCATGGTCGAGACGCTGAAGCCGTGGGAAAAGCAGGTGGCCAAAGCCACCCATGTTTTTCTTTATATCCTGCTGCTGGCGATGCCGCTGACCGGCTGGCTGATGTCGTCCGCCGGAAATTTTCCGGTCCGGCCTTTCGGCCTTTTCACCCTGCCCAATCTGGTGGCGCCCGATAAGGAACTGATGAAATTTTTCAAGGAACTTCATGAAATCATCGGCACCGTCATCATGGTCACCGTCGGCCTGCACATCGCCGCCGCCCTCAAGCATTATTTCCTGGACAAGGACATCGTCCTCAAGCGGATGCTGCCCGCCCTGCTGATAATCCTGTTTTCCGCACCGGCTTCTGCCGCCGGGGTGAAATGGGATGTCGTGCCGGACAAAAGCAGCATCACCTTCAAGGCCAGGCAGCTGGGCGCCGAATTCAGCGGCAGCTTCGACCGTTTCACGGCGGACATTGTTTTTGATCCCGACAATCTTGCCGCCAGCGCCGTGCACGCGGAGGTCGATATTTCCAGCGTCAATACCCAGGCCGCCGACCGCGATGCCAACATCAAGGGCCGGGAGTGGTTCGACGCGGCGCAATTCCCCCTCGCCCGCTTCGAGACGACGCAAATCCGCAAGACCGGCGACCGGGCTTATGAGGCTGCCGCGATCCTGACGATACGGGATGTCACCCAGCCGGTCATCTTGCCCTTCACCCTGGAGATCGCGGCGGCGGACTCTGGGAAAGAGCCGGTCGCCGTCATGGACGGCTCGGTTATCCTCGACCGCTCAAAGTTCAAACTGGGCAGCGGCAGCTGGGCGGATACCAGCGTTATCGCAAATGAAGTGCCGGTTTACGTCCATGTGACGGCCCGTAGAAGCTAGGCTGCGGTTTTAGCTGTGTAAACTTGCCGATAGTTAAGCTAAAGTTAAGGGGATGAGAACCTTGTATCACCTTTGGCTTCATCCCTTCTCGCGGAAAGTGCGCATCGCCCTTGCCGAAAAAAAGCTCGACTTCGAACTGAAGATCGAAAAAGTCTGGGAACGCCGCACCGAATTCCTTTCCATCAACCCGGCGGGCGACGTGCCGGTGCTGGTCGAGCCGGACGGGACGACGCTGACCGACAGCCAGGTCATTTCGGAATATCTGAACGAAGTCTATCCCTCGACCGACCTGATCGGCCGCAACCCGATGCAGCGCGCCGAAAGCCGCCGCCTGGTTTCGTGGTTCGATAACAAATTCAACGCCGAGGTGACCGAAAACCTGGTCGGCGAAAAGATGATGAAGCGTTTCCTGCGGCAGGGGGAGCCCAGCGGGCCCTCCATCCGCGCCGGGCATGCCAACATCCATTACCACCTGGACTACATCGGCTTCCTGACCGAGCGCCGCCGATGGCTGGCCGGGGACGATATCACCATGGCGGACATCACCGCCGCGGCGCACCTTTCGGCGATCGACTATATCGGCGATGTGCCGTGGGAAGAGCATAAGGCCGCCAAGGACTGGTATGCCCGCATCAAGTCGCGGCCCAGCTTCAAGCCCCTGCTGGAAGACATCATCCCCGGATTCTCGCCGCCCCGCCATTATCAAAACCTTGATTTTTAACGGGATCAAGGACCGTGGCCCCGCAGCAGAACATCGTCAGTCCCTTATTGCGCGACAAGAAAATTTTTTGCTTCGGTTTCGGCTATACGGCCAGTTTCCTTTCCCTGAAACTATCCGCCTGCGGCTGGAAGATCTCCGGCACCACCACCGACCCCGACAAGCGGGCTTTTCTTAAAAAGAACGGCATTGATGCCTGGGTTTTCGACCGCAATCACGGCATCCCCGACCCTTTTCATACCTTTGAGGGCGTCACCCATGTCCTGCTTTCCGTGCCGCCGGACAGCGAGGGCGATCCCGTGTTTGACGTGCATGGCGAGGACCTGGCGGGCATAAAAAACCTGGAATGGGTCGGCTATCTCTCCACCACGGCCGTCTATGGCGACCAGAACGGGAACTGGATCGATGAAACGGCTCCGGCGACACCCTCCAGCCTGCGCGGCAGCCGCAGGCTCAAGGCGGAACAGCAATGGAAGTCGCTTTATCTCCATGACGGGCTGCCGCTGCATATTTTCCGCCTGTCCGGCATTTACGGCCCGGGGCGCAGCGCCATTGACGCCGTGCGCTCCGGCACCGCCCGCCGCATCGAAAAACCCGGCCATGCCTTCAACCGCATTCATGTCGAGGACATTGTGCAGGTCCTGATCGCTTCCATGAACAAGCCTAGCCCGGGCAGTGTTTACAATCTGGCGGATGACACGCCGTCGCCTAGCCATGAAGTCATCCAGTTCGCCTGCAACCTGGTCGGCATCGAGTCGCCGCCGCTGATCCCCTATGACCAGGCGGGATCGGCGCCGATCGTGCAGAGTTTTTATAAGGAAAACAAGCGTATCCGCAACGACAAGATCAAGAACGAACTGGGCGTCGAATTACTGTACCCCGATTACCGCAGCGGCCTGCAATCCTGCATGGAAGTGGAAAAGGAAACGGCGGAACTGCTTCAGTTCTCCGGCGAAGACGCCCCGGCGGGGTGATTCAGGGTGTACCGTCAATTGCGCTGGGCCGCCAATAAAACCGCAGTTTTTCGAGAACCGAAGCGGAGCGTACCGGAGGTACGTGAGCATCGGAAGCGCAGAAATGCTGCGGTTTTATCAGGTCCAGTAGTAATTGACGGTACGCCCTAGGAATGCCCCGGTTCGGAAGACAGGGCAACGGGATCGATGCCCATTTTCAGCATCGCTTTTTCCCAGGTGCTGGACAGATCTGGATTGAAAATCAGGTCGTCGTCGGGGGGGGCGACAAGCCAGCCGTTGGCCTGCATCTCCGCATCCAGCTGCCCCGGACCCCATCCGGCGTAGCCCAGCGCAAAGATGCTTTTGTGCGGGCCGGCGCCTTCGGCGATGGCGCGCAGGATATCGACGGTGCCGGTGATGCCGATATGGTCGTTAACCTTGACCGTGTCCTCGCGCATGAAATCGGTCGAATGCAGGACAAAGCCGCGCCCGGTTTCGACCGGCCCGCCGAAATGCACGACCGGGTCCACCTGCAGCTCCGAATGGGGCAGCTGCAGCTGCTCCAGCAGGTCCTTGAATTTCACTTCCTGCAATTTCTGATTGACGACAATGCCCATCGCTCCCGCCGGGCTGTGGGCGCAGATATAAATCACGCTTCTGGAGAAAGCGTCGGCCTTCAGGCCCGGCATCGCCACCAGCAATTGATTCCGGAGCGGGCCGTCTCCGACCAGGAGCGCCGCATTCGGTTTGTTTTTCTCTGTGGTTTGCTTTGTAATCATACTCTTCATTATATCTTAAAAGTCTGAACGAAGCGTGAACACGGAAACCCTTGATAATTCTTGAAATTATTTTGCTTTTTTTTCCAGCCGGCGCCACCGCGCAACATTGTTATTGTGCTCTTTCAGCGTCCGGGCGAAAACGTGGCCGCCGCTGCCGTCAGCCACAAAATAGAGGTAGTCGTTTTTCTCGGGGTTCAGGACGGCGGCCAGGGAGGCTTTGCCGGGGTTGGCGATCGGCGTCGGCGGCAGTCCCGCGACCAGATAAGTATTATAAGGCGAGGGTGTTTTTAAGTCCTGATAGGAGAGCGCCCGATCCAGGCTGCCTTTCCCCTGCGTGACGGCATAGCTGACGGTCGGGTCCGATTGCAGGGGGATGCGCCGGTTCAGGCGGTTGGTGAAAACCCCGGCCACCCGCGGGCGTTCGCCCGCCAGCCCGGTTTCTTTCTCGACGATGGAGGCGAGGATCACGGCTTCTTCCGGCGTCTTGAGCGGCAGGCCCCCGGCGCGTTTTTCCCACAGGGCGGCCAGTTCTTTCTGCAGGGAATTTTTCATGCGGTTGACGAGGCCCTGGCGGGTGTCGCCGTAGGAAAAAAGGTAGGTTTCAGGGAGCAGGCTGCCTTCCGGCGGACGGGGGTCGATAGCGCCGGTCAGTGCCGGTTCGCTGTTCAGGAGATCCATCACTTCAGTTACTTCCAGACCTTCGGGGATGGTTATTCTGCGCTGCCAGGTCTTGCCGCTTTGCAGCAGCGTGATGACGCCGCCGATAGAAATCCCCGCCGGAAAATTATATTCCCCGGCTTTGAGATTTTCCTGCCGGTTGCGCCAGCGGGCGTCGATCAGGAAGGCCGGGCCGTTGTCGATAATGCCGCCGTCGAGAAGTTTTGCAGTGATGGCTCTGACGGAGTTGCCGGGCGCGATATAGAGCAGTTTTTCAGCGGCCAGCGGCCCGGGGGCATTTACCGCATAGTTAAACCAGGCGGTCGCCGCGAGGGCGGCGCAGAGGAGCAAAGAGAGAAGGATGTATCTGAGACGCACCGATCATATCTTCCTGAAGATCAGGCAGGCGTTGGTGCCGCCGAACCCGAAGGAATTGGAGAGCGCGATATTGATTTTGCGCTCCTTGGCCTTGAGGGGAACCAGGTCGATGCCGTCGGCCACGTCGGAGGGATCTTCCAGATTGAGGGTGGGGGGCAGGAGGCCGGTTTGCAGCGCCTTGATGCTGAAAATCGCCTCCACCGCGCCCGCCGCGCCCAGCAGATGGCCCATCGCGGACTTGGTCGAGGAAATGCTGACTTTTTTGACGGCCAGGCCGAATAATCTCTTGATGGCGGTCAGTTCGATGTCGTCGCCGAGCGGTGTCGAGGTGCCGTGGGCGTTGATATAGTCGATCTGCTCCGGGGAAATGCCGGCGCGCCTGACGGCGGCCTGCATGGCGCGGAACCCGCCGTCGCCGTCTTCGGCGGGGGAGGTGATGTGATAGGCGTCGCCGGAAAGGCCGTAGCCGATGACTTCGGCGTAGATTTTCGCGCCGCGCTTTTTGGCGTGCTCGTATTCTTCCAGCACCACGATGCCGGCGCCTTCGCCGATCACGAAGCCGTCGCGTCCCTTGTCGAACGGGCGGGAGGCGCGCTGCGGCGTGTCGTTATAGCCGGTCGAGAGGGCGCGGCAGGCGGCAAAGCCGCCGACGCCGACGCGGCAGATGGCGGCTTCGGCGCCGCCGGCCACCATGACATCGGCGTCATCCATCATAATCAGGCGCGCGGCGTCGCCGATGGCGTGGCTGCCCGTCGCGCAGGCGGTGACCACCGCATGGTTGGGGCCCTTGAAGCCGTACTTGATCGAGACATTGCCGGAAATCAGGTTGATAAGGGCGGAGGGGATGAAGAACGGCGAGATCCGCCGCGGCCCCTTTTCCTGCATCATGATCGAGGTGTCCTGGATGTTGAGCAGGCCGCCGATGCCGGAGCCGATCAGGACGCCGGTGCGGCACTGGCCGTCGTAGTCTGCGGGCTTCCAGCCGCTGTCTTCCACGGCGTCGATCGCCGCCGCATAGCCGTAATGGATGAAGCGGTCCATTTTCTTCTGTTCTTTGTGCTCGATGTATTTATTGACATCGAAGGCGCCGGGAAGGTTTTCCGGCTCGGAGGTGAGGGGAACTTCCCCCGCCACCTGCGAGGGCAGGTCGGAGGCGTCGAAGGAACGGATTTTGCGCAGGCCGGATTTGCCTGCCGTGAGCGCCGCCCAGTTCAGGTCGGTGCCGACCCCCAAGGGGCTGATGATACCCAGTCCGGTGACAACCACACGCCGCATGCCAGCCTCCTGCACATAAAAATGACTCCAGTTCTCTACAAAAGAAAAGGAGCCATTTTAAGGATAATGTCAGACGATATTTACGCCGCTTTTGCGGTTTGCTGAATGAAAGAGATGGCGTCTTTCACGGTCTGGATCTTCTCAGCCGCATCGTCAGGAATCTCGATACCGAATTCTTCTTCAAAAGCCATGACCAGTTCAACGGTATCCAGGCTGTCCGCGCCGAGATCATCGATAAAGCTGGCGTTGTCGGTTACTTTGGCAGCATCGACACCCAGATGCTCGATGACGATTTTTTTGACGCGTTCATTGACGTTGCTCATGTATATATCCTCGTTCGTTATGTTTAAACTTTAGGTCTTTTCTTGTAAGTGGGAAAATCAGTACCACACTAATTCCAGGTTGGCAAATCTTGAATCCTTATTTTTCATAAACAATAAAAACCTAGATCATCGCCATGCCGCCGTTGATGTGCAGGGTCTGGCCGGTGATGTATCTGGCTTCGCCGCTGGCGAGATAGACGCAGGCGGCGGCGATGTCCTCCGGCGCGCCCATGGCGCCGGAGGGGATGGTGGCATTGATCTTGGCTTTTTGCTCGTCGGTCAGGGCTTCGGTCATGGGGGTGGCGATAAAGCCGGGGGCGATGCAGTTCAGGGTGATGCCGCGGTTGGCGACTTCGGCAGCCATGGATTTGGTCATGCCGATCATGCCGGCCTTGGCGGCGCAGTAATTGGCCTGGCCGGGGTTGCCGGTGACGCCCACCACCGAGGTGATGTTAATGACGCGCCCAAAGCGGCGCTTCATCATGCCGCGAATGGCGGCGCGCGTCAGGCGGAAGGGCGCGGTGAGGTTGACGTCCTGCACCACCTGCCAGTCTTCGTCCTTCATGCGCATGAACAGCCCGTCCCTGGTCAGCCCGGCGTTGTTGACGAGAGAATGTCGATCTGCCCCATTTTTTCCTCGGCGGCCTTGACCAGCGCATCGGTCGCCTTGGCGCTGTTCAACTCGCCCGGCAGGACATGGCAGCGGTCTTTTAACTCCGCCGCCAGTTTATTAAGTGATTCGACGTTGCGGCCATTCAGGGCGACGATCGCGCCCTGCGCATGCAGCGCCCTGGCGATCGCGCCGCCGATGCCGCCCGAGGCGCCGGTGACCAGCGCGGTTTTTCCTGCAAGATTAAACATGTGAAATCTCCTTCTTCAGGTTAATTTTTCAAAATAGGAAATGCAGATGACCCCGGCCATAATCAGCAGCGCGCCGAGAAAGGTCCCCATCGACAATTGCGCGTCCTTGAGGAAAACCCAGGCGAACAAAGCCGTGAACAGGGGGTAGGTGATCTCGACCAGGCCGGACAGGGTGGCGTTTTTCAGGCGCATGCTGGCGAGGAAGGCGAAATTGGCCAGCACGGCGAGAAGGGTGATGCCGAGCAGAAGATTGGTTTCGCTGCCGCCCTTTTTCAGGATCTGCCAGTCTTTTTCAAACGAGCCGTCGGACACGACCCAGCCGAGGAACACCAGCGTGGCGCCGAGGGAGCTGGCGAACAGGATTGACGACGCCGAAACGCTTTTCAATAGCAGCTCGTACATCAGGTAAGTGCCGCCCCAGAGTATCGCGGCCAGCAATGCGTATATGATCCAGGCCATGCCGTGGCTTCCTCTCAGAGCGTTGCGATAAATTCTTCGATATCTTTCGGCGCGCCGACGGCGCGCCCGGTCAGTTCGGCGTCAATGCGCCTGGTCAGTCCGTTCAGGACCTTGCCCGCACCCAGTTCGATGAGGGTGGTCACGCCCTGCGCCTTCATATAAAGCACGGACTCGCGCCAGCGCACCATGCCAGTCACCTGCTCAATCAACAACTGGCGGATTTTGGCCGGATCGGTGACGGCTTCGGCGGTGATATTGGCGACCAGCGGCACCGAGGGCGGCTTGATCTCCACCGCAGCCAGCGCCTCGCGCATGGCGTCCGCCGCCGGTTTCATCAGGCTGCAATGGAAGGGGGCGGAGACCGACAGCAGGATCGCGCGCTTGGCGCCCTTGGCGGTGGCCAGGGCAATGGCTTTTTCCACCGCGCCCTTGTGGCCGCTGACGACGATCTGGCCGAAGGAATTGTCATTGGCGGCGGCGACGGTTTCAACGCCGCTGGCTTCCTTGGCGATCGCCGTCACATCGGAGATTTCGAGGCCGAGAATCGCCGCCATCGCGCCGACCCCGACCGGCACCGCTTTTTGCATCGCCAGCCCGCGGGTTTTCAAAAGTTTCGCCGTGTCTTTCAGCTGGAACGATCCCGCCGCCGTCAGGGCCGAATATTCGCCCAGCGAATGGCCGGCGACGAACTTGGTTTTGGCCGGGGTCAGCAGGTCCGGCTTGGCTTGTTGTAAAATCCGCGTCACCGCCAGGCTCACCGCCATCAGCGCGGGCTGGGTGTTTTCGGTCAGGTTGAGGTCGCTCTCCGCGCCCTCGAACATGATCTTGCTGAGGTGCTGGCCGAGCGCGTCATCGACTTCCTGAAACGTCTCGCGGGCAAGCGGAAAGGCCTCGGCCAGATCCTTGCCCATGCCGACGAATTGGCTGCCCTGTCCGGGGAATATAAAAGCGCGCATATTTGCATAATCCTAAGTTGTTGGATATGCAGGATTGTTACCTGTGAATAGGGGGAAGATCAAGGGGGCGGCTCTTTGCTTGGGGGTTATGAAAAACAACGAGGCTATTTTCAAAATATCGGAAATTTCTTGCTTTTAAGGGCGGAATCACTATATTTCCCCACTCGTACAATAAATGTGCGAATCCCGCTGTCCGGTTTGTCCGGGCGGCTGAGGGCTGTGCGGCTGGTGGTCAAATGGTTTGGCGATGCAGCGGCAGTCCAGCTAGAACCAAGGGAATGAAGAATGCCTTTATACGAAACCGTGTTTATCGCGCGGCAAGATATTTCTGCCAAACAGGCGGAAGACCTTGCCACAGCCTTCGGCAAAATCGTCAATGACAACGGCGGCCAGCTGAAGAATACCGAGAGCTGGGGCCTGCGCACCCTCGCTTACAAAATCAAAAAGAACCGCAAAGGCCATTACACGCTGATGCATTTCGACGCGCCGTCCAAGGCGATTACCGAAATGGAGCGCAACATGGGCCTTAATGAAGACGTCCTGCGCTTCATGACGGTGTCGATCGAAAAAATTCCGGAAGGCCCTTCCGCGATCCTCAAGCCGTCGTCTGATGACGAACGCGGCGAGCGCGGCGGCTTTTACGGCGACAAACCAAAATTCTCCAAAGAAGGTGGTGCATAATGGCTTTCGAGAAAAAATCATACGGCGAGAAGAAGTCTTTCGGCGACCGTGACGGCAAGCCGGGCGGAGACCGCGACGCGAAAGGCGCCGGCGGACGCCGCCCGTTCTTCAAGCGCCGCAAGACCTGCCCGTTCAGCGGCGACAAGGCGCAAGTCATCGACTATAAAGACGTCAAGCTGCTCGGCCGCTACATTTCCGAGCGCGGCAAGATCGTCCCCAGCCGTATCACGGCAGTATCACAGAAGGCACAGCGCACGCTGGCGCGCGAAATCAAGCGCGCCCGCTTCCTCGCCCTGCTGCCTTACGTGTCAAATTAAGGAGTGCTGAACAATGCAAGTCATATTGCTGGAGCGCGTTGAGAGCCTGGGCCAGATGGGAGACGTGGTTAACGTCAAGCCCGGTTATGCACGCAATTTCCTGCTGCCGAGCCAAAAGGCGCTGCGGGCCACCAAAGAGAACGTTCTTTACTTCGACGGCCAGAAAAAAGCGCTGGAAGCCGATAACCTGAAACGCAAGATCGAGGCCGAAAAAATCGCCAAGAAGATGGATGGTCTCACGATCGCCATCATCCGCCAGGCGTCCGAAGCGGGCTCGCTGTACGGTTCCGTGACGGCGCGCGACATCGCCGAAGGCGTCGTCGCCAAGGGTTTCAAGGTCGATCGCGGGCAAGTCCGCATGGACCGCAACTACAAGGTCCTCGGCCTTTACCCGGTGAAGGTCTATCTGCATCCTGAAGTGGTGGTGAACGCCACCATCAACATCGCCCGTTCCGTGGAAGAAGCGAAAATTCAGGAAGAAAAAGGCGAAGCCCTCATCACCAAGAGCGAAAAAGAAGTCGCCGAATCTGAAGCGGCCGCGATCGCGGCTTCAGAAGCCGTCGATAAGGCTGCCGCTAAAAAGGCCGCTGAAGAAAAAGACGCCGAAGCGGAAAAAGCCTGATTCTTTCCCGTTTTGTTCCATATCCAGCGGCCCGCCCTCAAAAGCGGGCCGTTTCTTTATCGGGCGGAAAAAGACACAAAATTTCCCGCAAGAATCATTCATTCGCGGCGATTATTTTGCTACTCTCCACGGCATGACCTCAGACGCCGTCAAGCTTGCCGACCTTGCCAACAGCCGCCCCCTGACCGAGGCGGATTACCGCGTCATGCCGCATAACGAGGAAGTGGAGCAGGCGCTGCTCGGCGCCCTGCTGGTCAACAACAAGGCGCTGGAGAAGGTCTCCGAATTCCTGCGCGCGGAGCATTTTTACAATCCCGTGCACGGCCGCATTTATGACGCCATCGCCAAGTTCATCGAGCGCGGGCAGGATGCCAGCCCGATCACGCTGAAAAACTTTTTCGAGAAAGACGCCGACCTGTCGCATGTCGGCGGCGGGCAGTATTTGTCCGACCTTGCCTCCAGCGTCATCAGCGTGGCGAACGTCGCCGACTACGGGCGCACGATTTACGAGCTGCACCTCCGCCGCGCCCTGATCGCGATGGGCGAAGACGTGGTGAACGACGCCTATGACCACAATATCGACCTGGACGCGTCGCAGCAGATCGAGCAGACCGAACGGCGCCTGTTCGAGCTGGCGACCGCCGGCGAGGTCAAGGGCGGCTTTGTCGCCTTCCGCGAATCCCTCACCCGCGCCATTGCCCAGGCGCAGGTCGCCTATCAGCGCGAGGGCCAGGTGACCGGCGTGACCACCGGCCTGATCGACATCGATAAAAAACTCGGCGGGCTGCAGAAATCCGACCTGGTCATCCTCGCCGGCCGCCCGTCGATGGGCAAGACGGCGCTCGCCACCAACATCGCCCTGAGCGCGGCGCGCGCCCATGTCGAGCATCACGCCAAAGAGGGCGCGGTGGTCGGGTTTTTCTCTCTTGAAATGTCCGCCGAACAGCTGGCGACCCGGATTCTCGCCGATCTTTCCAATGTCGCGTCGGACAAGATCCGCCGTGGCGAAGTGCGCGATACCGATTTCCACAAATTCGTCGAGGCCAGCCAGACTTTATCGTCCGTGCCGCTGTTCATCGACGATACCCCGGCGCTGACCATCAGCGCCATCCGCACCCGCGCGCGGCGCCTGCAGCGCCAGCACAAGCTGGGCATGATCGTCATCGATTACCTGCAGCTGATCCAGGGCTCCGGCCGCGCCAATGCCGACAACCGCGTGCAGGAGGTTTCCGAGATCACCCGCGGCCTGAAGGCCATCGCCAAGGAACTGGACGTGCCGGTGCTGGCGCTGTCGCAGCTCAGCCGCGCGGTCGAGAACCGCGACAACAAGCGCCCGCAGCTGTCCGACCTGCGCGAGTCGGGCTCCATCGAGCAGGACGCCGACGTGGTGATGTTCGTCTATCGCGAGGAATATTACCTGGAGCGCGAACAGCCGGCGCGCCGCCCCGAGGAAGGCGAAGACAAATTCAACCAGCGCTATGCCGACTGGCAGAAGCGCATGGAAGAGAGCTTCAAGGTTGCGGAATGCATCATCGCCAAGCAGCGCCACGGCCCGATCGGCACGATCAAGCTCCACTTCGAGGGGGAATTCACGCGCTTCAGCAATTTGGAAAATTATCGTGTCGATCCCACTGAGTGATCCGGGCCGCACGGGGCCGCTGGGCCACCTTGAAATCCATCTGGACCGGGTGCGCTGGAACTATCTTTCCCTGCAAAAAAAACTGGCCAAGGGCGCCGACTGCGCCGCCGTGGTGAAGGCCGACGCCTATGGCATCGGCGCCGCTGAAGTAGCGGTTGAACTCTATAAGGCCAATTGCCGCCATTTTTACGCGGCGCATGCGGGCGAAGGGGTAGCCGTCCGCCAGGCGCTGAACGGCCGGGAGGCGCAGGTCTATGTCCTGCACGGGCCTTTCGGCATGAAGGCGGAGGAATTTGTCCGCAGCAACCTGATCCCGGTGCTGAACTCTTGGGGCGATATTGAGTACTGGTCCGGCTTTGCCCGGAAAACCGGGCAGCGTCTGCCCGCCGTGATCCAGATCGACACCGGGATGAACCGCCTCGGCGTGACGGCGGAGGAAGTGGCCCGGCTGACAGCCGACCCCGAAATTTTGAAACCGCTGGACGTGCGGTACCTGCTGAGCCACCTGGCCTGCGCCGACGAGCCGGCGCATCCCAAAAACAAGGAGCAACTGGAAGCTTTCCGGCGCCTGACCGCCCAATTGGGCCTGCCCAGCCGCCTCAGCTTCGCCAATTCGGCGGGGATCTTTCTGGGGACTGACTATCATTTCGATCAGGTGCGCCCTGGCGCCGCGCTTTATGGAATCAACCCGTCGAGCGTCGCGCCAAATCTGATGCAGGGCATCGTGACATTCAAGGTGCGCATTCTGCAAATCAAGGACGTTGACAGGGGGGAAACCGTTGGTTACGGTGCGAGTTATCAAGTGTCAACTCCGGCAAAATTGGCTATCCTTTCAGTAGGATATGCAGATGGTTATATGAGGAGCATCACGGGGGACGGCATGGTTCATGTCCGGGGGCATGCCTGCCCGGTGGTGGGCCGCATCTCGATGGACCTGATCGCCGCGGATGTCACGAAGGTGGCGCCCGCGCCCCAGGCCGGGGAATGGGCGGAGATCATCGGCGATCACCAGACGGTCGATGACGTGGCGGCGGCGACCAAGCTGATCGGCTACGAAATACTGACCAACCTCGGCAGGAGATACAAAAGGATTTATTCAGGACAGGGATAGACAGATATGAGCGGCGCTGAAGAAAAAACATTTTCGATGACGGACGGTTTTACGGGTGTGCTGCAAACGCTCGGCAAGACGACGCTGGCATTTTTCGCCGCGGTCGGGCGGCTGGCGCAGTTTGCCGGTCACAGCATTTATCATTGTTTCGCCCCGCCGATCTTCCCGCGCCTGCTGCTGCGGCAGCTGATAAACATCGGCTTTTATTCTTTGCCGGTGGTCGGCCTGACGACGCTGTTCACCGGCATGGTGCTGGCGCTGCAAAGCTACAGCGGTTTCTCCCGCTTTTCGGCCGAGGGGGCAATCGCCACCGTCGTGGTGCTGTCGATCACCAGGGAGCTGTCGCCGGTGCTGGCCGGGTTGATGGTGGCGGGGCGCGTCGGCGCCTCGATCGCGGCGGAAATCGGCACCATGCGCGTGACGGAGCAGATTGACGCGCTGACTACCTTGTCCACCAATCCCTTCAAATACCTGATTGCGCCGCGCCTGATCGCGGGGACGCTGATGCTGCCGGCGCTGGTCCTGATCGGCGACATCATCGGCGTGTTCGGCGGCTATGTCGTCAGTATTTATTCGCTGGGCTTCATCCCGGAGAATTACCTGCACAAGACCTGGGAATACCTGGAGCGGATGGACGTCATTTCCGGCCTGTGGAAAGCGGCGACTTTCGGCTTCATCGTGACGCTGATGGGCTGCTATCACGGCTTCAACTCCGACCGGGGCGCGCAGGGCGTGGGCGCGGCCACGACCAATGCCGTGGTTTCCTCGTCGATCCTGATCCTCATCAGCAACTACTTCCTCACGCAACTCTTTTTCACGGGGAAGTGACAGATGGGCGCCGTTCCAAAACTGGAGTTAAAAGGGGTTTATAAATCCTTCGGCAGCAACCATGTGCTGCGGGGGATCGACATCGCCATTGAAAAGGGCAAGTCGCTGGTGGTGATCGGCGGTTCCGGCACCGGAAAATCGGTGATGATAAAATCGGTGCTGGGCATCGTCCACCCCGACAAGGGCTCGATCAAGGTCGATGGCCAGGAAACGACGAAACTGAAGCCGCGCGAGCGCGACTTTTTCATGAAGAAATTCGGCATGCTGTTCCAGGGCGGCGCCTTGTTCGACAGCCTGGCGGTGTGGGAAAATGTCGCTTTCGGGCTGATCCAGGGCAAGGCGATGGACCGCAAGGAAGCCAAAAACATCGCCATCGAGAAACTGCGCTCGGTGGGGCTGTCGCCCCGCGTGGCGGATCTTTTCCCGGCGGAGCTTTCCGGCGGCATGCAAAAGCGCGTCGGCCTCGCCCGGGCGGTCGCCGCCAGTCCCGAAATCATCTTTTTCGACGAGCCGACCACCGGCCTCGACCCGATCATGGCCGACGTGATCAACGACCTGATCGTCAGCGCCAGCAAGGAGCTGGGCGCCACGACCCTGTCGATCACCCACGACATGGCGAGCGCGCGCAAGATCGCCGACAATATCGCCATGATTTACAAGGGCCAGATCATCTGGCACGGGCCCGCCAAGGACATCGACCATTCCGGCAATGAATATGTCGATCAGTTCATTCGCGGCCGCGCCGAAGGCCCGATCAAGATGGAAACATAACCAGGGCGCATGTGATGGAATCCCGCCTCAAGACACTGCCTATGCTGCCGGCGCTGCTGTCGCTGGCAATGGTCGCCCTGATCGGCGGCGCCGCCATCGTCGCGGCGCTGCTTTACTACTTCGGGCGGGATCTGCCGGATTATCATGCGCTGGCCAATTACGAACCGCCGATCGTGACCCGCGCCTATGCCAGCGACGGCCGGCTGCTGGCCGAATTCGCCACGGAAAAGCGCGTCTATGTGCCGATCGCGACGGTGCCGCCGCTGGTCATTCACGCCTTCATTTCGGCGGAAGACAAGAACTTCTACACCCATTCCGGCATCGATGCCTTCGGGATTATCCGGGCGGTCTTCATCAACCTCAGCCATACCAGCAAGCGGAAAGTGGGGGCCTCCACCATCACCCAGCAGGTGGCGAAGAATTTTTTGCTGACCAATGAGGTGAGTTATGCGCGCAAGATCAAGGAAGCCATTTTGTCCTTCCGCATCGAGAAAGCCTACACCAAGGAGCAGATCCTGCAGCTCTATCTCAACGAGATTTTCATGGGGGCGGGCACCTACGGCGTCGCCGCCGCCGCGCTGGAATATTTCAACAAGCCGCTGGACGAACTGACCCTCGAGGAGGCGGCTTATCTCGCCGCCCTGCCGAAGGGGCCGAACAACTACAATCCCGAAAAACATTACGCGGCGGCGCTGGCGCGGCGCAACTGGGTCATCAGCCAGATGGTCGATAACGGCTATGCCACAAGGGCCGAAGGCGACGCCGCGGTCGGCAAGCCGATCACCATCGTGAAGCGCGACAGCGACCAGTATGCGAATTACCCTTATTTCGCCGAGGAAGTGCGCCGGCGGCTGATGGAGCTTTACGGTGAAAAGGGCCTCTATGAAGGCGGCCTGATCGCCCAGACCACGCTGGTCCCTCAATACCAGAAGATCGCCGAGAAGGCGCTGCGCAACGGGCTGATCGGCTATGATGTGCGTTACGGGCTGCACAGCGCGCCGGTGGCGCATATCGATGCCGGCGACACGTGGGCGGAAGCCCTGGGCAAGGTGGAGCATCCCGCCGGCATGGGTGATTTCGACCTGGCGGTGGTTCTGGAGAGCGGCGACAAACGCGCCGTGATCGGCCTCATCGACGGCAAAAAGGGCGTCATCTCTTACGACAAAATGAAGTGGGCGCGGAAAAAGGGCGTGACCCCCGCCAAGGTCAGCGACCTTTTGAAGGAAGGCGATGTCTGGCTCGTCGAGGCTGCGGGTGAAAAAGACAAAGACGGCGACAGGGCGGTCTATTGGCTGCGCCAGATTCCGCGCGTGCAGGGCGGCATCCTCGCCATGGACCCGCATACCGGGCGGGTCTTTGCGGCAGCGGGCGGATTCAGCTACGAGATGAGCGAGTTCAACCGCGCGACCCAGGCGATCCGCCAGCCCGGCTCCGCTTTCAAGCCCTTCGTTTACCTGACGGCGCTGGAGCAGGGGTTCACGCCGGCGACGCTGGTGCTGGATGCGCCTTTCGTCTTTGACCAGGGGCCGGGCCTGCAAAGATGGAAACCGAAAAACTATCACGGGGATTTTGAAGGCCCCGTGCCGATGCGCATCGGCATCGAAAAATCGCGCAACCTGATGACAATCCGCCTCGCCAGCTATGTCGGCATGGACAAGATTTCGGACACGGCCAAGCGCTTCGGCATCATCGACGCCATGCCGCCATTGCTGTCGATGGCGGTGGGTGCGGGGGAAACCACCCTGCTGCGCATGGTCGCCGGCTACAGCAGTTTCGTGAACGGCGGCAAAAAAGTGCTGCCGACCATGATCGACCGCATCCAGGACAGGAACGGCAAGACCATTTACGGCCACGGGCAGTCCCCGGCCTGCCCCGGCTGCGGCCCGCTGATCGCCTGGAACGGACAGCCGGTGCCGGATGTCGCCGACAACCGCGAGCAGATCGCCGATCCCCGCAACATGTATCAGATCGAGTCGATGCTGGAGGGCGTCGTCCAGCGCGGCACCGCCACGCTGATTAAGGACATCGGCCGCCCGATTGCCGGAAAAACCGGCACCACCAACGATTCCAAGGACACCTGGTTCATCGGCTTTACGCCGGATATTATCGTCGGCGTTTATATCGGTTTTGACGAGCCGCGGACGATGGGCTCCAGGGAAACCGGCGCGACGGTGGCGGTTCCGGTGGTGAGGGAGTTCATGGAAAAAGCGCTCAGGGATGTGCCGCCGTCGCCCTTCCGCGTGCCGGAAGGCATCCGCCTGGTGCAGATCAACCAGCTGACCGGCACCCGGGCCAAGCCCGGCGATGAAAAAACCATCCTGGAAGCTTTCGTGGAAGGCAACGAGCCGGGCGACGAGCCGATGATGTTCACCGGCCACGGCATCACCCCCGTTTCCGACCTGACCAATGCCGGCGAGGGCGTGGATACCGGCCTGGGCGGGTTGTATTAAGTTTAGGCGCTCATAAGGAATTCCATGCCCCACCAGCAGAAGAAGCGCCACCCGCCCCGTTTTTCGGAGGTGTACAGATTTCTGAAAAGCCATTTCGGCAAAATGCCGCTGATGGTGTTCGGGGCTTTTTTCTTCATGTTCCTGGCGGCGGCGGTCAATATCGTCACGCCGCTGGTGTGGGCCTGGTTCGTCAACACGGCGGCGGAGGAGCTCCATAGCAGGAGCTTCGAGAAGATGCTCTGGCCGATCTTCACCATCGTCGTCCTCAGCAGCTTCAGCCATATCGTCACGCGCACGGCGCATTTCATCAATTGCTATACCGACACCCGCGTGCATGCCGAGATCGCCGCGGATTCCGTGCGCTATGTCCACAGTTTTGAAACCGAATGGCACACCAATACTTTCGCCGGCTCCATCGTCACCGCGATCAAGCGGGGCCGATCGGCGGCGCACCGTTTTTACGACACCATCTGCTACGACTTCTGGCCCGCGATCGTCGCCGTCATCGGCAGCATCTTCCTCGCCTGGCAAAAGTCGCCCCTGATCGCCGCTTCGCTGATTGTCTATGCCGTCAGCTTCACGGCTTTCAGCATTTTTATCAGCCTGAAGTACGTCGCGCCCAAGAACCGGATTTATGCCGACGAGGACAGCCGTCTCGGCGGCACTATCGCCGACAGCGTCACCGGCTATGCCGCGGTCAAGGCCTCGGGCGCGGAGGTGCATGAATACGAAAGGATCAAGGCAGCGGCGCAGCGTTTCGCGGCGGCGGCGCAGACGGCCTGGATCCGCGCCAACCTGCTGGCCCTGAGCCAGAATATCGTCATCAATATCGGGCGCTTTGCGGCGGGGCTCATCGCGGCTTATTACTGGAGCACCGGCCGTTTTACCGCCGGCGACGTGATGTTCGTCCTGATGAACCAGCGCGTGATGGCGGACTACCTGGACGGCATCGGCAACCGCCTGCGCGACATCATCGAATCCGTCAACGACCTCGAAGAGGTCGTGACCTGGAAGAACCGGCAGCCGCTGATTCCCAACCTGGCGAAGATCCACATGTCCGGCCTGCCGCATTTTTCCCTGAAGTTCGACCATGTGACGTTCCAGTATTCCGGCCAGGCCAAGCCGGCGGTCGCCGACTTCAGCCTGGAGATCCAGCCCGGCGAAAAAGTCGCGCTGGTCGGCAGGACCGGCAGCGGCAAGAGCACGATTTTCAAGCTGCTGCACCGCTACTATCACCCGCAGCAGGGCAAGATCACCATCGGCGGCCATGACATCGAGGAGGCGGACCTGCCCGGCCTGCGCCGGCAGCTGGCGCTGGTCTCCCAGGAGCCGGTGCTGTTCCACCGCAGCCTGGCCGAGAACATCGCCTATTCCAACCCCGGCGCCTCGCCTGAGCGGATCAGGCAGGCGGCGGCCATGGCGCAGATCGACCAGCTGATCGAAAGCCTGCCGCATAAGTATGAGACGCTGGTGGGCGAGCGGGGGATCAAGCTGTCCGGCGGCGAACGCCAGCGCGTGGCGATTGCGCGGGCGCTGCTGGCCGATGCGCGCATCATATTGCTCGATGAAGCGACCAGCTCCCTCGACAACGAGACGGAGCGCTTTGTGCAGAAGGCGCTGGAGCACCTGACCGCCGGGAGATCGGTGCTGGCCATCGCCCACCGGATCTCCACCATCCAGAACTACGACCGGATCGTGGTGATGGACCAGGGCAGGATCGTCGAGACCGGCACGCACCGCTCCTTGCTGGAAAAGAACGGCCATTACGCCAACCTTTACCGCCAGCATGATGCCGATTTTCTGCCGCAGTGATCGTGCCGGAAGGGGGCGTTATTCGTCCGAGGCTTCGGCCAGGGCGCGCATGATTTCCTGCTTGGACAGCAGCTCGTTGAGGATAATCCCGTTCGGGGCGCCGGGGCCATAGACGATATTGAAGGGCACCCCGTACTTGCCGTATTTTTTCAGATAGGCGGCAATGGCTTCGTTGTGCTGCGTCCAGTCGGCCTGCAGGCGCAGGATATTGGGGGCGGAAAGGGCGTCCTCGACATCCTGCTGGTCGAGCACCAGCCTTTTGTTGGCCTTGCAGGTCAGGCACCAGTCGGCGGTGACATCGACCACCACGGTTTTTCCGTCTTCGACGGCGGGCATGATCCGGGCTTCGTCGAAAGGGCTCCAGCCGCTGTCCAGCGTCGGCTGGCTGGAAATAGTGATGAGCACGCTGACCAGCCAGGCGGCGGTGAGGGCCAGCGCCACGGCCAGCACCTTTTTGAAGGTGACCATCCAGCGCCCCGGTTTCGGCATATATTTAAAGATATGCGGCGACAGGGCCAGGACGATATAGGGGAAGGCCAGGCCGATGCCTAAAAAAGTGAAGACGATGAAAATATCCGCCGCTGCCCCCGCCAGCGCAAAGCTGACGGCCGTGCCCAGAAACGGCGCCGTGCAGGGCGTGGCCAGCAGGGTGGCGAAAGCGCCGGTCAAAAAGTGGCCCGCCAATGTCGGTTCATGTTCGTGGCGGGCGGGCAGGTTCCTGGCGATGAAGCGCGGCACCTGAATTTCGTACAGCCCCCACATATTGGCGGCAAAGGCGGACAGCACGGCGATCAGGAAGATCAGGAACCCCGGATGCTGGAACTGGATGCCCCAGCCGATGCTCTGGCCGGCCGTTTTGAGCGCGGTCAGGGCGCCGGCCATCAACCAGAAAGAAAACAGGATGCCCGCCGCCGAGGCCATAAAGTTCCGGAACAGCGCCCAGCGGTGGATGCGGTGATCCTTGCCGCCGTGGCTGAGCACGGACAATATTTTCAATGACAAAACGGGCAGCACGCAGGGCATCAGGTTCAATATCAACCCGCCCATGAAGGCGAAAAACAGGATGCCCAGGTTGAGATGTTCCTGCGCGAGGTGGCTGATATCTTCAGCGAGGGGCGGGGCTTTGCCGCCGTTCAGGGCGGCCTGCCGCTCGAAAGCGCGGCCCTGATCGACGACCGTCAGGGTGATCCGTCCCTGGCCCAGGGTTTTTTGCAGGGTCTCCAGCGTCTCACTGGACCTCACCGGTGCCTGAATATGGAGCCTTTGCTGGGCGGCGTCATAGTTGAAAGCGGGCTTGCCGATGCTGATGAAAGATGAATGCTCGACAAACATATCGGCGTCCGCCCCCAAGGGGGCCGCGGCGCCGGCATTGACGTGAAAATAGATTTTTCCATCGTCGCCGGTTTCCAGCCAGGTGTTCTGGACGGAAAAACTCTTCTGATCGGTTGTGACCGGTATTTTTTGCATCGCCGCTGCCAGCGCGCCCTGGTCGGCGGAGACTTTTGCGGTTCCGGCGGGGATGGTCAGGGACAGGCGGTGCGATTCGGGGATGCAGATCTTGTTGCAGATCAGCAAATCCAGCTTGAGGCTGAGGGCAACCGGCTTTCCCGTTTCCTGCGGCTTGATGTCGATTGGGAAAGTGATGCTGTTTTCGTAGCCGTAATTGTCGATGTCAAAGGCGGCGAAGCGGCTCGGCGCCGGCCATTGCACGCGCGCTTTTTTGAGGTTCACGGAGCCCGACCAGTCGAACACGGGCGCCAGGCCCACCTCTCCCGGGGTGCGCCAATAGGTTTTCCAGCCGGGGTCCAGCTGGACCTCGACGCCGACCGGCACGGTTTTCAGCTGATCGACGCCCTCGACTGCGGAAAATATCCGCGCCTGGGTGTGCCGGGGCGCTTCCCCGGCCTGTGCGGGCTGCGCCGTCAGGAACCAGAGGCCGGAAAGAAGAAGGATAAGGATACGCAAAAACATGGGACACCACCTTGTCCATATAATATAGCGCTGATTTCAGGCGGGGGTCAAAGCCGAAGAGCGGGTCACCCGCCAATAGCGCGTTTGAGCAGCTCGACATCTTCCCGCAGGGTGCGGTCGGATATGACCAATTCCTCGATCCGGCTGACGCAGTGCATGATGGTGGTGTGGTCGCGACCGCCGAACTTGCGGCCGATTTCGGGCAGGGAATGCTCGGTCATCGCCTTGGCCAGGTACATGGCGATCTGGCGCGGGCGCGCCACCATGCGGGCGCGGCGGGGGGAATGCATGTCGCTGAGGCGGATATTGTAATGTTCCGCGACCTTGCGCTGGATTTCCTCCACCGTCACGCGGCGGTCGTTGGCGCGGAGCAGGTCCTGCAGCAGGTCGTGGGCCCCCTCGATGGTGACCGGACGCCCCATCAGTTCGGAATGGGCGATGATGCGGTTGAGCGCGCCTTCCAGCTCGCGGACGTTGGAGGTGATCTTGTGCGCCAGGAATTCCAGAACCTGCTGGGGGACTTCGCGCTTCAGCATCTCGCGCTTTTGCTCGAGGATGCCGAGGCGCAGCTCGTAAGTGGTGGGATAGATGTCCGCCACCAAGCCCCAGCCGAGGCGGGAGCGCAGGCGGTCTTCCAGGCCGTCGAGGTCGGAAGGCGGCTTGTCCGCCGAAACGATGATCTGCTTGTTCTGATCGACCAGCGCGTTGAAGGTGTGGAAGAACTCCTCCTGGGTCGATTCCTTGCCGCAGATGAACTGGATGTCGTCGATCATCAGCACATCGACGGAGCGGAACTGCTCCTTGAACGACATGGTGTCCTTGAAGCGCAGGGCGCGGACGAACTGGTACATGAATTTTTCGGCGGACATGTACAGCACCTTGCGCTGCGGCGCGCGGGCGCGAATCGCCCAGGCCGTCGCATGCATCAGGTGGGTCTTGCCCAGGCCGACCCCGCTGTAGAGGAACAGCGGGTTGAAGGCGACCGTGTCGCTGTCGGCGACGCGGCGGACGGCGGCATGCGCCAGCTCATTGGGCTTGCCGACGACGAAATTGTCGAAGGTGAAGCGCGGGTCGAGCGGCGACGACAGGGTATCGGTGATCGAGGCCGTTTCGTATTTGACTTCGTTGGTATTGGCGGGCCGTTCCGCGGCGGCGGGCGATAACGCGGCGCCGCCGTTCTTTTCCGCTGCCGCAATGACGACATCCACGCGGGCGATGACGCTGAAATTCTGCGCCCACAACTGGCGGATCCGGTCGGTGTAGTGGGTTTTCACCCAGTCGCGCATGAAGCGGGTGGGCACCGCCAGCTCCAGCACGCCGTTGCTGAGGCCTTGCGGGATCACCGGCGCGATCCAGCTCTTGAAAGCCGCTGCGCCGAATTCCTTATGCAGCAGGGACCTGATCTGTTCCCAGGCCTGCTCGATATTGATAGCGGGGGAATGTCCTGCCAAATCCTGTTTTTGAACGGCGGCGGTATTCCCTTTTTCGAGCATATTTCAAATCCCTGTATAAACAATTCCCAAGCCGCGCTTCGGCGCAGTATTCAATTTTTTAAATTATTCAGTTGTGAGGAAGGAGCATACTATCTTCGCTCAAAATGAGTCGCAAGCGGAGACTGCGTCAAAAATAAAAAAAGCAAGAAACGTACCGAATAAAGATTTTTTGTTTTTGAGAAAAAGCTTTACACGTTTTTTGAAAACCGGCGCGCCGCATCCCGATTCGGAGGCAAATAAAAAGCGCCGTGCGGAAACAAACCGACACGGCGCTTTTTATATTTAAAATTTCAGGAAAGAAAAATTACTTTTTCAGGGCCTTGATGCGTGCCGACAGGCGCGACAGCTTGCGGGAGGCGTTTTTCTTGTGCATGAGGCCTTTGTCCGCGCTGCGATGCAGTTCGGGCTGCGCCTTTTTCAGGGCTTCCTTGGCGACGGTGTAGTCGCCGCCGGCGATGGCTTCTTCCACCTTGCGGATGCTGGTGCGGGTTTTGGAGGTGCGATGCGTGTTGATGTCGTCACGGCGCGCATTGCGGCGAATTCTGGTTTTGGCGGACTTATGTTGAGCCATTGTTTTGTGTACTCTTCTTCGTTTGACAAGTTAATTCATTTCCAGCTGCCGAGAATCAGCTTTTGGTAAGCCAAATCTCACAGGGAATGAAGTTTTTAAAGGTCTTTGAGGGCAAAGTCAAGCATCCTGTGGATAAATCAAGCGGGGGCGGAATCCCCTTGATTTACTTGTCTTTAAAGGCGGCTTTGCGCTTTTCGGCGAAAGCATTCATGCCTTCTTTCTGGTCTTCGGTCGCAAAGCTGGCGTGAAACAGGCGCCGTTCGAATCTGAGCCCCTCGGCCAAGGTGGTTTCGTAAGCGCGGTTGACCGATTCTTTGACCATCATTACGGCGGGGGCGGAAAATTCGGCAATTTTTTCAGCGATTTTAAGGGTTTCGGCCATCAGCTCGGCCGCCGGGAAAATCCGCGCCACCAGCCCCGCCCTTTCGGCTTCTGCGGCGTCTATCATGCGACCGGTCAGGCATAGCTCCATGGCTTTGGACTTGCCGATCAGGCGGGTGAGGCGCTGGGTGCCGCCCGCGCCGGGCAGGGTGCCGATGGTGATTTCGGGCTGGCTGAATTTGGCGGTGTCGGCGGCAATAATAAAGTCGCACATCATCGCCAGTTCGCAGCCGCCGCCTAAGGCATACCCGGCCACCGCCGCGATCACCGGCTTGCGGCAGCGGGAGGCGCGCTCCCAGTTTTTGGTGACGAAATCTTCCTTATAGACGTCGATGAAGTTTTTGGCGGCCATTTCCTTGATGTCGGCGCCGGCGGCAAAAGCCTTGTCGCTGCCGGTGATGATGATGACCCTGACGGCGGGATCGTTTTCAAAATCGTCCAGCGCCATGGTCATGTCGTCCATCAGCGCCTGGCACAGCGCATTCAGCGCCTTCGGGCGGTTGAGAGTGATGATGCCGGCCCTGCCGCGCTTCTCGACGATGATGTTCTCAAAATTCATGGCTTTATTTCCTTGGTGTCAGGTTGAAGCGGACGAGGGTTACGCCGTTTTTTTGCGCGATGTCCAAAACCAGCGTTTCATCCTCGCGGGTAAAGCTGTAGGGCGGAAGGACCGTCCAGCCCAGCGGCGGCAGGGCGCCGGCATAAAACCCCAGGATGTCCGTCGCCGTGGCTTCGGTTTCCGCGGCGGTTTCGACGATCCGTCCCGAGGGGCTGTCGAAATCGACGGCTTCATCAGGCTTTTCCACCATCCCCGGCATCAGCGGCAGGTCTTCGATCACCAGCGAATAAAGGGCGGGCGCGGCGAGGGCCGGGGGGGCGGTCAGCAACAGCAGGGCGCAGAGGAGAAGGAATATTTTCATGGGTAGAGCTTAATCAATTCGACCCTATCTGCCAAGCCCGTTTACAAGCCTGGTCCGCCAGCCGGGGCTTTTTTGGAGAGATTATCTTGTGTCGGCAGCGGTGTTTTTTGCCAAGCTTCGGTCAATGTCAGAAGCTGGAGATGGTGCAAGGGAGAGAACCCCTCTATGTAATAAGGATCGCCCAGGGACCGGAAGCCGGGGAGGGTCAGGTAATTCATGCTTTCGCCACCGACCGTGCCAAGCTTTTCAAGGTCTTTGACGGTGAGGGGGGATTTGGAAAAGCTGTTGTCTGGATAGCAGTCCAGCAATCCATTATAAAATGGCCAGACAGTTCCTATGACCAGCCCGTCGTAGCCGTGCTTCGTTCCGTCCGCTTCAGAAAACCATGCGTCGAAAATCATTCTTTTGAGCCGCCCGTTGTCGAGAGAGGTGGGGTCTTTTAAATACTGTTCTTCGGCCACGCGGTACATCTCTTGATAACCGATGGTTTTTCCGGCCGCAAACAGGGAGTCATCGCCATCAAGTTTCATCTTGAAGGCTTTCAGGACAGCAGTGGCCTGCGCATCGGCCTCCAGCATGCGCGTGAACACGGCCAGATGCTGCGGTGAAACACGCTTGTCGGGCATTGCCATTCCGCTTAAGCATTGTTGCGCGTGGCGCGCTTCATGCAAAAAAGCGCTGATAAGCAGGGCATCGTCTTGGTCCGGGTTAATGAGTATGAATTGCGTTCCGGGGACAGGCATCAGTTTTCCTTCTTTAAGGGCTAGATTTGTTCTGTGGGCGGCATATTGGGTGGCTTTTGAGAAGGCTACCGGAATATTGTGCTCCAGCAGGAAGCTGACCAGGTTTTCCCCATCCGGCGTCGCAATTATTTTATCAATGATACTTTTGAGGCGCTGCTGTAGCAAGGAAGCGTCTGGCTCAACGGGTTTATTGAGGACGCTGATTTTGTTGTCCTGAAAATTTTTCACTGTTTGTTCAAAGCCCATGGCGCTTACTCCTGCTTCAGCAGGCAGTAGAAAGTCGAGCGCCCGCCCTGGGTGATGCGCTTCACGCCGCCGGTTTTCTGGATGTTGCAGCTGCAGCCCCTGCACTTCTGCCCCTCGCGGCCATAGACGGCGAAGTGCTGCTGGAAATCGCCGAGGCTGCCGTCGGCATGCACGTAATCGCGCAGGGAGGAGCCGCCGGCCCTGATCGCGGTCTTGAGGATATTGCGCACGGCGGTCACCAGTTTTTTGAGCGCCTCCGGCTTCAGGGATTGGGCGGCGCGGCGGGGGTCGATGCGTGCGCTGAACAGCGCTTCCGAGGCATAGATATTGCCGACCCCCACCACCAGCGTCTGGTCCATGATGGCGAGCTTGACGGCGACTTTTTTGCTTTTGAATTTTTCAGCAAGAAAGGCGGCGGTGAATTTTTTGTCAAACGGCTCCGGCCCCAGATGGGTGAAAAATTTGTGCTGTGCGAGGTCTTTGGTTTTGGCCAGCGCCACCAGCCCGAAGCGCCGGGGGTCGTTGAAAACGACCTGCGCGCCGTTGTCCAGCGTCAGCACCAGATGGTCGTGTTTTTCTGCTGCGTATTTCTTTTTGCTGACCGTCAGCTGACCCGACATGCCGAGATGGATAATCAGCGTCCGGCCGTCATCGAGGTGGACAAGGATATATTTGGCGCGGCGTTTGATGGTGGTGACTTTCCGCCCCTTGATGCTGCCCAGATCAGCGGGGAAGGGGATGCGCAAATCATGGCGGTTCTGCCGCACCCCAACAATCTTGCGATTGGGGAGCACCCTGGCCAGTCCCTTGCAAACCGTTTCGACCTCGGGCAATTCGGGCATGGCGTTTCCTGTCTAGGACTGGGGCCCCGTCTTGGGCTCTGGCGGCGGCGCGGTGAGTTTCACCAGCTTCTTGAATATAGCTTCCTTCTCCTGCGTCATCGCCGTGCCTAAAAAAAGCTCCCTATTGTAGTGATAGATGTAATCGGTAAAGGCCGAAGGCATGGGAGGATTCTGATTTTTCACACGACTGTCCAGCTCTTTGCTGACGGCCTTGAGCTTTTCCGCCGCTGCTGTGTGGCCTTCCTGGTCAAGAAGCCGTGCGGCCTGGGTATAAAATGCCGCCGCGGCTTTTTTGAAGCCATCGGCAAATTTGGCACCCATCGAGTCTTCGCCGTCGAGGCCCAAGCCAGCTGTGTTGATGGCGTGGATCTCCTGGTTCAGGTATATCTGTGCGCCCATCCAGGTGGCCTGCGCGGCCTTGAGCAGTTCCGGGTCTTTTTCTGACCCGACAAACTTGAAGACCGGGTCGTCATAGCCGACCACGCCCACGGCCTTTTCGTCGATCAAAAGGATTTTTTCTGTGGCAACCCCTTTGTTCTTCTTCCTGTAATACCCGACAAGGTTTTCGTGGTTTTGGGCGTAGCTTTCCGCTTTTTCGGCCAGCCGGTAAGCGCGCTCCGCGGCCTGCGCCACGAGCAGGGCGGTTTTCGTGTCCGGCGTGATGACGTTCAGTTTCAGCGCCATCTCGCCGGTCGCTTGCCCGGCGTATTCATCGGGATGTTTCCCGGCCTTGTCGAAAAGCTCCTTGACGCGGCCGTCGCCGATGATGGCGCTGATAACCTCGCCGAGGCGCAGGTTCATGGCGGTGCGGGTCTTGCTGATTTCCACGGCGCTTTTAAAATCATCGGTGGTCACGATGCTGCTTTCCTTATAGTTTTAGCATGGCCTTTTTTCCCGCGGCGGGCGGCGGCTCCGTCAGTTTGATTAGTTTTTGCAGGGTAGCTTCATAATCATTGGACAATGACCATTTTTCGTCGCCCAGCGCGATATTGGCCTGCTGAAGTCCCCACTGTTCCTGATGCAGGAGGCTCTTCAGGAACTTTGCCGGCGGCGGTGCATCTTGATTGTCAACGACGTATTTCATGATCGCCTTCCCAACCGCGCTGAGACTGGCGGCGGCATCCGCGTGCCCTTCTTTGGAAAGCATCTGTGCGGCCTGCTCGTAAAGCCCGGCGGCGGCGCTTTTAAAACCGTCGGCATATTCAGGGCCCATTGTCATCGCCCGGCCTAAAAACCCGTTGAGCGTGATTTCTTCCTTGATGGATCTGGTTTCGTTGTTCAGGTAGAGTTGCGCCGCCATCCAGGTGGCCTGCGCGGCCTTGAGCAGCTCCGGGTCGTTTTCTGCGCCGACGGACTTGAAAATATCACTATCGTACTCAGCGGCTTTTTCGCCGGGGAATTCCCGCATCCAGGCGCGGCGGTCTTCATTGAGGTGCGTGTAATATTCAACGCTGCCCTCATGTTTCCGGGCGTATTCTTCCGCACTCCGGGCCAGCTGATAGGCGCGCTCCGCCGCCTGGGCGACGAGCAGGGCGGTTTTGACGTTCTGGTTCCAGGGGGCGTTCCTGCCGCTGAGGGCGTCGGCGATCCGGGCGGGATCCGACTCGTTGCTCAGCAGCGCCTGGGTCTTGTGAATTTCATTGATATTGTTGAAGTCTCTTGAAACCATGGCGCGGCCCTTTCCTGATTAATCTTGACTCAAGGCTAACATATGAAAATTAATGATGGGTTAATTATGGTTAGAAAAAAGGCCCCATCTTGCGACGGGGCCTTTTTCTTTCTTTTCAAGAAGATAGATGATCGATTGCTCCTAGACGTCGCAATCGATTACATCATGTCTCCCATGCCGCCGCCGTGTCCGCCACCATGAGCGTGAGGCTCATCTTTTTTCGGCAGTTCGGCGATGGTGGCTTCGGTGGTTATCATCAGGCCCGCGATGGAAGCGGCGTCCTGCAGGGCGCAGCGTACCACTTTCACGGGATCGATGATGCCGGCCTTGACCATATCGACATATTCGTTGTTCTGGGCATCGTAGCCGAAGTTAACGTTCTTCTGCTCCAGCAGCTTGCCGACCACGATCGAACCTTCAACGCCTGCGTTATAGGCGATCTGGCGGATCGGGGCTTCGATGGCGCGGCCGATGATCTCGATGCCGACTTCCTCGTCGCGGTTGGAGGACTTGAGCTTGGCGAGCGCGTTCTTGGCGTAGAGGAGGGCCACGCCGCCGCCGGCGACGATGCCTTCTTCAACCGCAGCGCGGGTCGCATGAACGGCGTCTTCAACGCGGTCCTTGCGCTCCTTCACTTCGACTTCGGTCGCCCCGCCGACGCGGATCACGGCAACGCCGCCGGCCAGCTTGGCCAGACGTTCCTGCAGCTTTTCCTTGTCGTAGTCGGAGGAGGTTTCCTCGATCTGCGCCTTGATCTGGGCGACGCGGGCTTCGATGTCTTTTTTCGAGCCGGCGCCGTCGATGATGGTGGTGTCATCCTTGGTGATGCGGACGCGCTTTGCCTTACCCAGCTGGGCAAGGGTGACGTTCTCCAGCTTGATGCCGAGTTCTTCGGAGATGACTTCGCCGTTGGTGAGGATGGCCATATCTTCCATCATCGCCTTGCGACGGTCGCCGAAGCCGGGTGCCTTGACGGCAGCGACCTTGAGGCCGCCGCGCAGCTTGTTGACGACCAGCGTCGCCAGCGCTTCGCCTTCAACGTCTTCCGCGACGATCAGCAAAGGCTTGCCGCTTTGGACGACAGCTTCGAGGATCGGCAGCATGGTCTGGAGGTTCGACAGCTTCTTGTCGAAGAACAGGATGTAGGGGCTGTCCATCTCGCAGATCATCTTGTCGGCGTTGGTGATGAAGTAGGGGGAGAGATAGCCGCGGTCGAACTGCATCCCTTCGACGACTTCGAGTTCGGTGATGAGGGTCTTCGCCTCTTCAACGGTGATGACGCCGCTGTTGCCGACTTTGGCCATCGCTTCGGCGAGAATCTTGCCGATTTCCTTTTCGCCGTTGGCGGAGATGGTGCCGACTTGCGCGATTTCATCGTTCTTGGAGACTTTTTTCGAGTTGGCCTTGATGCTGTCCACGACGGCGGCGACAGCCTTGTCGATGCCGCGTTTCAGGTCCATCGGGTTCATGCCGGCGGCAACCGACTTCACGCCTTCGCGGAAGATCGCCTGCGCGAGCACGGTGGCGGTGGTGGTGCCGTCGCCGGCGAGGTCATTGGTCTTGGAGGCCACTTCACGCACCATTTGCGCGCCCATGTTCTCGAAATTGTCCTCGAGCTCGATTTCCTTGGCGACCGTCACACCGTCTTTGGTGATGCGGGGCGCGCCGTAGCTTTTCGAGATGACGACGTTGCGGCCTTTGGGGCCGAGGGTGACCTTGACGGCGTTCGCCAGGATATCGACGCCTTTGAGCATTTTCTGGCGGGCGTCTGCGCCGAATTTCACTTCTTTAGCTGACATGGTTTTTGTTTCCTTTTCTATGTTGATTGGGTCCCCGCCTGCGCGGGGACGACGCAGAGGCGTCGATTAGGCTGCTTTAGCCTTTTTTTTACCTTCAATGATCCCCATGATGTCGGATTCTTTCACGACCAGGAGCTCTTCGCCGTCGATGGTGACTTCCGAGCCGGACCATTTGGAGAAGAGGACGACGTCGCCTTCCTTGACGGCGAGCGGAACGAGCTTGCCGCTGTCATCGCGCACGCCGGTGCCGACGGAGACGACTTCAGCCTGGGCGGGTTTTTCCTTGGCGGTGTCGGGGATGATGATGCCGCCGGCGGTCTTGCTTTCGCTTTCCAGGCGGCGCAGGAGAACGCGGTCATGGAGTGGTTTGAATTTCATGTTTTATTCCTCCTCAGGAATGTAGGGTGGCCGCAGAGGGGAGGCTCAACCTTTGAGCACTCTCATGCGGAGAGTGCTCATTGTCTATTCCTTCGGGATGGATTTTTCAAGTAAATTCAATATGATGATAACTATTTGATTTTAAAGCTTTTTGGCAGAAATGGGTCAATAACCGTCATTTAATTACATATCGTAAACATCAATAATGATAAAAATTTTAAAAATATGACAAATAGAATAATGTTTCTGCTGCCGTGCCGCTTCAGGCGTCTCCTCCGTTAAATTTCTTGTTATACTGATTCACCCGTTACCCGAAAATGGAGCCGTATAACATGTCATTCAGCCTGCTGCCCAAACAGGAAAAGTTTTACACCTACCTGACGGAGCTTTCCGCCCAGGCCAATATCTGCGCCGGCCATCTGAAGGCTTATGTCGAAGCCCCCGATGCCGCGGCGCGGAAAAAAACCGTGCAGCAGCTGGCCGATTGCCGGGCGCAGTCCAAGGCGATCATGGGCGAGATGACCGGCGAGCTCTGCCGCAGCTTCATTACCCCCTTTGACCGCGAGGACATCCAGAGCTTCGCCCAGTGCCTGTACCGCATCCCGAAGACGATAGAGAAAGCCGTGCAGCGCATGGAGCTGCACGGGCTGAAGGGCGCCAAAGAGGATTTCATCCGTCAGACCGACCTGATCGCCGGCGAGGCCAAGGTCATGGAAGAAATGGTGGGCGACCTCATCCATAAACGCAACACCAGGCAGGTGATGCAAAAAGTGACCCTGCTCCATGAGCTGGAGCAAAAAGGCGATGACGTGCTGCAGGAATTGCTGGGCGCGCTTTTCACGGAAGGGCGCGACGTCAAGGACCTGATCCTGCGCAAGGATATTTACGCGCTGCTGGAGAAGGTCATCGACTGTTACCGCGACGCCGCGGCCGTGACCCTGCAAATCGTCCTCAAGTACAGCTAAATGGAACCCGCCCTCATTCTTCTGGTTGCCGTGGTGGCGCTGACGCTGGTCTTCGATTTCATCAACGGCTTTCATGACACGGCGAACGCGATCGCCACGGTGGTTTCCACGCGGGCGCTGAAGCCGCTGACCGCCGTCGTTTATGCCGGCCTGCTGAACTTCGCCGGGGCGATGGTGGGCACGGAAGTGGCGGCGACCATCGGCAAGGGGCTGGTCAATGCCGCCGCGATCTCCCTGCATACCGTCCTGTGCACGGTGGCGGCGGCGATCATCTGGAACCTGATCACCTGGTACAAGGGCCTGCCGACCAGTTCCTCCCATGCCATCATCGGTTCGCTGCTGGGCGCGACGTTTTTTTCTTCAGCGGCGGGCGGCGACAACATCATCTGGCCGGCGCTGGTGCAGAAAGTGCTGATCCCGATGGTGGCGTCGCCGGTGCTGGGGCTGAGCATCGGCTTTGCGATCATGGTTCTGCTGACCTGGATGATTTACAAACTGCATCCGGCCTTCATCAACCGCCTGTTCGGGCGGCTGCAGATTGTCTCCGCCGGTTTCATGGCCCTCAACCACGGCCGCAACGACGCGCAGAAGTCGATGGGGATCATCGCGCTGGCGCTGGTGCTGGCCCATCCGGGGCAAAGCTTCGATGTGCCGCTATGGGTGAAGGCTTCCTGCGCGGTGGCGATGGGCTGCGGCACCATGACCGGCGGCTGGCGCATCATCCGCACGCTCGGGTCCAAGATGATTAAATTGCAGACGGTGCAGGGCTTCGCGGCGGAAACGACGGCCTCCCTCATCATCGGCGGCGCTTCGCATTTCGGGATCCCGGTCAGCACCACCCACGTCATCACGACCTCGATCATGGGGGTGGGCGCCACCAGCCGGCTTTCCGCCGTGCGCTGGGGTGTGGTCGGCAACATCGTCTGGGCGTGGGTGCTGACCATACCGCTGACGTTCCTTTTCGCCGGCGGCCTGATGCTGGTGTACAGGAATTTTCTTTAGAAAATCTTGTCGAGGGTGCCGGTTTTCTTTTCAATGACGGGCACATCGCCTTCATTGAGGGGCTTGCCGGCCGCCTTGTTTTTCTTGAGGCGCTCCGCTTCGGCCGCCGGATTGACGACGGAGGCGGGGGCGTCTTCAGGGATGGGCGCTGTCTCATCGCTCCAGAAAATAATCTGGTCGGCGACGCTGCGGTTTTTAAGGGAAATGTAGCCGTTATCCGCGTCAATCTTCTGGCGGATTTCGGGATCGGCCGCGGTGGCGCCGAGCTTGCCCAGCAGGGCAGCCTCGGAGGCGCTTTTTTGGGCCGCCGGCGCTGTTGTTTTGACCTCCCCGATCAGGGCGGCCCGGGCGGCGCTGGCCGCATCATCGACGGTGGCGGCGGCGGCCGCGTCCGGGTTGAGCGGGGGGCGCAGCGTGTAATCCGGCGGCAGGGTCAGCGGGGTGTTTTTGACCACCATGAATTCATCCGGCGAATTGCGATCGACCCCCAGTTCCCTCTTCACCGAGGTGCAGGCGGACAGGGAGAGGATGACGGCGGCGGCCGCGCCCAGAAACAGGCCGTTTTTTTGTCTGGTCATTTTTTACCCCTATCGCCAATGAAGGTGCAGATTACCATGATCCCCGCGCCGAGGACAATACAGCTGTCCGCCAGGTTGAAGGCCGGCCAGTGATATGCGCCGGCATGAAGGTCGATAAAGTCGGCGACCGCGCCGAAGCGCACCCGGTCCATCACGTTGGCGAGCGCCCCGCCGATAATCAGCATCAGGGAAAAAGCCTGCATTCCCTGGGTGGCCAGGGCAAGCCAGATCAGCATCAGCAGCGACGCCATGGCGGATATGGAGATGAACACCAGCGGCATATGGGGGGAGTTGGTGTCCAGCATGCCGAAACTGATGCCCTGATTCCAGACCATGACGAAATTCAGGAACGGGGTCAGGGCCACGGTCTTGAAGGTTTCCCGCTCGTTGATGAAGAACTCGATTTTCTTCTGGGTCAGCAGCCAGCTGAAAAACCCGCTGCCGGCATGCTTGTCCATGCTGACCACGGTGTCGATAACCAGCCACTTGGTGTATTGGTCCGCCAGGATGATGGCGGCAATGACCGCCAGCCCTAAAAGAAAGTATTTTCCGACGCCGGGTGGTTGTTGCATAAATCGCCCTTTTTGATTTACAGGGATTTCAGCACAGCCTTGGCCTTGATGCAATCATCTTTCATTTGCGCCATCAGCTCCGGCAGCCCCGCGAAAGACAGTTCCGGACGCAGGCGCTGGACGGGCTGGACGCGCATCGTTTTACCATAAATATCTTCCGCGAAGTCGAAAATGAAAGTTTCAAAAATGGGCGTGGCGGATTTGAACATCGGGCGGATGCCGAAATTGGCCGCGCCCCCGCGCCAGAAGGTCTCGCCCTCGAGCAGCACCTTCACGGCATAGACGCCGTAGGGGATGCGCAGGTATTCCGCCATGTCCTGGTTGGCGGTGGGAAAGCCGAGCGTGCGCCCGCGCTTGTCTCCGTGCACGACCGGCGCTTCCATCTGCCAGGGCCAGCCGAGCAGGGCCGCGGCTTCCGCGAATTTTTCCTGCTGCAGCAGCTCCCGGATCGCGCTGGAAGAATAGATTTGCCCGGCGGGGGAGGCGACTTGCGCCACAATGTCGAGGCCGAATTTCCCGGCGTCGCGGGCGGCCTGGAGCGTGGCCGTCGTCCCGGAGCGCGCGCGGCCGAAGGAGAAATCCTCCCCCACGACGATGTGCCGCGCCTTCAGGCTTTGCACCAGGATGCGGTCGATGAATTCCTCGCCGCTGAGGCGGGAAAATTCCAGGTCGAAGGCGAAGGCGAAAAGATGATCGACCCCCAGTTCCGCCAGCAGGCGCTGCTTCATCGGCAGCAGGGTGAGGCGGAAAGGCTCCGCGCCCGGCTGGAAAAATTGCCGGGGATGGGGCTCGAAGGTCAGCACGCCCAGCGGCGCCCGCATTTCTTCGGCCAGACGGCGCGCTTTTTCTATCAGGGCGCGGTGGCCGAGATGGACGCCGTCAAGATTGCCGACCACGAGCACGCAGCCCTGCGCCGCGGCGGGAATCTGGTCGCGATTGTTGTGCAATACCGTCATGTATCCGTTATACATGCGAAAAGATAATAAGGCAATTTTGACTTAAGCGGCGCGCTTCAGGCTCAGGCTGGCCCATACTGCGCACAACGCCTCGGCCAGCCTGTCCATGTCCTCGTCGGTATGGAAGGGGGAGGGGGTCAGCCGCAGGCGCTCCAGCCCGCGCGGCACGGTCGGGTAATTGATCGGCTGCACGTAGATGTTGTGGTAGAGCAGCAGGTCGTCGGAGGCTTTTTTGCACATCCGGGCGTCGCCGACCAGTACCGGGACGATATGGCTGACGGACGGCATCACCGGCAGGCCGTTGGCGGCGAGCAGCTTTTTCAGGGTCGCGGCGCGCTCCTGGTGCCGGGCGCGTTCCACTTGCGAGGTTTTCAGGTGCTGCACGCTGGCAATGGCGCCGGCGAGCAGTCCCGGCGGCAGGGCGGTGGTGAAGATGAAACTGGAGGCATAGGACCTGACGATATCGATGACCGCCTTGCTGCCGGCGATATAGCCGCCCATCACCCCGAAGGCCTTGCCGAGCGTGCCTTCGATGACGTCGATGCGGTGCATCTGCCCGGTGGCTTCGGCAACGCCGGCGCCGCGCGGCCCGGACATGCCGACCGCGTGCACTTCGTCGAGGTAGGTGAGCGCGCCGTATTTTTCCGCCAGGTCGCAGATTTCCCTGATCGGGGCGATGTCGCCGTCCATTGAATAGACGGATTCGAAGGCGATGATTTTCGGGCAGCATCTTTCGACCGAGTTGAGCAGGGTCTCGAGGTGCTTCAGGTCATTGTGGCGGAAGATGTATTTTTCGCAGCCGCTGGCGCGGATGCCCTGGATCATCGAGGCGTGGTTCATTTCATCCGAGAAGATGACGCAGTCGGGCATGACCTTGGCGATGGTGCTCAAGGACGCCTCGTTGGAGATATAGCCCGAAGTGAAGAGCAGGGCGGCCGGTTTCTGGTGCAGGTCGGCCAGTTCTTTCTCGAGCTGGACGTGATAATGGGTGGTGCCGGAAATATTGCGGGTGCCGCCGGCGCCGGCGCCGGAAGCGCGCACCGCCGCGCAGATGGCGTCCAGCACTTTCGGGTGCTGCCCCATGCCGAGATAATCGTTGCTGCACCAGATCGTCACGTCGCGCGGGTTGCCGACGGCGTCGCGATAGACCGCTTGCGGGAAGTGCCCGACGCGCCGCTCCAGGTCGGCAAAAACACGGTAACGGCCTTCCTTGTGCAGGTCGCTGAGGCGGTTTTCGAAAAAATTCTCGTAAAAGCTCATGGGAACCTTTTTGGCAGGAGTGACATTTGACATCGGCGGCCTTGAACGGTGTACGTGTTACGGGTTGGAATAACAATTACACCTATTCATAATGTCCCGCAATAGTGAACAAAACAGGACTAACTTAGTTTCCGTTTACGCGTTTTTGCCCAAAACCGCGCCCCGGGTCGTTCCGACCAGGGTCAGGACCTCATTAATCAGGCTGGCCGGGACATTCAGGTCGGTCAGCGCGGCTTTCAGGTGCTTGGCGACGGCGTCGAAATGCACGTCCGACAGGCCCTTTTCCTGGGCCATTTTGGCGTGGGCCTTGGTCAAATCCGCGCCCGAGTACTGGTGCGGCCCGCCGAAAGCCATGACCATGAAAGACGCCTGGCTGCGCCGCAGCCGGGCCATGTCCAGCCCGGTAAAAAAGGGCTGGAGCACGGGGTCTTTCAGGATTTTTTCGTACATTTTATCAACGGCGGCGTTGACGGCGGCTTTGCCGCCGATGCGGTTGAAAAGAGAGTCTTGGTCTTGCGTCGTCATGGTCCCCCCCTGACTATTGTTCTCTACTTTTTTTTTGAGTCATCCTTGTTGACGAATTTGTTGATTTCCGTTTCCAGGTTGACGGCCATCTGGGCGAGGCCCTTCGCGGCATCCAGCGTCTGGTGCGCCGCCGCCCCGGTTTCGGTCGCCGCTTTCTGGACGCCGGTGATGTTGTGCGAAACTTCCGAGGTGCCGGTGGACGCCTGCTGGATATTCTTGGCGATTTCGTTGGTCGCCGTCGCCTGCTCGGTGATGGAGTGCAGGACGCAGCCGGCGATTTCGTCGATCTGCGCGATGGTGTCGGTGATGTTCTTGATCGACTCCACCGCATGTCCGGTCTCGCCCTGGATTTCCGCGATCTGCTTGGCGATTTCCTCGGTCGCCTTGGCGGTCTGGGAAGCCAGGCTCTTGACCTCGCTGGCGACCACGGCGAAGCCCTTGCCGGCATCGCCCGCCCGCGCCGCCTCGATCGTGGCGTTGAGCGCCAGCAGGTTGGTCTGCGCGGCGATGTCGCTGATGAGGTCCACCACGGCGCCGATCTTGTTGGCGACGATGCTCAGGTCTTCAACGGCCTTGTTCGCCATCTGGGCGTTTTCCACGGCTTTTTTGGAGATTTCCGCGGATTTATTGACCTGGGTGCTGACGGTGGCGATGGTGTTGGTCAGCTCCTCGGTCGCCGCCGCCACGGTTTGCACGTTGGAGGAAGCCTGCTCCGCGGCGGCCGCCACGGAAGCGGCCTGCCGCGAGGTTTCTTCCGCCGCCGCCGACATGGATTGCGCCGTCGATTGCAGTTCGGTCGCCGTCGAGGACACCTGTTTGGTGACTTCCTTGACGCTGGCGGCCAGCTTGTGCTGCGCGGTCACCACGGTCCAGCTCACCATCGGCCCGACATAATAGCCGCGGGCATCGACAATGGCCGAAACGTTGAGCTCCAGTTTTTCCGTGCCCAGCGAGATGGTGGAGTTGTAAGGCAGGTTCTTGGGGTCGGACAGGATGCCGCGCTGGTGCGCGGGCATCTTGTGGAAGATGTCGATGCAGGCGCCCACCACCTGATCCGCCTTGATCGGCAGCAGGTGCTCGATCGTCTTGAGGGTTTTTTTGCTGGTTTCGTTGGCGAAGTTGATCTTGAAGTCCTTGGGGTCGCACATCATCACGTTGATCGGCATCAGATCGACCATCTGCTTGAGGTTCTCCCGTTCCGTCACGATCGACCAGGACAGCATCAGCTTGGTCAGCGTCTTGCCGTTGTAAATGCCGTTGACGTTCAGTTCCAGCGCCTCCGCGCCCAGGCGGATCACTGTTTTATAAGGCAGGTTGCGCTCGTCGCTGAGGAGGCGGCGCTGGTGCGAGGGAATTTTATGGAAGACATCGATGTTCTGGCCGACGATATTGTCGCCGCTGACGCCGCGGGGCAGAAGGTGGGCGATGGTATTCAGGGTCTTGATGGTAGTGGCATTGGCGTAGTCGATATTAAAACTTTGCGGGTCGCAGGTCATGATGTTGACCGGCGTGGCGTCGAGCATTTTTTGTTCGGCGCTTTCGGAGCTGAACCAGGATTTTTTCTTTGTAACAGGCTGTACCGCAGAATAAGACATATTAAAAACTCCCCCATTTTTTTATAAAAAAACAACACTAAGTTGCCAACGACATTTTTTTTATAGCACAAATGTCCTTGATAGCCACGGCTATTTTAACTTGATGCGCCGTCAAGGCTGGTTACGTATGTATGCACAAGATAAACCTTGAGTTGCGTTACAAATGCCGTCCTGCGAAGCGGCGCTTGCAGGATTGCCAGCGGCGGACATTCTTGTGCTCAAAGCAAACAGGTCTTAAGCTAATGCAGGAGTTTCAGAACGGGGATCCCGATGATTATCGTTTTCGGTTCTTTAAATATCGATGTGGTCATGCCGGTGGGGCATTTCCCCAAGCCCGGCGAAACCGTGCTGTGCGCTGCTGATTACCTGAGCCGTCCCGGCGGCAAGGGCGCCAATCAGGCGCTGGCCGCCGCCCGGGCGGGCGCCAAGGTGGCGATGGTCGGCATGGTCGGCGACGACTCTTTCGGGCGGCGCTGCCTCAACAACCTGAAACATCAGGGCGTCATGGTTTCCGGCGTCGCTCTTTCCGAGCGGCCGACCGGCTGCGCTACGATTGCGGTGGATGCAGAGGGCGAAAATTTTGTGATCGTGGCGCCGGGCGCCAATCTGGATGCCAGGTCGGATCAGGCGCCGGACGAGGTTTTTACCGCGAAGAACGTTATTTTGGCGCAGATGGAAGTGACGCCGTCGGAAACGTTTTCCGTCCTGGCGCGCGCGCGCGGCCGGGGCGCCGTCACGATTTTAAACCCGTCTCCCGCCGGAAAGCTGCCGCCGGAAATCCTGAAGACCATTGACTACCTGATCCTCAACGAGGTTGAGGTGCTGCAACTGGCGCAGCATCTCGGCATTGCCGGCGCCGATCCGGCCCTTCTTGCCAAGGGCATCGCGCATTTCGGCAGCCTGGGCTGCATCGTCACCCTGGGGGATAAGGGGTCTGTCGCCGCCAGAAAAGACGTGCTTTTCGCCGTTTCCTCCCTGCCGGTGGAGGTTGTGGATACGACCGGCGCCGGGGACACTTTCTGCGGCGTTTTCGCGGCCTGCCTGCAGGCGGGGCATGACTGGCTGAACGCGCTGCACCGCGCCAGCGTCGGCGCGGGGCTTTCCTGCCTCGGCCTCGGCGCGCAGGACGGCATGCCGTTCAGGGAAGATATTGAAAAAAATCTTGCCAGGGTCGCGCCGCCGCGCCGGCGGTCTTACATCAGGTCCCACACCTGGGTCATGCGGGTTGTTTGCAGCAGCCGGTATCCGGCAGTCTTCAATGCCCCGGGCAGATCCTCCTGCCAGTCGCCTGCTGAGTTTTCAAGGATCAGCAGCCTGGGATAAAGGAGCTTCGGCGCTTCGCTGAAGAACGGGATCAGCGCCTTGTCTTCCGCGCCCTCAATGTCGATTTTCAGCGCGGCGATTTTCTGCAGCTGGTATTTCTGCACGATCGACAGCAGCTTGTAGCAGCGGACGCTGATTTTTAAGGCGGAGCGCTCCGCCACCAGGCTGCTGCCGCCGAGGTTGCTGTCGTCGAGGGTCAGGTCGAAATTGCCTTCCGCGGACGAGACCCCGGATTGCTCGAAGATGATTCTTTTGTCGAAGTTGTTGAGGGCGGCGTTGAATTTCAGCCGGTCCAGCACCATCGGGTTGGGCTCGATGGCGACCACTTTTCCAGCCTCGCCGACCAGCGCCGCGGCGGTCAGGGAATAAATCCCCGCATTGGCGCCGATGTCGAGAAACACGTCGCCGGGCCGCAGGTTTTTTTTGAGCAGGCCGCGTTCATAGGGGTCGAAAAACTGCGGCATGAACAGGAATTTCCGCTCCGAGACGTTGTCCTTGGTGTAGAGCCGGAGCTTCAGCCCGTCCACGGACGCATCGACGATGGGCGGCCCGCGCCGCAGCACGGCCTTGCGCAGGACCAGCGCCGCGCGCCGGCCCAGCCAGCTGAGGGGCATCTGCTGCGCCCAGCGCAGCAGGCGGTCCTGATATTTCTGGAGGGCGTAGGCGCCGAAAGGCTTTGCGGTGTCGTTTATCATGAAGAAAGATTCCACCACGGCTTGTGCAATTTTTCTTTCGGCACCATGACCGTTTTCGGCAGCAAGATCCAGGAATGCCCGGCGCTTTTCATCACGCCGGCCTTGTGCGCCGCCTCCTCGCCCGTCCCCCAGAAAAAGTCGCCGCGCACCGCGCCGGTGATGGCGCCGCCGGTATCCTGCGCGATCATCAGCTGTTGCAGGCGCGCGGTGCCGTCGGGTTCCTCGGCATCCAGCCACAGCGGCGCGCCATAGGGGATTTTTTTGCGATCGACGGCCAGGCTGCGGCGCGGCGTCAGCGGCACGCCTTCCGCGCCCAAAGGCCCGCCTTTGTTTTGGGGGGTGCGGAAGAAAATGTAGGAGGCGTTGAGGTCCATGATGCCGGCGGCCTCGGCGGGATGTTCTTTCAGGAAGGAGCGGATCGCCGGCATGGAGACGTTTTCCCTGGTCAGGGCGCCGCGCCGGATCAGCTCGCGGCCGATGGCCGTGTAAGGATGGCCGTTTTCAGCGGCGTAGCCGACGCGCAATACCCCGCCGTTGTCCAGCTTCACCCGGCCGGAGCCCTGGATGTGCAGGAAGAAGGCATCGACCGCATTATCGACCCAGACGATTTCCTTGCGCCGCCTTTTGAGGGCGCCTTTTTCAATCTCGGCGCGGGCGTAGTAGGGGATGAGTTTTTTCCCCTGCACCCGGCCCATGACGGTTTCGCCTTTCAGTGCGGTCTTGAAGTCGCCGAGATTGACCTCGATCAGGTCGTTCGGGCGGCCGTAGAGGGGGATCTTGTAGGCGCCGTGCTTTTTGTACGAGCCGCGCAGGGTCGGCTCGTAATAGCCGGTGAACAGCCCGTCGCGCCCTTTTTCACCCCATATTTCGTAAGGCGTGAAATTGTCCTCGAAGAAGGCCCGGGCTTCGTTGTCCGCCGGCAAAAGATAAACGGACAGTTTCCGGCAGACGTCCTGCCACTGTTCCGCATTCCCGGCGAAGCCGCCGGCGCCGAAATCGGAGGCCGGGTCTTTCTTGTTGATCCGGGCGCAGGATTTCTGCAGTGGCACAATCGCCCTGGCCTGGTTGTCGGCTGCCCACCCCGGCAGCTGCTGAAAGGAAGTTGCCTGCAGGAAAAACCGGTCGGCGGGTTTTTCGTGCGTCATCCATGTCGCGGAGATGCACCCTCCCAGAAGCAGGCAGGCGGCTGTCATCGCGATTATCTTGCGGGGCAACATTATTTATCCGCCGCCGACGTCTCGATCAGGATCCAGTTCGGATCGGAGGAGCGGATGTCGCGGGTGAAGGTCCAGATATCCTCGACGCTGGAAATGCGGTCGGGGTTGCCCTCGACCACGGCGCCGGTTTTGTCGCGGGTGACGGTGGTCTGCTCGACATCGTAATCGACCGTGATATAGGCCATCGTGCCGCCGAGGTGCGCTTCGACAATGCGCGCGGCCTTGATGCGGTGAATCATGGTCTCTGAAATGTGCCCGGCTCCCTCGCGCGCCTTGATGCCGTCGTCGAAATCGTTATAGAGCTTGGAGCTGAGGAGGGGCTTCAGGGCGCTGCGGTCGCTGCGGCTGTAGGCCGTGACGATCGTTTCAAAAGCGGCTTTGGCCCCTTCCATGAAGCTGTTCACGTCGAACTGATGGTCGGCGGCGGTGATCTCCTCGAGCCCGGCGGCGATCCGCCCGTCTTTGTCGGCGGCGTAATCCGTTATCAGGGGCGGCTTCTTCAGGAGTTCCGGCTTCGGCGCGACCGGCGCGCGGGCTGCGGCGTCCTTGGCGGCAAACGGGTTCTGGCGCGGGCGCTCGTTGCCGTGCCGGGTCCCCAGCACCGCCTTCAGGCGGTAAATCAGGAAGGCCGCAATCACGGCGAAAATCAGGATGTCCAGATGCATGCGGCTCCTTTTAGGGTCTTTCGCCTATATTGAAAGACGCCTATGTTCATTTCAAGAAGTTTACTACAATTAAGCGTAAATAAACCCCGAGGGAGTTAATATAGCGGAATGACAGCACTTTTCTTAATGATTTTCCTGCCGCTGCTGGAAATCGCCGGATTGATCGTCATCGGCGGCAAGATCGGCGTCGGCTTGTCGCTGCTCTGGGTGATTGCCGCGACGATCGCCGGTTTTTATTTCCTGGCCGCGATGGGTACGCAAACTCTGCAAAAAGCCAAAAAATCGGTGGACGCCGACATTTATCCCTTCGAGGAGATGTTTGACGGGTTCTGTATCCTGCTCGGCGCGCTGCTGTTGATTTTTCCCGGTTTTGTCAGCGATTTCATGGCGCTGCCGCTGCTGCTCCCGCCGGTCCGCCGCAGTATTTTCAGGTTCCTGAAATACCGGCACCAAAGCGTGCTGAACAACCTCAGCAAAAGCACGCAGGGCTTCACCTATTGGTATTACGAGGAGCGCAAGAACGGCGCCTCCCGCACCATCGAGGGCAAATTCAAACATGTGGACGGGGAGAAGAACAAGCCCCTGTCGGACGGCCAGTAAGGTTTTTTATAATACGTAAAACGTGGAATATCTGTTTTACCTTGTATTTTTTAGGCAGTCTGTTAATTTTTCGGCATCATTTATAAAGACATAATGAAAGCAAAGAATCATGGCCGATCCTAAAAACACCCCGTCCGCACCACAGGCGCAACCCAGCATCCAGATCATCACGCAATACGTGAAGGATGTGTCGTTTGAAAATCCGCATGCGCCGGAAAGCCTGGTCGGCGGCTGGGCGGCGCCGGAGACCAGCGTGCAGATTTCTCTGGGCCAGCAGCATATCAAGGACAACACCTTTGAAAGCAGCCTGCATTTCCGCGTCGAGGCGAGGAACAAGCAGGACGGCCGCATGTCCTTTATCATGGATTTGCACTACGGCGCCCTGGTCGCCATGAGCAATATCCCCAAGGAAAACGTCCAGGCGGTGCTGATGATCGAGGTGCCGAAACTGCTGTTTCCCTTCGTGCGGGAGATGGTGGCCAGCATGACCATCCAGGGCGGATATCCCCCGCTCTATCTGGCGCCGATTAATTTCGAGTCGATTTATCTCGATGAGATCAAGCGGCTGCAGGCGGAGACCGCCGGCAAGCAGGCCGGCAAGGCGTAGAGCCTTTCCCGTTTTATAATTTTTCCCGCCACAGGGCGTTTTTGATCTTGTCCAGCATGGCGTCGTGCGCCTTTACTTCGTCTGCCGCGGGGGGGAAGCTGCGCAGCGGCATTTTCTGGCGCTTGATTTTTGCGTTCAGCACCTGTGATTGCTGCTCGGCCAGTTCGCTGCCGAGGCCGAGGCCGTGCTGCCGGCCGCCGATCAGCTCCAGATAGACCTCGGCGAGGAGTTCGGAATCGAGCAGGGCGCCGTGCAGTTTGCGCTCGGCATTGTCGATTTTGAAACGGCGGCAGAGCGCGTCGAGGTTGGCCGGCTGGCCGGGAAACTTCTGCCGCGCCATGGGCAGGGTGTCGATCACGCGGCTCATGGAGAGCGCCTTGAAGCCGGAGGATTTCAATTCCGCGTTGATGAACTTCATGTCGAATTCGGCGTTGTGGATGACCAGCGTGGAATCGGCGATGAAATCAATGAACTCGCCGACCTTTTCCGGGAACAGCGGGTGGTTCTTGAGGAATTCGGCGGTGAGGCCGTGCACGCGCGAGGCTTCGGCCGGCACGTCCCGCAGCGGGTTGAGATAGGTGTGGAACACCTTGCCGGTCGGCAGGTGGTTGATGAGTTCCAGGCAGCCGATCTCGACCAGGCGGTGGCCTTCATCCGGGTCCAGCCCGGTGGTTTCGGTGTCGAGGACGATTTCGCGTGTCATGTTTTATACCTGCGCCCGCTCTGCCAGCAGGTTGTTGACGATATGGATCAGTTGCTGGCGCATTGCTTCCAGACCCTTGTCGCTTTCCACGACAAAATCGGCGCGCTTGCGCTTTTCGGCGTCCGGCAATTGCCCGGCCACGATGCGGTCGAATTTTTCGGAGGTCATGCCGTGGCGCGACAGCACCCGTTCCCTTTGCACCTCGGGCGGCGCCGTCACGCAAATGGTGACATCGACCCGCTTTTCCTCGCCGATTTCGAACAGCAGGGGAATGTCGAGGGCGATGACCCGGTGCCCCCTTTTCTGCATTTCCTCCCTGAAGCGGTCGCTGTCCTCGCGGACCAGCGGATGCAGGATGCCTTCCAGCGTTTTCTTCCGGCTGCGGTCGGCAAACACGCTTTTTCCCAGGATGCTCCGGTCGATGTAAGTCTCGCCCTCGGTATTGGTCTTGAGCGCTTCCGGGAAGGCCTTGCCGACTTCAGGTACGGCTTTTCCCTTCGGCCCCAGCAGGCGGTGCACCGCCGCATCCGAATCGTGGACGGGGATGGTCGCCTCGCGCAGCATGTTCGCCGCCGTCGTTTTGCCCATGCCGATGGAGCCTGTTATGCCGATGACTATCATGTGATCCCCGTCGTTATTTCATCATAAAGCTCTTTTGTCACCGCCGGATCGACGCCGAACCAGTGCCGGAAGCCGAGCCGCCCCTGATGCAGCAGCATCGGCAGCCCTTCCACGACCGGATGGCCGCGCCGCTTCGCTTCCGCCAGCAGCTTTGTCACCAGCGGACGATAGACAATATCACATACTGCCGCCGTTTTTGGCAACCCCGATAAATCAAGGTCCAGCGGCGGCTGGCCGTCCATCCCGAGGCTGCTGCAATTGACCAGCAGCGTGGCGTTTTCCAGGGCTGCGGCGCGGTCTTCCCAGTCCACGATCATGACCGGGTCCAGTTTCAAATCCCCGGCGAGTTTTTCGGCTTTTTCGCGGCTGCGGTTGACCAGCACGAAACGCCCCACGGCGGCCTCGTTCAGCGCGGCGATAATGCCCCGCGCCGCGCCGCCGGCGCCGAGAATGACCACCCGCGCGCCGTTCCATTGGGGGTATTGCGCCTTGAGGCTTTCCAGGAAGCCGAACCCGTCGCTGTTGTATCCCGTTTTCCGGCCATCACGCATGACCACGGTGTTGACGGCGCCCGCCGCGAGGGCGCTGCCGTCCAGTTCGTCCATCAGCGCCAGCGCGTGTTCCTTGAGCGGGATGGTCAGGTTGCAGCCGGCGAAGCCCTGTTCCGCCAGCCGCTCCAGCGCGGCCCTGAGCCCTTCCGGTTTTACTTCCTGGCGCGTGTATGCGCCGTCGATGTTGTATTTTTTGAGCCAGAAGCCATGCAGCTTCGGCGACAGGGAATGGGCGACGGGATACCCCATGACGCAGGCGCGGATCATGGCTTTCTCTGCTCCAGCATGGTCATGATTTCCGCCGCCGTTTCCTCGACCGAGCGGCGGGTGACGTCGATGACCGGCCAGCCCTGTTGGGTATAGAACCGCCGCGCTTCCTTGATTTCTTCCTGCACTTTTTCGGGGTCGAGATAATCCGTCTCGCGGTGCTGGCCGAGATGCTTGAGGCGGTTGCGGCGCACTTCAATTAATCTCTCCGGCGTGGCAATCAGCGCCACGAACAGCGGCTTTTTTAGTTCCAGCACGCGCGCGGGGAAGGAGATGCCGGGGACGTAAGGGATATTCGCCGCCTTGACGCCGCGGTTGGCGAGATAAACGCAGGTCGGGGTCTTGGAGGTGCGCGACACGCCGACCAGGATGACGTCGGCGAGCGCGAGGTCGCGGTCGCTTTTCTGCCCGTCGTCGTGGTGCAGCGCGTAATCGACCGCATCCATGCGCGCAAAATATTCAGCGTTCAGCTTGTGCTGCAAACCGGGCTCGGCCAGGCTCTGCCGGCCGAAATAGCTGCTCATCAGCTTCAGCGCCGGATGCAGGATCGACAGCGCCGGCACGCCCATCGCCTGGCAATGCTTTTCCAGGGCTTGGGTCAGCCCGTCATCAACTAGCGTGTAGAGCACCAGCCCCGGGCGGTCGCGCATCCCCTCCAGCGCCGCCTGCAGCTGCTTTTGCGTCCGCACCAGCGACCAGAAATGCTGCTCGACCTCCACCCCCTCGAACTGGGCCAGGCAGGCCTTGACCACGCTGTTCAGCGTGCCGCCGGTGGAATCCGAAATCAGGTGCAGGTGGAACTTGTTCATGGGGGGATTTTACTTGATTTATAAGCTGTGACGCCATAATTTCCCCCTTATGTCGAAGCAAATTCATACAACAGATGCCATAATCATCGGTGCCGGCCCCGTGGCCTTGTTCGCGGTGTTTGAGCTGGGTCTGCTCGATATCAAGGCGCATCTCATTGACATCCTCGACCGTCCGGGCGGGCAATGCGCGGAGCTCTATCCCGAAAAACCGATCTATGACATTCCGGCGCTGCCGGTGGTGTCCGGCCAGCAGCTGACCGACCAGTTGATGGCGCAGATCAAGCCTTTCCACCCCACCTTCCATTTCAGCCAGATGGCCGAAAAGATGGAAAAGATAGCAACCGGCTGGCGGGTGACGACTGATGCCGGCACGGTGATCGAGGCCAGGGTCGTCGTGATTGCGGCGGGCGGCGGCAGCTTCATCCCCAAAAAACCGCCGATCAGCAACATCGGCGATTACGAGGGTACATCGGTGTTTTATGCCGTGCGTCAGAGGGAATCTTTCCGCGGCAAGAACCTGCTGATCGCCGGCGGCGGCGACAGCGCGCTCGACTGGACGATCAACCTGCAGCCGCTGGCCAAGTCGCTGACCCTCGTCCACCGCCGCGACGAATTCCGCGCCGCGCCGCACAGCGTCGCGCAGATGCACCAGCTTGCGGCCGAAGGGAAAATCAAATTCGTGGTCGGCAACCTGACCGGGCTGAAGGGCGCGGACGGGAAACTCGCGGCGGCCGTTGTTTCCGACCAGGACGTCGCCTGCGACACCTTGCTGGCCTTCTACGGCCTGACCATGAAGTTGGGGCCGGTGGCCACTTTCGGCATCGGGATGAAGGATCACCTGATTCCCGTCAATACCGAGAACTTCGAAACCGATATTCCCGGCGTTTTCGCCATCGGCGACATCAACTGGTACCCCGGCAAGCTGAAGCTGATACTTTCCGGATTCCACGAGGCGGCGCTGATGGCGCAAAAGGCCTTCCGTTATGTCCATCCCGAGCGCAAATGGCGCTTCGAATACACCACCTCCAGCACCGGGCTGCAGAAAAAACTTGGTGTGAAGGATTAAAGTGGTCAAAATAAGCACATGGACAACAGCAAATTCAACATTTTCGAGGCCGTCAAGAACGCCTATCTCTTTGTAGGCAGGGAATGGCCCTATCTGCTCAAGGCCGGCGCCCTGCCCGTGGCGGCGCAGATCTGCACCTCGCTGTTCATCCAGTTCCAGCGCGCCGATGCCTCGGTGATCGAGAATTATTTGTGGGGAATGCCGGCGACGCTCCTGTTTGCCTGGTTCGCATTTCTGGAGATGCGGCTGCTGCTGCTGGGCGAACAGCTGGACCGGCTGCCGCCGGACCTGCCGTATCTCAGTGAACGCCAGCGCGCCATGAGGCTGGCCGTCATCATTGCGCTGCTTTTCAATATGGGCGTGTCGGCAGCGGCCGCCGTCCTGTTCGCCGCCGTTGATTCCGGCCAATGGGGCGCCGAATGGACGGTGACGCTGGGCGGCCTGATTATTATCGGCGCTGTTTTCTGGGGCGTGCGCTTTGGCGTGCTGCCGATACTGGCCGCCGTCAATTACCCGTTCCGCCCTTTTTTGCAGCAGGTGCGCGGCCTGATGTTCTCGCTGCGGCTGGTCAGCCTGGGGCTGGTATGCCTTTTTCCGGTGGCTTTCCTGTTCCAGATTTTTACTGCCGCGCTCATCGGCCGGGCGGCGGACCCGTCCGGCCCCTTCAAGCTGACGACAATGGACCAGGTGACGATCATCGTTGTGACCGCGCCCATGTCCCTGCTGGTGGCGGCGCTGCTGAACGCCGCCATGGCTTACGCGCTCAAGCAAATTCTCGGCTCCCGCCGCGACGGTGTGCCGGCATGATGGTTTATGTGACGGACCAGCTGGGCAAGGAACACGCGCTCGAAGGCTTGGAAGGCTGGCGGCTGATGGAGGTCATCCGCGATCACCAGCTCCCGATCAAGGCGGAGTGCGGCGGCGCCTGCGCCTGCGCCACCTGCCATGTTTATGTGGAGGAGCCGTGGTGCGACCTGCTTTTTCCCCCCACCCAGGAGGAAACCGACCAGCTGGACGGCGCTTTTGACGTGCGCGACAATTCCCGCCTCTCCTGCCAGATTATATTGGATAAAAATCTCGACGGCCTGAAAGTGACTCTGGCCCCCGGAACGGAACCCTGAAGGACATGACGATGAGCAATTTGGAGCTTTTGAAAAAAGAACTGGTCGAAACGGTGAGGGCCGCCAACGACATTCCCGCGCTGGAGGAGGTGCGGGTGACGGCGCTGGGCAAAAAGGGCAAGGTCACCAGCCTGATGCAGACGCTCGGCTGCCTCTCACCCGAGCAGCGCAAGGAAATGGGCCAGGCGCTCAACAAGCTGAAGGACGAGATCACTGCCGAGATCGAGGCGAAGTCGTTGCTGCTGAAAAAAGCCGCGCTGGACGAGCGCCTCGAAAAAGAGAAAATCGACGTCACCCTGTCGCCGCGCCCGTCGCCGAAGGGGACCATCCATCCCATCAGCAAGACGGTCGAGGAGCTGGTCGCCATTTTCGCCGACATGGGCTTCAGCGTCGCCGAGGGGCCGGACATCGAGGACGACTTCCACAATTTCACCGCGCTGAACTTCCCCGAAGGGCACCCGGCGCGGCAGATGCACGACACATTTTATCTGCCTGAAGCGGCGGGCAAAACACGTTTGCTGCGCACCCACACCTCGACGGTGCAGGTGCATGTGATGCAGATGCAAAAGCCGCCGATCCGCGTCATCATCCCCGGCCGCACCTACCGCTCCGACTACGACATGACCCACACGCCGATGTTCCACCAGCTCGAGGGGCTGGTGATCGACAAGACCACGCATATGGGCCATCTCAAGGGCTGCCTGATCGAATTCTGCAGGCGATTTTTCGAGGTCGATGAACTGCCGACCCGCTTCCGCCCCAGCTTCTTCCCCTTCACCGAGCCCTCGGCGGAGATGGACATCGGCTGCTCGCGCGCGGGCGGCGAGTTGAAGATCGGCGAAGGCAAGGATTGGCTGGAAATCCTCGGCTGCGGCATGGTACACCCGAACGTGCTGAAGAACTGCGGCATCGACCCCGACGAATACCAGGGCTTCGCTTTCGGCATGGGGCTGGAGCGCATCGCCATGCTGAAATACGGCATCCCCGACCTGCGCACCTTCTTTGAATCGGATGTGCGCTGGCTGAAACACTACGGCTTCGGGCCGATGGAGGGCGCGTAACATGAAATTGTCATTATCCTGGCTCAAGGAATATCTCGATACGCAAGCCGCGCTGGACGAGATCTCTAAAAAACTCACCGCCATCGGCCTCGAGGTGGAGGGCATCCATGACCCGGCGGCGATGCTGAAGGGCGTCGTCGTCGGCCATGTCGTGTCGGCGGAAAAACATCCCGACGCGGACAAATTGCAATGCCTGATCGTCGATACCGGCGCCGAAAAGCTGAAAGTCGTCTGCGGCGCGCCGAACGCGAAGGCCGGCATGAAGGGCGTTTTCGCCCCGGTCGGCAGCTATATCCCCGGCTCCGCCATGACGCTCAAGAAAGGCAATATCCGCGGGCAGGAATCGAACGGCATGATGTGCTCGGAGCGGGAACTGCTGCTCTCCGAAGAGCATAACGGCATCATCGAGCTGGCGGCGGCCGCCGTCACCGGCTCCCCTGCCGCCGATGCGCTGGGACTCAATGACCCTGTTCTCGAGATCAACCTGACGCCTAACCGCGGCGACTGCGCCGGGATTTACGGTATCGCGCGCGATCTCGCCGCCGCCGGGCTGGGCAAGCTGAAGCCGCTGAAAACCGCTGCGGTAGCCGGGAAATTTAAGAGTCCCGTCACCGTTTCGCTGAAGGATGAAAAATCCTGCCCGCTGTTCATCGGGCGGTATATCAGGGGCGTCAAAAACGGCGCTTCGCCGCAATGGCTGCAGGACAAATTGAAAGCCGTCGGGCAGAAGCCGATTTCGGCGCTGGTCGATATCACCAATTACATGACCCTCGGCCTCAACCGCCCGCTGCATGTGTTCGACGCCGACAAGTTGCAGGGCAATATTCATGTGCGCCTTTCCGCAAAGGGAGAAAGGCTCGCCGCACTCAACGACAAGTCCTATGACCTTGATGACGGCATGGTCGTTATTTGCGACGACTCCGGCGTTTTGGGATTGGGCGGCATCATCGGTGGCGTGTCATCCGCCGTCAGCGAAAAAACGGTGAATGTCTATCTGGAATGCGCCTATTTCGACCAGACGGCGATTGCCAAAACCGGCCAGAAGCTGCAAATCGACAGCGATGCGCGCTACCGCTTTGAGCGCGGCATCGACCCCGCCTTCGCATCTGCCGGCGCGGAAATCGCCACGCAGATGATACTTGACCTCTGTGGCGGCGAGGCCAGCGAGGTTTTTGTTGCCGGCACCGCGCCGGACGTTTCCCGCACCATCAATTATGCGCCGCAGCGCCTGAAACTGCTGGGCGGCAGCGACTTGACTGAAGCGCGGCAGAAAGAGATTTTGACTGCGCTGGGCTTCGCCCTGAATGGCTGGGCGGTCAAAACGCCAAGCTGGCGCCACGACGTCGAAGGCGCGCCGGATATTGTCGAGGAAATCCTCCGCATCGATGGCTACGACAATATCCCGCCGCAGCCGGTGGTGCGCCTGCCGGGACAGCTCCGCAGCGAGCCGAGCCCGCTGCAAAAGCGCGTTATCTCTTCGCGGCGCACGCTGGCGTCGCGCGGGCTGTATGAAACAGTCACCTGGTCGTTCATGGACGATGCCAAGTCCGACCTTTTCGGCGCGGCGGCGACGCAGAACAAAAAGGCGCTGACGCTGGTCAACCCGATCAGCGCCGATCTCGCCGTGATGCGCCCCTCCATCCTGCCGAACCTGATCGAGGCGGCGGGGAAAAACACCGACAAAGGCTATCCCGATGCCGCGCTGTTCGAAGTCGGCGGCGTTTACCTGTCGCCCGAATACGACGGCCAGCTGACGGTGGCCACCGGGCTGCGCAGCGGCAACGCCGTGGCGCGTCATTGGTCTGGTGCGGCCCGAAGCGCGGATGCGCTGGATGCCAAGGGCGATGCTTTGGCCGTTCTCGAAGCCTGTGGCATCAACGTCAACAGCCTGCAAATCACCATCGATGCGCCGGCGTGGTATCACCCCGGTCGGTCCGGCGTGCTGCGCCTCGGGCGTGACGCGCTGGCCTATTTCGGCGAGATTCATCCGGCGGTGCTGGCGTCATTAAAACGCGATGAAGCCTATGCCGGTTTCGAGGTGTTCCTGCAAAAACTGCCCGCGCCAAAGAAAAAAGGCACCCGCAAGGAACTGCTGAAGCCGTCGCCCTTCCAGCCGGTATCGCGCGATTTCGCTTTCATCGTCGATCAAACGGTCGAGGCCGACAAACTTGTCCGCGCCATCAAGAGTGTGGATAAAAATCTCATCACCGCCGTCGATATTTTCGACATCTATATGGGCAAGGGGGTCACGCCGGGCAAAAAATCCGTCGCGCTGGCCGTGACGCTGCAGCCGGTGGAAAAGACGCTGACGGATGAGGAGATCAACGCCCTCTCCGCCAAAATCATCGAGGCGGTGGAGAAGGGCACAGGCGGGGCGCTGCGGAGCTGATTTATTTCAAGGCCGGGGCGACGTTCATCTGGTTTTTGTTTTGTATCAGAGCCCCCTTCACAACAACTTTTCCGTTGCTGCTGATCTTGACGTTTTCCCCGCAGGAGCCATTCACCTGAACGGCGGGCTCCGGGTCATTGTACCTCAGGCCATCGACAACTGTTTTTGTCCTTAAAAAATCGTAATGCCACTCAAATTTTCCTGAAAAGGTGTTATATGAGTAGTCATAGCCGGGGTCGTTTTCGGTATGGCTTACGATGGGTTCGTTAACATCAATATTTGAGCCGGCGCCGATGTTCCCGTTGACGACCAGTTTTCCGTCATCAACCGACAGGGTGACGTTTTTGGGAATATTGCCATTGATCGTCAGCTTTCCCGAGGTGCTATATGCTTCCCCTTCTTTGAGATTGCTCGCGTCAAGGCGGATATCGCTTTGTTTGGGGCCGCCCGGGAAGATCGTTGTTTCCGTGACTTCACCCTTCAATTCCGATTTGTCGGCATTCGGGCCTATCCTGTTGCTGCAACTGAACATGGAGACCGCCAGGGCAACAGACAGGAAAATTTTTGAAAGGCGTTTGGCGAACATGGGCGACTCCTAAGATAGATTCATTAAATATATCCATAATACTACCAACAATTTATGAATTATCTCTTACTGGTATATAAGACTTTGAAAAATATGCCTTTTATATGTCCTTGCCGAGATAAATCTGCATGATTTTGTCGAGCATGGCGAGGGCTTCCTCTCTGGGGCGCTGGAAGCTGTTGCGGCCGATGATCGAGCCGT
>JAIOQI010000005.1 GCA_021413445.1 Alphaproteobacteria bacterium | reverse complement strand
AGCGTGCAGGCGCCGTCGTTGACCAGCCACAGGCGGTTGGCGACGCGCTCGACCATGCTGGGGTCGTGGCTGACGAGGACGACCGCGCCCTCATAGTTGTTGAGCGCCTGCACCAGCGCCTCGCGGGCGTCGATGTCGAGGTGGTTGGTCGGCTCGTCGAGCAGCAGCAGGTGCGGGGCGTCGTAGCTCATGAAGGCGAAGAGCAGCCGCGCCTTTTCGCCGCCGCTGAGGTCGCCGATGCGGTTGTCGGCAAGCACTTTGCTGAAGCCGAACTGCCCGAGGATGGCGCGGACGGCGGGCTCCTTGAAGCTGCCGTGTTTCTTGGCGACCATGCGCGACATTTCCTGGTAGGGCGTCGATTCGACGTCCAGCTCCTCGGTCTGGTGCTGGGAAAAATAGCCGATGCGCAGCTTGCCGGAGCGGACGATATCGCCTTTCATCGGCTCCAGTTTTCCGGCGATCAGCTTAATCATGGTCGATTTGCCGTTGCCGTTCGCGCCGAGCAGCGCGATGCGGTCGTCCATGTCGATGCTTTCGTAGATTTTGCGGATGATGGGCTTGCCTGCCGTGTAGCCGACGTCGACGTTCTGGATGGAGATGATCGGCGCGGAGAGCGGCTCCGGCTGCGGGAAGCTGAATTTCACGGCGCGGTCGGCGATCACGGCATCGACCAGGTCCATTCTTTCCAGCGCCTTGACGCGGCTTTGCGCCTGCCTTGCCTTGGCGGCGGAGGCGCGGAAACGATCGACGAAGGCCTGCATATGGGCGCGCTGCGCCGTCTGCTTTTCGTGCATTTTCTGCTGCAGGCCGAGCTTGGCCACGCGCTCGCGCTCGAAAGTGTCGTAATTGCCGGTGTAGAGGGTCAGCTGCTTCTTGTCGACGTGGATGATGTGATCGACGCATTTGTTGAGCAGCTCGCGGTCGTGCGAGATAATCATCAGCGTGTGCGGGTAGGAGGCGAGGTAGGTTTCCAGCCACATGATGGCTTCGAGGTCAAGGTGGTTGGTCGGCTCGTCGAGCAGCAGGAAATCGGGCTCGACGAACAGCGCCGCCGCCAGCGCCACGCGCATCCGCCAGCCGCCGCTGAGGGACGAGAAGGGGTCGTTGAGCTGCTGATCCTTGAACCCGAGCCCCGTGAGCAGGATGGCGGCGCGGGAACGGGCGGTGTAGGCGTCCAGCTCGTTCAGGCGGGTGTAGATGTCGGCGATTTTATAAGGGTCTTCTTCCGTCTCGCAGGCCTTGAAAAGCGCGGCCAGCTCCTCGTGGGCGGCCAGCACCATCTCGATCAGCGGCGTGTCGCAGTCGGGAATATCCTGCCGCACCTGGCCGAAGGTCTGTTTCGCGTTCATGGAAATCTTGCCGCCGTCGGCGTGCAGCTCGCCGGAGATGAGCTTGAACAGCGTCGATTTCCCGGCGCCGTTCAGGCCGACCACGCCCACCCTCCAGCCGTCCATGACATTGAGGCTGGCGTCTTCGATGATGGTGCGGGCGCCTATTCTATAGGTCAGGTTGGTAATGCTCAGCATCTCATTGCCGCACGAGGATGTTGCGGAACTGCCAGGGGTCTTCCGCATCAATATCTTCAGGGAAAAGGAAGGGCCGGTTGTTGAGCGGGGTCCAGTCGGTGTAAAGGCCGGTGACCTCGCCGAGATAGGGGCGTTGCAGCTCCAGGCAGCGGCGGAAATCCATCTCGTCGGCTTCGACGATGCCGGCATCGGGGTTTTCGAGCGCCCAGGCCATGCCGGCGATGATGGCCGACGTCACCTGCAGCCCGGTGGCGTTCTGGTAGGGCGCCAGCTTGCGCGTCTCTTCGATGGAGAGTTGCGAGCCGTACCAGTAGGCGTTCTTGCTGTGGCCGTAGAGAAGTACGCCCAGTTCATCAATCCCTTCCACAATCTCGCTTTCGGTGAGGATGTGCTGGTTGTCCTGCATAATGCCGGCCTGGCCGAATATTTCATCCAGCGAGAGCATGGCGTCGTTGCAGGGATGATAGGCATAGTGGCAGGTGGGGCGGTATTCGGGAGCCTGACCGGAACCAACCGTAAAGTAATCGGCAATCGACAGCGACTCGTTATGCGTGACGAGCAGCCCATGCTGGGCGCCCGGCGTCGGGCACCAGCTATAGACATAGGTATTGGCGCCCGGATGCAGGAGGTAAATGCCGGATTGGCAGCCGTTTTTGTGGCGGCGGCCGGTGGGCGGAAACCATTTTTCATGGCTGCCCCAGCCTAGTTCCGCCGGCTGCATCCCTTCCGACACAAAGCCTTCCACCGACCAGGTATTGACGAAGTAGCCCTGCGGTTTCGGTCTTTTTGATTTCTGGGTGTCGCGCTCGGCGATGTGGATGCCCTTGACGCCGGTCTGCTGCATCAGCCGCGCCCATTCCTCGCGCGTGGTGGGCTCCTGGAAGGATAGTTTCATGTCCGTCGCGATATTGACCAGCGCCTGCTTGACCATCCAGGACACCATGCCGGGATTGGCGCCGCAGCAGGAAACGGCGGTGATGCCGCCGGGGTTCTTCTCTTTTTCCTGCAAAACGGTTTCGCGCAGGGCGTAGTTGGTGCGCGTGGCGGTATCGGCTTTTTTGTCGAAGTAATAGCCCTTCCAGGGCTCCACCACCGTGTCTATGTAGAAGCAGCCGGCTTTGCGGCATAACTTCATGATGTCGAGCGAGCAGACGTCCACGGAGACGTTCACGCAGAAGCCCCGTTTGCCGCTGCCATCGCTTAAAAGGGGCGTCAGCAATTCTTCGTAATTGTCGGGAGTGAGGGCGAGCTGGATAAAGCGAATCCCCCGCGCATCGAGCAGGGCCTTGTTTTTATTGTCGGGATCAATGACCACCAGGCGTTTCGGGTCGAATTTAAAATGGCGCTCCAGCAGCGGCAGGCAGCCAACGCCGATCGAGCCCAAGCCGATGACGACCAGCGGGCCGTCGATCCGGCCATAGACATGAGAGGCATCTGTTTTTGTTGCGTTTTTCGTCATAGCACCCTTTATAACTTCCGCTATAAGCTTATGGAATTCTTATCTTATTTGCCTAGTAAAGCGGAAAATTGCAACACTTTTTATAGGGGCGCGTTTTGCTCCTTTAAAATAAGCCTTGCTATTCGCAGCAAACGCGCATATGGTAAAAGCATTCGAGAGTTTAAAGTTCTGACTTGTTTGCTTGCCGTTAAAGGCTTTCTCCAAGACATTGCATATTTTCGGATACGGTTTGCACAATGGTTGTGCGGACTTCATGCACGAAGAGTGCGTTTTCTAAAGGAGGCCAATATGGCACAAGGTACAGTTAAATGGTTTAATTCCCAAAAAGGTTTCGGTTTCATCCAGCCCGATAGCGGCGATGCAGATGTGTTCGTTCACATCAGCGCCGTTGAACGTGCTGGCATGCGCAGCCTGAACGAAGGTCAAAAAATCAGCTACGACATCGTATCTGAAAAAGGCCGTAACTCAGCTGCCAACCTGAAGGCTGCATAAGCTTTTCAGGCAACTGAATACAGATAAAGCCCGGCGCTTTCGAGTGCCGGGCTTTTTTGTTGGCGCGGGGCATGTTATCTTTACCTGACGTCCTTAATCATGGAGATAACAAATGAACACCGCTTTAAAAACTTCTTCCCATCAATACGCTGACATCGCCCGCATCATTCACGGAAAACCCGCCGCTTCCCTGTCAAAACTGCCGGCCATCTGGCAGGCCATCGCGCAGGGCGCGGGCAATACGCTCCTTTCAGAGCTGGCACGCCACGACTATGTTGAAGCGGCGCAGCTGTTTCGTCATCATGGCACGCCGCTGGCCATGGAAGCGCTCGACGCTATCGGCCATGATTTCGACCGCGCCGCGTATCCGGATTTCGGGTCTGCGCTGCAATCCGCCGGGACAGATGCGGCGCAGATGGCCGTCAGGGGCGTCCAGGCGCTGTTCGACGAATTCGGCTATGCCGTGCCCGCCTCTTTTTATAACGTCATCCTGGCCACGGCCCTGCGCGACGATGCAGAGGTCCTGATGGACATGTTCAAGGACAAGAAGCAGCTGCTGCGCGACCGCCTGTGGGACGCCGTCCTGCATGCCATGCTGCTGGTGACGCCAATCGGCCTGCATGTGCAGAGCGTGCTGTCGCAGCACGGCCTCCGCTTTACCCATGTGATGAACTGCGGCTGCAACATCGCGCCCAGCGCGGACGTGCCGTTTTCCATCGGGCTTGATGCGGTCCTGAAGCCGGCCTACCTGCAAAACCTGCTGGCGGCCGCTTTTGAGCAGTATGGCGTGAATGCCACGACCGCGAGGTCCGGGCGCGGGTTCTGAGCTTAGCGCGCCGTCGGGTTTTTCACCGGCCCGTCGGGTTTTTTCAGCAGCGTGTTGTCCGCCCGCGGCTTGCCGAGATAGCGTTCGCTGAGGTGGTCCAGATAGTATTTGGCGTTCAGAGGCTCGCCGGTGGCGGCGGTGAACAGCTCATCGGTGGTCAGCAGCGATCCCTTGCTGTGCACGTTGTCGCGCAGCCATTCGCGCAAGGGGGTGAAGTTGCCGTTGGCGATTTCGCTTTTGATTTCCGGTTTGTCTTTGCAGGCGGCGGCAAAGAACTGCGCCGCGCCCATGTCGCCCAGCGTATAGGCCGGGAAATAGCCGATGGCGCCGGTAGGCCAATGCACGTCCTGCATGCAGCCTTGCGCCGCGTCGGTCGGCGTGATGCCGAGGAGCTTCGTCATGCCGTCGTTCCAGGCCTTGGGCAGGTCGTCAATCGCCAGCGTGCCTTCGATCAGCGCCTTTTCAAGCTTGCAGCGCAGGATAATGTGGGCGGGATAGGTCACTTCATCTGCGGCAATACGGATAAGGGAGGGTTCAGCTTTATTGACCAGGCGTTCCAGATTTTCCGCCGAAAGGGCGGGATCGTCAGGGCGGTTGAAGACCTCGCGTGCCAATTTCTCCAGAAACTGGAAAAACTCCTTCGTCTGACAGGCCTGAACCTGCATGATCCGCGACTGGCTTTCATGCAGCGCCATGCCCATCGCTTTGCCGGCAAGCTGGTAACGCCATTTTTCCGGCGTATTCTGTTCGTAAAGCGCGTGGCCGCCTTCGTGGATTGCGGAATAGACTGCCTTTATAAAAGATGCCTCATTGCTGCAATTGGTGGTAAAGCGGACATCACCGGAACTGCCGCCGCAGGAAGCGCCGCCGTCAACCAAGTCAAGACGCCCTTTGGCGAAATCAAAGCCGAGCGCCGTGACCAGCCGGCGGCACAGCTCTGCCTGCTGTTCGCTGGGGAAGGGGCCTGTCAGGGGGATTGGATCGGGCAGGGATTTCTTGCGCTTTGCGGCTTCGCCGATCAGCGTGGGAAGCATTTTTTCGAGCATTTCGAAATTCTGCGCGACGGAAGATTCGGACAGGTCTGGAGAAAAATCATCCAGCAATGCCTCGTAAACGGAGGCCACGCCCAACTTGTCTTTTTTGGCCAAGCCGACCGCGCGCTTGATGTCGAAGGCGTGGGCGTACCAATCCTTGATCTTTGCCCAGTCGCCGGTTTTGCGCAGGGCGACATGGATATCGCGGCCTTCCAGTTCGACACGGGCTATCTCGGCCACCAATTCTTCGGAAAGCGCGGTGCGGTTCACCCATTCGCGGCGCATCAGGTGAAGGTTGCGGCGGTCTTCGGCGGAGAGCGCGTTTTTGTTTTTCTCCGCCTCGTCCAGCCATTGTTCGACTTCCGGCGCCTTAATCAGCGCGTGGGCGACTTCGGCCAGGGCCACCATCTGCCGCGTCCTGTCGCCATTGCTGTTTTTCGGCATGAACAACTCGGCGTCCTTGGACAGGATCCCAAGGGCATTCTCCATGTTAATTATCTTTTCAAAGCGTTCTTTCAGCTTCTCATAGGCATTTTTTGGAGCGGCGGTCATGGAAGATCGTCTCCTAAGTTACACCTAGGAGTATAGCCATAAATCCGTTAATTTATTATTAAGATATTGGCTTATTTGGTCGGTCCAGGGTAGTTCTTTTTGGCAGCGGGTTCAGGGTTCCACGGCTTTCCGAGATAGCGTTCGCTGAGGTGGTCCAGATAGTATTTGGCGTTCAGCGGCTCGCCGGTGGCGGCGGTGAACAGCTCATCGGTGGTCAGCAGCGATCCCTTGCTGTGCACGTTGTCGCGCAGCCATTCGCGGAGCGGCGTGAAGTTGCCGTTGGCGAGCTCGCTTTTGATTTCCGGCTTGGCCCGGCACGCTGCGGCAAAGAACTGCGCCGCGCCCATGTCGCCCAGGGTATAGGCGGGGAAATAGCCGATCAGCCCGTCGGGCCAGTGCACAT
>JAIOQI010000040.1 GCA_021413445.1 Alphaproteobacteria bacterium | reverse complement strand
ATGAGCCTGCTGGGCGGGATGGGGGCGGTGCTGACCTTCGGCGCGCGGCGTCCCGGCCTTTTGCTGGCGCTGCTGATCTTGCCGCTGTATATTCCGATGCTGATTTTGGGCGTGCTGGCGACGGAGGCAGTCTCTGCCAAGCCCTATCTTTTGCTGCAACTTGCCTTGGTGGTCGCCGCCCTGCCCCTGACAGCGTGGCTGGCGGCGATCTGCCTGCGCATGAATTCGAGGTCATGATGATGAAGCGTTTCGCCAACCCCCGCCGGTTCCTGGAGCTTGTGAAATGGGTGCAGCCCATTGCTGTAGTGATTGCCGTGACGGCGCTGGCGCTGGGGCTTTACACCGGGCTTGTCACCTCGCCGGATGATTATCAGCAGGGGTCTTCGGTGCGCATCATGTATATCCATGTGCCCGCCGCGTGGATGGCGCTGTTCATCTATACCAGCATGGCGGCAGCGGCTTTTGTCGGGCTGGTGTGGAAGCATATCGTCGCGGAACTTTACGCCAAGGCCGCCGCGCCGCTGGGCGCGGCCTTCACGTTCATTTGCCTTGTCACCGGCTCCCTGTGGGGCAAGCCGATGTGGGGGGCGTGGTGGGTGTGGGATGCGCGGCTGACATCGGCGCTGATCCTGTTTTTCCTTTATCTCGGCTACATGGCGCTGGTCGATGCTTTCGACGACGAGCAAAAGGGCATCAACGCCGGGGCGTTCCTGCTGCTGGTCGGCGTGGTCAATATCCCGATCATCAAGTTTTCCGTCGATTGGTGGAACACGCTGCACCAGCCGGCCAGCCTGACGCGCTTCGCCAAGCCGGCGATTGACGCCGCCATGCTGCTGCCGCTGCTGTCGATGGCGGTCGGGTTCACCGCGCTGTTCACTGTTCTCGTATTGGTGCGGCTGAAAACGGAGATCGCGCGGCGGAAGCTGAAAATCCGCCAGCAGGGAGGCGGCGCATGAACGGGGATTATTTCTTTTATATCGCGGCGGCTTATGGCCTGTGCTTTGTCGTGCTGGGCGCCATGACCTTGCTGACCTTTGTCGCGTGGAAAAAAGTCAGGAAAGAACCGGGCGAATGAAAAAGCGGCAGCGGCTTCATTTCATCCTGTTCATCCTCGCCAGCCTTTCGGCGGCGGTGGGGCTGTCGCTGTACGCGCTGCAGGACAACATCTCCTTTTTCTACAGCCCGATGGAAGTGAAGAAAATGAACATCGCGCCGGAGCATCGTTTCCGTCTCGGCGGTCTGGTCAAGAAAGGCACGCTGCAAAAACACAAGGACACGTTGTCTGTTTCATTCACCGTGACCGACGAGGTGCAGGAAATGCGCATCGAATATACGGGCATCCTGCCCGATCTGTTCCGCGAGGGGCAGGGCGTGGTCGCCACCGGCAGCCTGAACGCACAGGGCGTCTTTATCGCCACCGATATTCTCGCCAAGCACGATGAAAAATACATGCCGCCGGAAGTGGCGAAGTCGCTGGAAAAAGCGGCGCGGGAGAAAAAGCGATGATCGTCACCCTCGGCCATATCGCGCTGATGGGGGCGCTGGTGGTGTCGCTGTTGCAGCCGTTTATCCGGCGGAAGGGGCTGGCGACGGGGCTGTTTGCGCTGGTCAGCCTCTCCTTTGCCGCGCTGGTCTATGCCCATGCGTCGGATGATTTTTCGGTGCTCAACGTGGTCGAGAACAGCCATAGCCTGAAGCCGATGATCTACAAGATTTCCGGCGTCTGGGGAAACCATGAAGGCTCGATGCTGCTGTGGGTGTGGATGCTGGCGCTGTGGGGCTTCTGCGTCGAGCGCGCGAAAAAGATTCCAATGGGATTGAAGGCGCGGGTGCTGGCGGTGCAGGGGATGATCGGCTTCGGCTTCATCCTGTTCATCCTGCTGACGTCGAATCCGTTTTTGCGCATCACGCCCGCGCCGATAGAGGGGATGGACCTGAATCCGGTCTTGCAGGATCCCGGTCTCGCCATCCATCCGCCGCTGCTCTATACGGGCTATGTCGGCTTCTCGATTGCGTTTTGCTTTGCGGTCGCGGCGCTGATCGAAAAGAAAGTGGATTCCGCCTGGGCGGCGCACTTACGCCCGTGGGTCTTGGCGGCGTGGGTGGCTCTGACGGCGGGGATCGCTTCCGGCGCGGTCTGGGCTTATTACGAACTGGGCTGGGGCGGCTTCTGGTTCTGGGACCCGGTCGAGAACGCGTCGCTGATGCCGTGGCTGGCGGGCACGGCGTTGCTGCATTCGGTGGCGGTGCTGGAGAAAAGGAACGCGCTCGGCAACTGGACAATTTTTCTCGCCATCCTCGCCTTCAGCTTTTCGCTGCTGGGCACCTTCCTGGTGCGCTCCGGCATCCTGACCTCGGTGCATGCCTTCGCCAACGACCCGGCGCGGGGGATTTTCATCCTCGTTCTGCTGACGGTGGCGATCGGCGGCGCTTTTTTGTTTTACGCCTGGCATGCGCCGAAAGTGAAATCCGGCGCTGGCTTCGGCATGGTCAGCCGCGAGGCGGCGCTGCTGCTCAACAACGTATTCCTGTTCACCTTTTGCGCGACGGTGTTGATGGGGACGCTCTATCCGGTGTTTCTCAGCGCGCTGGACCTCGGCAGCGTATCGGTGGGGCCGCCTTACTATATGGCGGTGCTGCTGCCGCTGCTGTTGCCGTTTACATTGCTGATGGGGGCCGCGCCGTCGGTGACCTGGCACAAGGGCTCTCCTGCTGCCCTGCTTGAAAAACTGTCGGTCCCCTTCATGCTGACCGGCATGGCGCTGGTGGTTTTATTTACATTGCCGCTGCGTGACAAGGCTTTGTCCCTGCTCGGCTGCGGCATGGGCGGCTGGGTCGTTGTGGCGACGCTCCATGACCTGTGGAAAAAATACGGGCATAAAATGCCGCGCTCCTATTACGGCATGGTGGACGGCGATTACATGACGCCGGAAAAGCGCTGGTATCCCGTCGATCAAAAAATGACCAGCGAAGTGGCGCTGAAGATGGACGGTTTTAGCCTGCTCTATCTGGTGATGGGCGAACAGGACAAGGATGAACCGGAGAAATGGGTGGTGCGGGCTTACCATCACCCGCTGGTGCTGTGGATTTTACTGGGCGCGTTGATGATTGCCGGGGGCGGGCTGGTTTCTTTGACGGATAGGCGGCGCCCGTCATGAGAAAGATACCCTTTATATTATTTATTTTGTTGGCTGGTTTTTTCGCCGTGCTGCTGCTCAGGGGCAAAGACCCGGCGGTGGTGGAATCGGCGATGATCGGCAAGCCCGCGCCGGTGTTTGACCTGCCCGCTGCGCTGAAAGGCAAAGCCGGTTTTTCCAGCCGGAACCTGCACGGCAAGCCGGCGCTGGTGAATGTTTTCGCCTCCTGGTGCCTGGCCTGCCGGGTGGAGCAGGGCGCTCTTGAAAAAATCGCCAAGGCTGAAAACATCCCGGTCTATGGGCTGAATTACAAGGATACGCCGCAAAAACTGGCGGCCTGGCTCCAGAAATTCGGCGACCCCTATACGGCGATCGGCGCCGACCGCGACGGACGCACGGCGATCGACTGGGGCGTCTATGGCGTGCCGGAGACTTTCGTGGTCGATGCGGAAGGCGTCATCCGCTACAAGCATGTCGGCGCGGTGACCGAAAACGACTACCGCGATATTTTCAAGCCGCTGCTGGCGGAGTTGAAGAAATGAGAGCCTGTTTTTTATTTTTGCTGCTCATGGTGCTAAGCTTTTCCGCGGCGGCGGTGGAGCCGGGCGAGATGCTGAAAGATCCGGTGCTGGAGGCGCGGGCGCGGGAGATCAGCAAAAACCTGCGCTGCCTGGTCTGTCAGGGCGAGGCGATCGACGATTCCAATTCTGATTTTGCCAAAGACCTGCGCGTGCTGGTGCGCACACGGCTGGCGGCGGGGGATACGGACGATGCGGTGGTGAATTTCCTGCGCGACCGCTACGGCGACTTCATCCTGCTCAAGCCGCCGGTGGAGAACAAGACCCTGTTGCTGTGGCTGACGCCGTTTCTGGTGCTGGGCGCTGGGCTTTGCGCCGCTTTCGCTATTATTCGGCGGAAGCCCTAGCTCTCCTTCCGCTTCTTAAACGACGAAATTTTCTGCCCGATTTTCAGGACGTTTTCGATGCGACGGTCGAGGAAGGCCCAGGTCGGGGCGTGGTCCTTGCTCGTGTCGTTCAGCCAGTAGAGCGTGGTCGAGCTCAAGACCCCCGAGAGCAGGGCGCGCTTGGTGTAATGGTTGTAATCGGTCGCCGTGTCGCCCGCCGCCCACCAGAGCTTGTCGGCGCCGCGCCAGAGCAGCTTCGGCAGCAGCAGGCTGCGCGGCGGCACGGCCAGAAATGCCATCGCCGCCGAAACGGCCTGCTTGTACGGCTGCAGAATTTCCAGCTGCGTCCTGACGCCGAGAGTGATGCGGTCGCGCACGCGCAGGGATTCAAGATCAGTTTTTTTCATCTGGCGCAGCGTTTCCGCCGTCGCCCATTCGAAAAAGAAGACGACGAGGTCCTTGGCGCCGACCGGGAAAGCCTGGTCGAGCTTTTTGCCGGAAAGCTTCAGCTTCTTCGCCGTCCGCTCCATCAGCGCCTCCGTCCAGCCGTCAAACGGCACGTCGGGCAGCGCCGTCAGCAGGAATTTGGTCTTGAGTGGATCGCTAGCGTGAGACATGAAAAACCTTTCTTGAAAGGAGAGTTTAGCAAAGCCGGCGGATATTGCAATTCTGAAAAACCGCCGGATTTGGTTGACCATCCCCGCCGCCGTCATTACGATTGCAGAAGGGTCATGAGAAGGGGTGTGATAGCCGTGCGTATGCCGTTGTTCTTTTTTTGCGCTGCCCTGGCCTTGCTGACCTCCGCGTGCTCAGGGAACAATGCCTGGCGCGCGGTGGGCCCCGCCGCCGTGGAGGCCAAGCCCGTATTGGCTGAGCCGGAGGGGCTTAATTTCACCCCGCTCTTTGCCGAAAAGATCGGTAACCCCGACAAGCGTTTCCAGAGGCTGGAAGACGCCGTCCAGTCCGTGCGCAATGACCTGGATTCCATCCTGCCGATGAAACTGGGCGCGGCTGAGGCTGAGCCGGTACCGGTACCGCCCGGCATGGCGCCACCACCACCATCACCGCCGCCGACAGCTGCTGTTGCAATGGCCGGCGACGTGACCGGCGTCCGCATTGCCGACCATGCGGACAAGACGCGGGTGGTGCTGGATATGACGGCCTCGCCGGATACCACCGCCCGGATCGAGCGCAAGGGCAGGATGCTGGTCATCCCCCTGTCGAACATGAACTGGAAGGGCCGGGAATCCTGGGAGGCGGACAGCGCCCAGCTTGTTTCCGGCTATCACCTGGAGAAAGGCATTCTCTACGTGGACCTGATGTATGCGGCGCAGATCAAGACCATGGACGTTTTGCCGCCGACGGGTCAAAATAAAAACTACCGCCTGCTGGTTGATTTGTTCAGCCCGGAATTGCACAAATAATTTATGCTCTGGACTCGGTTATGGCAATATGTTAGGACTCTTAAAGATCCCCAGCTTTAAGGAGTGCCGCCATGCCGGAAAAAAAGAAACTCGAAGCCAAGGTTGTTGACCTTAAACGCGTCTTCAACGGTTTTTTCAAAATAGACCGCTACGAGATCGAGATGGACCGCCATGAAGGCGGCACGCAGCGCGTGGTGCGCGAGATATTCGAGCGCGGCCATGCCGTCGGCGTCCTCGCCTATGACCCGCTGCGGGATGAAGTGGTGCTGGTGAATGAAATGCGCCCCGGCATCCTGGCGGCGGGCGGCTACCCCTATACCGACACGCTCCCCGCCGGCGGCATTGCGCAGGGCGAAACCGACATTGCCGCCGCCGTGCGCGAGACTCAGGAAGAGACGGGTCTGGAACTGAAGAACCCCGAGGTCATTCATGCCGGCTCTTACGTCAGCCCGGGCGGCACCTCGGAGAAAATCTCCATCGTCTTCGGCATCGTAGATGCTTCCAAAGCCGGCGGCGTCTTCGGCAATGCGGACGAAAAAGAGAATATCAAGACCAGCGCCGTCACCGCGGACGAGCTGATGCGCCGGATCAAGAGCGGCGATATCAACGACATGAAAACCATGCTGGCAGGCTACTGGCTGATGGAAAACCGCGCCCGGCTGCAAAAGGCCTATGCCGCGAAGCAAAAACCGCCGCAGCCGAAGCCTTAATCTATTTTACAGCGAACCCTAAAACTTCAGCGCCTGCACCCGCTCGACCTGCGTGAGCTTGGCAATGGCGGCGACGATCTTTTCCGGGATCGGGTCATCGACCGAGATCAGCGCGATCGCCTTGTTCTTGCCCGGGATGCGGCCGAGGTTGAAGTCGGCGATATTGATGTGCGCGTCGCCGAGGATGGTGCCCACCGCGCCGATCAGGCCCGGCTTGTCGAGGTTCAGCACATACAGCATGTACTTGCCGAGCGCGGTTTCCGTCGGCACGCCGTCGATGTCGATGATGCGCGGAGACTCGCCGAAGATCGTGCCGGCGACGGTGCTTTGCCCCTTTTCGGTGACGACCGTGACGCAGATCTGGGTGTGGTAGGTGGCGGATTTCTCGCGCTTGGTCTCGCTGATGCCGATGCCCATTTCCTTGGCCTTGACGGGGGCGCTGACGATGTTCACGCCTTCCATGGACGGTTTCAGGAACCCGGCCAGCGCCAGCGCGGTCAGGGGCTTGACGTTGAGCGTCGCCACGTGGCCGTCATACTCGATCCTGATTTCCTTGACGCTGTCCTGCACCAGTTGCCCCGCAAAACTTCCCAGCAGCTCGGCCAGTTTCATGTAAGGCTTCAGCTTGGGCGCGTCTTCGGCGCTGACCGAAGGCATGTTGACGGCGTTGGAGATGGCGCCCTGCAGCAGGTAGTCGGCCATCTGCTCGGCCACCTGCAGGGCGACGTTTTCCTGCGCCTCCACGGTGGAGGCGCCGAGGTGCGGGGTGCAGACGACCTTCTCGTTGCCGAACAGGACGTTGACCTTGGCGGGTTCTTCTTCAAAGACGTCCAGCGCCGCGCCGGCCACCTGGCCGCTCTCCAGCGCCGCCTCAAGGTCGGCCTCCACGATCAGCCCGCCGCGCGCGCAGTTGATGAGGCGCACGCCTTTTTTCATTTTGGCGATGGCGGCGGCGTTGATGATGCCGCGGGTAGCCTCCGTCAGCGGCGTGTGCAGGGTGATGAAATCGGCGCGCTGCAGGACGTCTTCCAGCTCGACCTTTTCAACGCCGAGCTCCACGGCGCGTTCAGCAGAGAGGAAGGGGTCGAAGGCGATCACTTTCATCTTGAGGCCGATGGCGCGGTCGGCGACGATGGCGCCGATGTTGCCGCAGCCGATGATGCCGAGCGTCTTGGCGAACAGTTCCTGCCCCATGTATTTCGATTTTTCCCACTTGCCGGCATGGGTCGAGGCGTTGGCGGAGGGGATTTGCCGCGCCAGCGCCATCATCATGGCGATGGTATGCTCGGCGGTGGTGATGGAATTGCCGAACGGCGTGTTCATGACCACGACGCCGGCCCCGGTCGCGGCGGAAACATCGACGTTATCCACGCCGATGCCGGCGCGGCCGATGACCTTCAGCTTGCCGCCGGTCATTTTCAGGATTTCGGCGGTGACCTTGGTGGAGGAGCGGATGGCGAGGCCGTCATACTGGTTGATGACGTTTTTGAGGTCTTCCGGTTTGAGGTCGGTCTTGACCGTGACTTCGATGCCGCGGCTCTTGAAAATCTGCTCCGCCTGCGGGCTCATTTTGTCGCTGATGAGGACTTTTTGTTTTATGGTCATGTTATGCCGCCTTTGCCTGTTCCTGTGATTTCACGCTCTGATACGCCCAGTTGATCCACTCCAGGCAGGACTTGATGTCGGCGGCTTCCACCGTGGCGCCGCCCCAGATGCGGTAGGAGGCGGGGCTGTCGCGGTGGTTGGCGACTTCATAGGCGATGCCTTCCTTGTCGAGCATCTTTTCCGTGTTCTTGATGATGTTGAGCTGGGTTTCGTTATCCTTGGCGGTGAACCAGGGATCGACGACCTTGAAGCAGATCGAGGTGTTGGAGCGGATCTCGGTGCGCTCGGGCAGGAACTCAGCCCAGTCGGTCTTGGCGACCCACTCTTCAACCACCTTCAGGTTGGCGTTGCTGCGCTTGATGAGCGCGGGCAGGCCGCCGATGCTTTCCGCCCATTTCAGCGTGTCGAGATGGTCCTCGACGCAGAGCATGGAAGGGGTGTTGATGGTCTTGCCCTCGAACGGCTCGTCGAACAGCTTGCCGTTCTTGGTGATGCGGAAGATTTTCGGCATCGGCCACGGCGGGGTGTAGCTTTCCAGGCGCTCGACGGCGCGGGGGGACAGCGCCAGCATGCCGTGCGCCGCTTCGCCGCCCAGAGCCTTCTGCCACGACCAGGTGACGACATCGAGCTTGTCCCACGGCATCTCCATCGCGAAGACGGCGGAGGTGGCGTCGCAGAGGGTCAGGCCCTTGCGATCGGACTTGATCCAGTCGCCGTTCGGCACCTTGACGCCGGAGGTGGTGCCGTTCCAGGTGAAGACCACGTCGCGGTCGGTATCGGCTTGCGACAGGTCGGGGATTCCACCGAAGGGTGCTTCAAAGCTGCGCACGTCTTTCAGCTTCAGCTGCTTGACGACGTCGTGAATCCAGAATTTGCCGAAGACTTCCCAGGAGAGCATATCGACGCCGCGCGGGCCGAGCAGCGACCACATCGCCATCTCGATCGCGCCGGTGTCGGAGGCCGGCACTACCGCCAGGCGGTAGTCTTTCGGCATGCCGAGGATGGACTTGGATTTTTCGATCACTTCCTGAATCCGCTTGATGCCGATCGAGGTCCGGTGCGAGCGTCCCAGCAGCGCGCCCTTCAGGGCGTCGAAAGACCAGCCCGGCCGCTTGGCGCAGGGGCCTGACGAAAAGCAGGGGTTATGCGGCTTGGTCGCCGGACGGGGGATGGTGGTCATGGTCATGCTCCTTTTTGATTACACATGGATTTTATACAGTGCTGTTGTTATAGTCATCAACAATCAATACCAATGGACGATAGAGTATAGATGCCTGAAACCGTCATAACCATCGTGGGCCCCGGCCTTAACCCCGCCGTTGAAAACCGCGCCGCGCAGCTGGTCAAGGACACGGGCGTGGAAGGCCTGCAGATCGACAGGCTGCATCCCGGACGCGCTGTGGATATCCTGCTGCAGGCGCAGTATTCTGAATTGACGGCGCTGCTGCGCCAGAAGCTGCCGTCTTTGGGCGCGTTTGATATTTTCATTCAATCCAACGACCTGAATCGCAAGAAAAAACTGCTGGTGGCCGATATGGATGCGACCATCGTCCGTCAGGAGACGCTGGATGAGCTGGCGGGGCATTTTAACCTGAAGGATAAAATCGCACCCATTACCGAAAAAGCCATGCGCGGGGAGATCGATTTTCAGGAGGCGCTGCGGATGCGGGTCAGGCTGCTCAGGGGCCTGCCGCTGACGGCACTGTACGAAACCATCCGCCAGATGGAGTATTCGCCCGGCGCGGCGGCGCTGGTTAAAACCATGGGGGTTCATGGGGCGAAATGCGTGCTGGTGTCGGGGGGCTT
>JAIOQI010000004.1 GCA_021413445.1 Alphaproteobacteria bacterium | reverse complement strand
TTCCCGCAGGAACTGCAATATCTCCCTGATCTCAATGGCCTCGCTTCCGCAGGCGTTCAGGGTTTCGTGGTTAGCCTTGCCGTTGCTCAGCAGATTGACGGTCTGGGCAATGTCATCAATATGGATGGGCTGCAGTTTCTGCTTCCCGTCGCCGATCACGGGTACGACGCGAAGCCCCGACAGCTCATCGAAGGAAAATGAATGCCCCCAGCTTTTCTCGGAATAAACGATATCCGGGCGCACGATTGTCCAGTTCAGGTCGTCCCTGCCCTGCAAATACGCCTCGGCCTTCTGCTTTGATCCGGGATAGCCGTATTTATGCGCGTAAGAATGGCTGGCGCCGATGGTCGAGATGAAAATAAATTTATTCACATGATGAGCCGCCGCCGCATCGGCCAGGGCCACCGTCGATAAGACGTTCACATTTTCAAATGTCTGGCCTTTTTTAGGGACCTCGTCGATGATGCCGGCATTGTGAATGACGGAATCTATGGCATATTTTTGAAAAAATTCGTCCCAGAATCCGGGTTCGCGTGTTTTTGAATCGGTTAAATCAACCTTGACGTAGGTGATGTCAGGATCGTTTTGGCCCTTTTGCTCTTTGGTGCCGGTGGCGATGACATGATAGCCTTGGCTCACCAGTTCCTTGCAGAAACGCTTGCCCAGGAACCCATTGGCTCCGGTCAGCAAGACGACTGGTTTTTTTTGCTCCGCATCCATTTACTTCATCAACCTCAAAATTAACTGCACCTTGTCCGCCTTCATAACATCCCAGGCTCAAGTTTTCTGCTTAACCCATTGATTAACATAATAGCATGTTTGTAATTAAATTATCAACCATTTTTTACATTATTATGGTGTAACGTGCACTTTAACAAATAATTTCAGTTGGTTATCAATATTTTTATTTAGCGGGACGATGCCTCAAATAGAATATCCTGGGCTCCCTCCCAAAGAACCAGCCGCCCGAGTTCGCCTAACTTTTCCTGCCCTTCGATAATGCTGAGAAAGGGGTTTCCGGCAAGCTCACCCGCTTTACAGGCAAAGGCGGTTTGACCATAGGGGAACAGGATTTCAGTCTCGCTGATGCCGCCCGGATAAAACAACAGCTCTCCGGGAGCGGGATGGGTTTTCGGGTTTTCCAAGCCGACGTCGAGCTGGAATGATCCCAGAGGAATCCATGCGGATTCACCACTCCAGCGCGCCTGGATCAGTTTTTGGCGGAACGGCAGCAGCTTCAGGAATTCCGCACACGTTTTCGGGGAGAGCCGTGTTTGCAGTTCGCCGATAAATAAAAACGGGCCCGCTGTTATTTTAATGCGGTTCACAGCTTCTTATGCCGAAGGCTTGGCCGCCTTGGCCGCCTTCTTTTCCTTCTTGAAAAGTTCATTGAAAAGAGCGGCATCGGGAGATGAGCGGTAGGGCTTGGTCAGGTCAATGACAATGGCCCAGTATTTTTGCGTCGTAATGAAAGTGCGCTCTACCTGTTTAAGGCTGACCTGCGCATCGACATCTTTCTGGCGGCAGATTTCGTGGAGCTTCTTATACCCTTCCAGTTGCTGAAGGTGATACAGCATCGCCGTTTCAGGCGCGCTCAGCGTGTGTTCGATCACCGGCGAAGAGGAAGGATCCCCCCGCCATCTGTTGCGCCAATTTTCGCTGGGCGATGTGCTGACGTATTCCATCATGACCACATGCCGCTCAAGATAGACCTCTTTCACCTTTCTCGCATAATCAAGCAGGCTTTTATGAGCTTCGGGGAAAAGGCCTGCCACGCCGCCGAAGGTTTGCGGGAAGGTCGGCTTGCTGGCCGTTCTTTTGTGGTCTTTTTTCTGGGCGCTCAAAAAACGCTGGCGCAGGCTTTTTTCTTTTTTCTCGGTCATCTCGTGGTCCTTTTCTTTTATAGGGCGTAAAGCAATTGGTAATGAGGGGGCTAGTGTTTTAACTTCTTGACAGCCTTGACCGTGTTGTTGACGTTAATGCGCAGGCCAAGGTTCAGGTTCATTTTGCTATTGTTCGGGCCGAACTCGTAGCGTGCGCCCACGACGCCGTTGAAGATGCCCGTGGCTCGGCCAAACACGATGTCGGTGCCGAGGACGACCGAGCCGAGAAGGCGCTGCCGACCGTTATTCACGATGGGGCGGCCCCGGTACGTCGAGACGGTTCCCGCCTGCTCGGGCGTATCTTTGGAGTACAGCGTGAAGCCCTGGATGGTCTCGACCCCGTATGTGTTCAGCCAGTTTTCCTTGCCTTCGTTCGCGATAACCATGCCCACAGAAGGGCGGATAGCGAAGAAGTGCTTGTCGCGGAAATCGAAAGCGTTGCTGCCGATGTCGAAACCGACTGTACCGCGGTTGTAAAGTGCACTCACGCCGAACGCCAGGTTGGCTGCATTCTTCGGCGCATATTCGACGCCGAAGCCGCACAGGCTGTTGTGCATCGAGGGCAGGCAGTTGTTCCAGACAACATTGAGCGTACCCTTGTCCTGCTGCGTTTGCGCCTTGGCTGCGTTCAGGGCGAAGAGAGAGGTAAGGGCGGTACCGAGAATGAGTGTTTTCATGACTTAAGTATCTCCTTGTTGAGTGATTCTGTAAAAATCATACGCACCTTAACATAATACACAACGTTATGTCAATATTTCTCTCAAAAGTCCAGTAAAATAACCGTTTTTATATATTTCACAGTCCCGCTATGTCACATATTTGGAATTGATATATCAATAAATTTCCATAATGCACAACCTCCCACAAATCAGACGAGAAGAGTGGTTTTTCGAGATTGGCGCATCAGTTCCGCCACGTGGCGCTGACGACAGAAATCCGCAAATATTGCCTGAAAAACAAACCGCCGTCGTGGGTATTATCCGACGCGTTATAAAATGGCCAGAACCTGATTTTATCGCTTTCACAAAGAGCGACATCTGGGAATCGCCATTATTTAAGAAGAAATGGTGCGTTGAGTGGGATTGAACCGCCGACCCCCCCCTTACCAATTTTATTTATGGTGTTTACACCATTTTGCACCATGTTGGAAGTGAGATTATAGATTACTATTCTAATAATGGTTAAGTATTTTAACAGACTCGCGGTACTCAAGAAGAGAGCAGAAGAAGGTGTATATGGCGCTTAACTTTAAAACCCCTATAAGCTTTAGTTTCTCCGATACTGAAACGGTAAATTTTATTTCAGTAGAGGAATGCCAAAAGTGGGCAGAAAAAGAAAGGGATACTTGGGGAAAGCTGAAAGATGCTTGGTCAAGCAGTCCACTCGCCGCAAAAAAATACAGATTTGATTTTGACAGCCAAATAAAACCTTTTGATGGTTTGTTCAATATTTGTGCGCAGGCTATATCAAAAAATGACGCAGACAGCTTTTCGCCACAGATAATTACAGAGCTTGGCAACATTAAAAATAAGCTTTGTGTTCGCTCCAATACGAACGCAGGTAAAAATATTATTGTATTATCTGAAAAGAATTTGCTTTTAGCATTAACAACTATGTGCGGGGTGAACCCAAATTTTTATGTAGGTGCGGACTGGATTACAGGGCCAGTAGCACAGACCACTACTGGAAATAAAGAAAGACTTACATCTATAATCCAAGGTTTTGCAAATGCTTTAATTATTGAAAATAACCCTGATCTTTCCCCCTCTAACGCGGATGCATTAAAGCTGGCACTCCACGAGGCAGGGATAAGTGAAAAACGGTTTAGTGAAAATATTGAAAAACAAAACGCTCTAATCGAGAAAGGGGAAAAAGAGTTAGAACAAATTTCTAACAAGTCAATTGAACAGCAGAGTGCTATCAAAAATATCTTCGAAGGTTTTACTGCCTCTGCAAAAATTGAAATGGAAGCTCTGAAATCTACTGCAAAAGCTGAGATTGAGGCTTTAAAAGCTGAGATTTCCTTACATGAACCTATTAAATACTGGGCAGATGAATTTGATAGATATAAGGATTCTGCTACTGGCTGGGCGGTGACATTTTTGATATTTGTTGCTATTACTATATGCGCCTTGATAGGAACAATGAGTTATGTAGTGGATAAGCAATACCTAGACTTTAAGAATCCTAATTTTGAGTCCGTGTTTGTATTTTTAATAGTTCCTCTTTTCTTTTTAGTTTGGATATTAAAATTAATAGCTAAACGATATCAAACCAATTTTCATTTAATGAATGACGCAAAAAATCGTGAAGTAATGACAAAAGCCTTTTTGTCTCTAATGGCAGGCAATCACGCCGATGGTAAAGATAAGATTTTAATATTGAGCGCTTTGTTTAGGCCCGCGCCAGATATGAAGTATGATGATGGGGCCCCTGTTCACTGGTTTGATCTAGTGTTAGACAAAATTCAAGAAAGTCAAAAAAAGGGTTCTTCATAAAGCGATAAAACTTGTCAGACCCTCTATCTTTATAGAGGCACACAAGGTTGTTCTTTAATGATAAAGGCATCTAGTACTCTCCCCTTTATAGCTATCAGGTTAGCGGCTTTGGCCTTTCTGTCAGCCAAAACCCTCACGAAATACACACGAAAAACGAGATAAATTCTCAATGCCGACCTCCCCCTTACCAAGGGGGTGCTCTACCACTGAGCTACAACAGCATGGGGATCAGCGCATAGGGATAAAGCATAACACTCCCCCTTGTCAATAAATCAATTATCCCTTTGTTTTCATATTGGTAACGCTGTCGCCGCGTGCTACCCTTTCCCTCCCTTGTAGAAAATTCCGATTCTTCAACCAGGAAGCCCGACGGACGATTACATGTACTACACGCCCTATTTTCCGCCCGATGAACCGCCGTCGCCGCCGAACAAGGCGGACCTGACGGCGACGTTGAAGGCCGCCATCCAGAACAAGGACATCGACCGGGCGCGGTGGGTTTTCGACACCGCCTTCTGGCGCAAGATCGAGATCGTTCCCGACTGGCATCACCTGCTGACCGCCGTCGTGATGAAGGACCGCCAGATGATAAAGCTGCTCGCCGCGCACGGGGCGGGCTGGACGGAAGAAGAGACGCGCTGCCTGAAAGACATTTTTTCCCCGCACTGGCCGGAAATCACGGCCACCCTGCGCAACGCCGGCGTGCAAATAAATCCCGGCGACCCCGCGCAGCCGTCCGATATATATACTGCCGTCAGCATGCGGCTTCAGATACTGACGAGCGCCAAGGACAACCTGCCGCCGGAAATGTGGGCGGTGAAGAAAAAAGAAGTCGATGACATGCTGTCGCAGGGCGTCATCGACTGCCTGGGCAAAGGGCAGACCGAAAAAGCCATCCGCCTGCTGCGTCTCCGTCATCCGAAAGGCGCGGTGGAGTTCGAGCGGGAGTTCAAGAAATTACTGACGGTGCGCGACAAGGACGCCGCCCTGGATGCCCTGGACCGCCTGCGCCGCGCCGACAGGGTCGATATCAAGCCCTTCACGCTCGACCTCGGCATCGCCCTGTTTTACCCGGAGGCCGTCGCGCCGCTCGACCAGCGCAAGCTGCTCGCCCCGGGCCAGCCCAACCGCATGTCGGTCATGAACGGGCTGGTGGGAAAAGCGGACTATAACCATCACCACAGGGCCGCCCTCTCCATCCTGTTCAAGCCGGGGTCAGCGCCGCTGACGGAATCGGAAGCCGACTCGTTCATCAGCAGCTATCAGGCCGCCGTCAAAAAAAACATGCCCGGCATCGACCGCGTTTGCGACGACCTCAAGGCCATGGGATTTTTCGACTCCCCCGTCTGGACAACGGGACGCCTCCGCGCCCTCAGCGCGCAGGCCCCGGAACACTCTTCCCTGAAACGGGCCTTCAACGAGAAACTCGCCGAGAACCGCTTCAGGAAAATGCCTACCCAGGACATCCTGAAACCGGACAATTTCGCCGCTTATGTCGAGGCGCACCGCAAGGGGTATTACCAGGCCGGCACCGCGCAGGCTTCCGACCTTCTGCTGACGCTGCAAAGCAAATACGAAAGCGGCCATGTTCCCGGTGAAGTCAAAGACATCCTGCGCGCCCTGAGGGATTGCGGCGTCCGTTTCGGCACGCATCATTACAGCTCCTTCTATCTGGGCAGCAAAGCGCCGGGAATGGCCAAAGTGCTGCTGGATCTCGGCATCCTGAAGCCGGAAAATTTCTCTATTCACAGCCTGCGGGAAAAAGCCGGGCTTCCTGCTGAAAAAGATAAGCTTTACTGGCTGAAAAATCCCGACTCATACGCGGAGTTTTACTTCCAGGTCCATCTGGAACAAACCTACGCAGAGGAGTTTGCGCCGCAGCGGGGAAAAATCTCTTCCTATCACGAAGCCTTTAAGGCTAAACTCTTCAAGAAGGCGCCTCCACCGCCCCCGCCGCCCAAGCCGCGGAAGTGGTTCTGGTGAGAAAGACGAAAACGGCATGAAAAAAGACAAACAACCGAAACCGGATAAAAAGAAGCGCCCCACATTGCGCGAGAAATTCAATGCCCTCTTCAAAGGCCTTAAATGGAAGGACGTGAAGGGCATTAGCAAGGAAACCCTGAAGGACATGCGGAGCCCGAAGGAGATATTCACTTTCGCCGCCAGTTCCGTCGTGCCGGGCGGCTGGTTCGGCTATGCCTTTTACCGCGTGGTCAAGTACCGCAACGGCCAGGGCCCTTCCAACGACAATCCGGGACCGAAAAATCCCCCGCAACCGCCGCCGGCGCCCTGATATTTAAGGCTTGGGAGTCTGCTGTTTCTTCATGACATGAGTCTTGGTCAGGCTGGCATCCAGCCCAATGACCGTGCCGTTCTTCAGATCAATTTCCTTGACCATGCCGTCGGGATGTACGATGACCGCCGGGATATCGAAGGTATAAGCGCCGTAATAGGTTATCGCGACGCTGGGCACGATCGGTCGCGTGGAGACCGCGCCGGTCTGCCAGTCGGAACTGACCGCGATATTCATGCCGTAGCCTTCGGAGAGTTCGGGCGTCGTGCCGGTGCCCTTCACGTAGATCTGGAACTGCGCGAGGATGACCATTTCATTCGTCGCGGCGCGCGCGCCGTAAGCCGCGCTGCGGCCTTTCTTGGGGACGATCTTGTCTTCCGTTCCGTTCTGCTGCTTCCAGGTGACGTCCACCAGCTTGCCGGCCTGCTGCTCGAAAGGCGCGGGGCCGTAGGCTTCAGCGATGACATCGGACAGTTTCCCCGCCTTCAGGTCATCGATGAAATTCTTCGACAAACCCAAAAGGTCAAGGTCGTATTTGTGGTAGAGGATAGCGGCGTTGTTGTATTGCTCCTCCAGCGTATCGCCCTTGACCATGATCATGGCTGCGGTTTTGTCGCCCATGCCGGGGATCAGTTCCTGCTTGCTGCCCGAATGGTCGCCGGGATTTTTAAACTGGATATCAATGCCGGAAATATTGTTGACGATCATGCGCACGTCGGGGCGGCGCGGCGTTTCAGGCAGTTTCAGCTGCTGTTCGTCGAGCATGGCCTTGACCTGGGCCCAGATGCGGTCGGCTTCGAGGACCTTATCCTGCCACGACTTACCTTGACCGAAAGTATTGAATTCATTTGATAATGCCACGTTTGTCTCCAACAGATTCGTTAAAAGATAAAAGAACGTAACATATTAACATAATCCATGCAAGTAAAATTACTCATCCCTATATGTGTGCTTGCCGCCCTGATAATCGGTCACGGTGTAGCCGTCGTCATTTTCTTCAATCCATGTGCTGCCGGCCGGAATCTTGCCGAAGCCGCCGGGAATATCGAGCACATAGTGCGGCTGGGCGATGCCGGAAAGGCGTCCGTGCAGCGCCGCCGTCAGCTTTTGGCCTTCGGCCAGCGGCAGGCGGAAATGGCTGGTGCCGGGCGCGAGGTCGGGATGGTGCAGGTAATAGGGCTTGATCCGCAGCGCCGTCAGGGCGCGGAACAGTTCTTCCAGCGTCTCCGCCTTGTCGTTCACGCCGCGCAGCAGGGTCGATTGCGACAGCAGCGGAATACCCGACTGCAAAAACAGTTGCGCCGCCGCCCGCACCTTGTCCGTCAGCTCATTCGCATGGTTGCAGTGCAGGACGACATAAACCGCTTTCTCGCTGGCCAGCGCTTCCACCAGTTCCTGCGTGACGCGCAGCGGGTCGGCCACAGGGACGCGGGTATGAAAGCGGATGACCTTCACATGCTCGATCTTGTTCAGTTCCTGCATCAGCATCAGCAGGCGGCGCGGCGACAGCACGAAGGGGTCGCCGCCGGTGACAATCACCTCCCAGATTTTCGGGGTGGCGCGGATATAGCCGAGTGCGGCTTCCAGCTCCGTCGGCGACAGCGCCTCGCTGCCGGGGCCGACTTTTTCGCGCCGGAAACAGAAGCGGCAATACACCGAACAGACATGCACCGGTTTCAGCAGCACGCGGTCGGGATAACGGTGGACAATTCCTTTTACCGGCGCATGCACCTCGTCGCCGATCGGGTCAGCCGTTTCCTGCGGGGTGGTGTTCAACTCCTCAACCGAAGGCAGGTACTGGCGGGCAACGGGGTCGTTAGGATCGCCGGGGTTGATGGTCTCCATCACCTCGTCCGTCACGGCCACGGCATAGCGCGCCATGACCTCGGTCAGGGCGTCCTGCGGCTGTTCCTTTAACTTTTTACTGTGCATGGGCAATTACTTAGCAAAAACCCCGCCCCGGTACAACAAAAATCTTTACATAACTTGAGGGTTCTGGTAAATATTTGTCCTTTAAAATTAAGGACAGAATTCATGGCCGTCAAAAAGAAGAGCAATACCAAAGAGGAAACCGCGCCCACCATCGGCCTGGTCAGTCTCGGCTGCCCCAAGGCGCTGGTCGATTCCGAACGGATCCTGACCCAGCTGCGCTCGGAGGGCTACCAGCTTTCCCCTTCCTATGAGGGCGCGGACGCGGTGATCGTCAATACCTGCGGCTTTCTCGACAGCGCCAAAAAAGAGTCGCTGGCCGCGATCGGCGAGGCGATGGCCGCCAACGGCCGCGTGATCGTCACCGGCTGCATGGGCGCCGAGCCGGAGCAGATCACCAAAGAATACCCGAAAGTGCTGGCTGTCACCGGGCCGCAGCAATACGAAGAGGTGATGACCGCCGTGCACGCCGCCGCGCCCCCCGTCCATGACGCCTATGTTGATCTGGTGCCGCCGCAGGGCATCAAGCTGACCCCGCGCCATTACGCCTACCTGAAGATTTCCGAAGGCTGCAACAACCGCTGCTCGTTCTGCATCATCCCGTCCTTACGCGGCGATCTCGTCAGCCGCCCTATTATTCAAGTTCTGGCCGAGGCCGAGCGCCTGCTGAAAGCCGGCGTCAAGGAGATCCTCGTCATTTCACAGGATACCAGCGCCTACGGCATTGACAGCAAATATCAGGCCTACCCGTGGAAAAACCGCACCATCCGCACCAAGTTCATCGACCTCTGCCGCGAACTGGGCGAGCTCGCCACCGCCAACGGCGCCTGGGTGCGCCTGCACTACGTCTATCCCTACCCGCATGTCGATGAAGTGTTCAGCCTGATGAACGAAGGCAAGGTGCTGCCCTATATCGACATCCCCTTCCAGCACGCCAGCCCTGCCGTGCTGAAGAACATGCGCCGCCCCGCGCACCAGGAAAAGACGCTGGAGCGCATCCACAACTGGCGCAAGATGTGCCCCGACCTCACCATCCGCTCCACCTTCATCGTCGGCTTCCCCGGCGAGACGGACGAGGACTTTGAATTCCTGCTGCAATGGATGCAGGAAGCGCAACTCGACCGCGTCGGCTGCTTCAAGTACGAGCCAGTCAAAGGCGCCAAGGCCAATGAACTCGCCGGCGCCGTGCCGGAAGAAGTCAAGGAAGAGCGCTGGCACCGCTTCATGCAGGTGCAGCAGGGCATCAGCGCCGCCAAGCTGAAAACCAAGGTCGGCAAGACCCTCCCGGTGATTATCGACGAGATGAAAGATGGCGTCTATATCGGCCGCTCCAGCGCCGATGCGCCGGAGATCGACGGCGTGGTGCATGTGACGGGCAAAAACCTGAAGCAGGGCGACATCGTGCAGGTCAAGATCACCCAGTCGGATGAGTATGATTTGTTCGGCAAGGTTGTGGGGTAAATATCAGTCGCAGTACCCTCTCCCTACCTTGGCAATTTATTCTTCAGCAGCTTGTTAGGGAAGACAGCGCTTTCATCAGCCGTGCCGCCGCGCCTGACATGCTCCTCGAAAGCCTTGCGCAGTGCAGCCTCATTCTCAATCACTGAAAAGCTTTCGCGGACGACGGCTTCGACCGGGCCATACTTGCCGTTGCGGATCAGTGAAATGCGCTCCAGCGACACAAAGTTGAAAATTTCTTCCAGCGTGCGGTTGCTGATCTTGCGCTCGAAAATGACTTCATCAGGATTTTTAGATGGTGGGTTTTTCAGTATTTCTACAACATTTTCGCGCTTATAATGGACAGCATATATCATGGCTGTATTCTTATAGTTGTTGTAAACGGAAGCATCCGCCCCCGCCTCCAACAAAACCTTCACCACTTCAAAATAGCCCCCTATAGAAGCGTTTATTAGTGGGGTGCTCCCACCATTGTCTTGACAGTCAACGTCAGCCCCCCTCTCAAGCAGTGACAAAACATCACCCAGATGGCCGTTGCCCGCAGCCCGAAGAAGCGTATCATTCAACCCTTTTTGCATCCCGCCCTCCATCACTTACCCTTCAACAAATCGCGGATTTCTTCCAGCAGCTCTTCCTGGCGCGGGGGTTTGGCAACCGCTTTCTGCTCTTCCTCTTTTTTCTTGAGCCTGTTGATCGGCTTGACGATGAAAAAGAAAATGGCGAAAGCCACCAGCAGAAACTGGAAGGTGGTGTTGGCGAACATGCCGAGGTTCCAGGTCGTGACCCCCGCCGCCTTGGCTTCGGCGATGGAGCTGAAATTCCGGTCGGTCAGCGACAGCGGGATGAAGAAATTGCTGAAATCGACCTTACCGACGATGAGGCCCAGCGGCGGCATGATGATGTCCTCGACCAGCGAGGTGACGATCTTGCCGAAAGAACCGCCGATAATCACCCCGATCGCCAGGTCGATGACGTTGCCGCGCATGACAAAAGATTTAAATTCATTGAACATATCGTCAGTCTCCTCGTTTCAGTATTGGTTTGGCCAGCCGGTTGGGGAAGATCAGCGCTTCATCGGTCTTGCCGCCGCGCTGCACGTGTTCGTTAAAGGCCTTCCTGAGCTGGGATTCGTCAGACTTATCCTCGATGGCTGAAAAGCCGGTGATGGTCATGGCTTCGATTTTTCCGTGCTTGCCGAAGCGGAGCAGCGAAACCCGCTCCAGTGTGACGAAATTGAAGATTTCCTCCAGGAAGTGAAGGCGGTCACGGAACGGGCGCTGAAGCACCACCTCGTCAGCGCTGGTAGAAGGTCGCGGGTTTTCCAGGATCGACGCAATCTCCAAATACCCCTTCTTGCGCGCATTATCGGCGGCGTTTCCGTCCCTGTCGCGGAATTCGGTTGATGCGCCCGCATCGAGCAAAATATTCACCACGGCAAGATGCCCGCTATAAGCCGCATAAATAAGCGGAAGGCCATTGTTATTCCCATCGGGGTGAGCGCCTTTTTCCAGGCAATCCAGGACATCACCGGCCTTACCGTCACAGGCGGCTTTATAGAGAGCGTCATTCAGGATTTTTTGTGTTTCATCCGTCATCAGCGTCACCCCTCCCGCTTCAACTGGTTCTTGGCCAGCCTGTTGGGAAATACCAGCGCCTCATCCGTCTTGCCGCCGCGCAGCACGTGCTCTTCGAAAGCCTTGCGCAACAGGGACTGGTCGTTGACGTTTTCAAAGCTGGTGTAGGCGATGGCTTCCACCGGGCCGTGCTTGTGCTTGCGCACCAGCGAGATCCGCTCCAGCGCGGCGAAGTTGAATATTTCTTCCAGGACACGGTCGCCGAGCGGGCGCTGGAAAATAATTTCGTCCGGGGTCTTAGCAACGCGGACATATTCCCGCAGCAGGGTCTCTATATCCTTGTGACCCTTCTTGCGGGCATCGTCTTCGGCTGTTTCATCAACGGAATCGCGCAGCGTTTTGTCCGCCCCCGCCTCCAGCAGAACTTCCACCACCTTCAGATGTCCGACATAGGCAGCGCTCATCAGCGCTGTGCGCTTTTTATCATTGACGCTGTCAATCTCCGCGCCTTCCTGCAGGCAAGCGATGACAACCGTCACCAACCCGTCGGCAGCGGCTTTCCTGAGTGCCTCATTCAGCTTGCGTTGTGTTTCTTCAGCCATCGGCCAGATTCTCCAATTCTATGGGAAAATGTAAGGGTGAAATATCGTTATGTCAATGAAAAACCTATGTTTTTATTTTACGAAAAAGAATTTGCATAAACCGTAAAGACATGGTATAAGTTTCCCCAGTCACCAGTTTTGCAACCAAAGTCAGGCAGGCGTAATGAGTCCGGAAATTCCTCCCAAGCCAGAAAACTCTAACCCGTTGCGAGATAACGACCTTCAGGCGCTGGCCGAGCTGCGCGACCAGCTGGCCGATTACCTGGCCACCGTGGAGCGCAACACGGACGCGGTCAACACCTGGCTGACCGTAAATAAGAACAAAATCATCATGTTCCACCAGCAGCTCGAGCGGGCGCTGAACGACAAGGATGAGGCAAAGGCCATCTCCCTGATCGCGCAGATGGGGGATGTCGCCGGTTTTGTGCTGAGTCTCCAGAATTTTGAGGATAGGGCGGGAGTCATCTTCGGCAACGACAACGCCTTCCAAAAAACGATTGTCGGCATCACCGACGTCCTGCCGGCCTCGCTGCAGGAGCCGTTGCCGCAACTGCCCGAGTCCGCCCAGACCATCCTCCCCCGCGCCCTGATGGACAATCAGCCGATCAAGCCGGAAGAGAAGGCGAAATGGCACTCGGCCGTTTCCAACTGGTTCAACAAGGAAGAAAAACTGCGGGAAAAAAGCGACCGCAATTTCCGCCTGCAGCTGCGCGCCGTGAAAGCCGAAATCCTCGGCCTGCAGGGCGAGCGCCATTACTATATCGACAGTTTCATGGACTGGATCGCCGACACCCTGACGCCGGAAGCCTTCAACGACAACGGCAAGGCGCCGGACAACGCGGCGAAAATGCTGCAATACCAAAACCCCGCCTACATCATCGGCCTGGCCCATGCCGACCACCGGGAAGCCGTGGACGGCAAGGCGAAAATCGTCCGCGAGGCGGCGCTTGAATATTCGCGCCTTGCCAACGCCATCGACCGCCAGGACGTGGCCGGCATTCTCGGCACGCTGAAAAGCGCCTACCCCGCCAGGGCCACGCAGGACAGCGAGACGTTCAAAAAGATCCTGCTGGAAGACTACCAATCGAAATCCCTGGCCGAGCTGATCCTGAAGCATATCGACAGCCGCGCCAGCCAGTATAAATTGCTGCAACAGTCCTCTGACACCATCCTCAGGGAGCCGCTGACCTTTACCGGCGCCAAGACGCCGCAGCAAATATTCGAAAAATTCCTCCGGCTGGTGCTGGACGAAAATAACCCGCTTAATCCGTCCGTGCTGCACCAGGTCCTCGCCACCCTGAAGAAGCAGAAAGATGTGTCGATCCAGGACCTCGCCTTTTCCGCCCTCGCCGGTGAGCCGAACGTGTTCCAGCGCGTCATCGAAAGATTCAAAGACGACATCCCCGCGCAAAGAAACACTCTCGTCGATCTCCTGACCCAGAGCGATACAGACCTCAAGGCCGCCGGCGTCGCCGGCGCCTATGTCGCCCTCCATGAAGCCTTGCGCCACAAGGACGAAGAAGCCATCAAGGAAGCCCTTTCGGGCATCGGCCAGCAGCACACGGCGCAGCAAGTCATTTCCCTGTGGCAGCTGTGCCACCCCGGCTCCTCGCTGCTGGAGGAAATCCGCAGCGTATCCGCGGATCCGGAAGTCAAGGGCGCCCTGCTCGGCCGCAGCGTGTCGGCGGGGCTGCTCGGAGAGCTCAAAATCGACGGCAACTATCCTTACGGCTACGGCTGGCAGTCCAGCGCCGCAAAGAAATTTGAAAAACTGATGCAGGAAGATGTTCTGCCTGCACTGGATACATTTCCTATCCACACCGCGCGCCTGCTGATCGCCCACACCTTCTCCACCGGCGGCCTGCAAGGGCTGCGCAGCCTGCTCACCACGCCGACGCATTCAAGCTGGCTGGCGGAAATCGTTTTCAGTGAAATCAGCGACCAGAAAAAAGCCGAATGGGTCGCAGCCCTGCTCGAGCCGTTCCCCTCCGACATCGTCAAAGCCAATATCCTCGCCGAAGCAGCGCGGAACACGCTCACCGACCTCAGGTCAGAGATGACCCTGTCCAGCCTGGAAAAAAACATGGTCGGCGAAAATATCCGCCTGACGGAAGACAAAATCCTCTGCAACCTGCCGCGCATCGCCAATATCTGGTACAACAGCGACTACGAAACGCTGCGCTACACAGTGCAGGGACAGTCGCACACGCTGCTGGAAAACGTCGCGCCGGACATGGCCCGGGAAATCCTCTCCCTGATCCAGCGCCGCGGCAATTTCATGGAAGAGAAAGACGGCCTGTTCAAGCCGGAAAACATCGACGCCATCCATCACAGCGCCAACGGGGCCACGATCTCCTGGCACCGCGCCGAGGGCGCCCTGAACGCCGACGTGGCGACCCTGGCGGCGTTAAAGAACCATTGCGGCTTCCTGCATGTGACCGACCGCCAGACCGGCAACCTCAGCAGCTACAATATTGCCAGCATCTGCCTGCTGCAAAAAATGGAAGACTGCGCCTGGCTCATGATCGACAAATACGGCACATCCCATGTGCTGGACGGGCAGATCGGGGGGGCCCTGTTGCCCTCTCCCGGCTCGATCTATTTCAACCCGGACAACGCCTCCATCATCCGCCTCAACCAGAAAAAGAACTCCCTTTCCTTTGAATTCAGGATCGAAAGCGCGGATTTCGAGAAGCTGATGGATGCCGATTCAAACCAGTTTTTCTATAGCGTGACGCTGGCCGATGCCGCCGACCTTGCCGCCCTGAAAAAAACGGTCGAGAAAAACGCCGATATCCACGCCCCCAACCAGGAAACCCTGCCCGGCCTCTACTTCAACATGAAGGCCCTGGGGTACCTGGCCTTCGATGAAAGGGCTTCCGGCTTCTATTGCAGGCGATACAGCCCCACCAACAAGCCGGGCTTCATCCAGGTCGAGCACGACATGGCGGAAGAAATCATGGCCGGCCTCGGCGCCGAATCCAATATCATCCGGGTCGGCGACCTGATGGTGCACGAAAACAGCGTCGATGACGCCTATTACAACGCTGCCAAGGAAAAACTGCAATTCGTGATCGGGCGCGAGATACAGGAAGTTCACGCCGCATCGTTCAAGGGCTGGGGAACATTGGCCCGTCTGGCGCAGAACAAACGCTTCACCGCGATCGCTGACAAGTCTGTTACTCTTGACCCCAACAGCGTGACGGACGCCGTCCAGCTCAGCCGCGCCACACTGATTACCCACAACCCGGAGCAGGAAAGAACGCACGTCATCACCGAAAACCTGCCCTTCCACATCAACCTGGGCGGCGAGAAAGCCCTGACCCTCCTCGACAGCATCGAAGAGCAGGGGCTCGCCACCGCCAAAGCGGCAAGCAAGGCAAAAGCCTGGACGCAGGATGTCGGCGCCGCGCTGGAAAACCTGCCGAAGCTGGCCGTCACCGTCTCTCCGGTCGTTGACATGGAAACGCCGCAGGTATTGCTGCAACAGGCGCTGGGTCTGGTAAAAACTGAAAACGGAGCCGCGAAGACGCTGAAAGCCAGCTTCGCCACCGTGGCCTCCCTGCCCGCCGCCTATGAGCGGTTCGCTTATCCGGAGCAGAAAAAATCCGGAGAGCCAAAACAGGCCCCATCTCCCAAAAAGCCGAGACCTCCCGCACCCTAGGGAATTAGCGCGATTTATTTAGCCGATTGCGCCGCGCCACTCATCGATTCGCCGGCTGACTTCACGTCTTTCCCCATGCCCTCTATGGTGTTACAGGCCGACAGCGCCGGGATAAGAACAGCCAAAACAGCAAGACAGAACAGAACGCGGGATATTTTCTTCAGCATAGCGTGTCACTCCAAATGAAAAGCGTTGTACTTCGCATATTGTAGCAGGGAAGCCGCTAAAAACAATACCCCGCCAATCTGGTTTTCCTTATTAATCCGCCCGAATTAAAAATCCCCCTTTATCCCTCATGATAATAGGTGGATAATGGCAATCGCGCTTCTCATCATTCTTTCAATCCCAAGGAGTAACTTTTATGTCTGCATGGAAAATTCCACTATTCGCATTAACACTGGTGACCTTCATTGGCGCCGCCGCTTACGCTGAAGATATACCCCCTCCGGGATACCCGGCTCAGGGAGAGGGCATCACCCTGCAAACTCCCGCCATGAGCGCGCAAGACATACTTGCGCCTGACAGCACGCCCGCTGCTCCGGAAGCTGCTCCAGCTCCGGCAATGCCTGCACCGGAAGCGGCGCCCGCTCCGGCGCCTGCTGCTGCTCCGGAAGCCGCTCCGGCTCCCGAGAAAAAGGCGGAGATCGCTCCTCCCAAAAAGGCTGTTCACAAAAAAATCAAGGATATGACCCCGGAAGAACGCTCAGAAATGCAGCGGGAGCTGATGGCCTGGTTCGCGGCCTTGCCGCTTGAAAAACAGGCCGCGATCAAAGACCAGTCAACAGCTAAAAAATGGAAGCCTAAAAAAGCTGTAGCGCCAGCTCCGGCACCAGCTGCAGCGCCGGCTGTGGAAGCTGCCCCGGCACCAGCCCCAGCGCCTGACATGGGCCAAATGCCAATGCCGGCACCGATGCCTATGGAACAAATGCCGATGCCGATGCCGATGCCAACGCCGGCACCTGCTCCGGCGCCAGGACAATAAAACATACATATGCATACTTCAGAAAAAGCCGCGACATTCAAACCGTCGCGGCTTTTTCTTTCGCGATCCTTGCCTTATAATGCAGGGATGAACGGCAAAAGCATCAAATTCAGCTTCAGCAACAAGCACGGCCATAAACTCTCCGGCATCCTTGACCTGCCGAAGGGGGTGCCGCTTTTTTACGGCGTTTTTGCGCCCTGCTTCACCTGCACCAAGGAAGCCCATGCGGCGCACAAGGTCTGCCGCGCCCTGGCCGAACGCGGCATCGGCATGCTGCGCTTTGACATGACGGGCCTCGGCGGCAGCGAGGGCAATTTCGCGGAGACGAACTTCTCCACCCGCATCCTCGACATCATCGCCGCCTGCCATTCCCTCGCGGCGGAATACCAGCCGCCCAAAATCCTCATCGGGCACAGCATCAGCGGCACAGCGGCGCTGGAGGCCGTCAGTCACCTGCCGCAAATCCAGGTGCTGGCCACGCTCGGCTCCCCCTGCGACCCCGCATATGTTGTCGATAAGTTCCGGCGCAACAAGCAAATCACCATCAAAGGCGACATTGCCGAACTGACGGTCGCCGGGCACAAGGTCATCGTCAAAAAAAGCTTTATCGATGATATGCTCGGCCATGACACGGCGGCCGCGACGGCGGCCTATGACCGCAAACTGCTCGTTTTTCAGGCCCCGCACGACAGTATTGTCAGCTTCGAAAACGCGCAAGCCATCTATGACCGGGCCACCTGCGACAAAGAGCTTCTGGTTTTGAACGAATCCGCCACGCATCTGCTGGAACAAGGGGCCGAAGACGCCGACTATATCGCCGAAGTCATCTGCGACTGGTTCGCGGCGCACGGGCGGTAAACACTTTATTTAAGCTTCTTTATCACCTTACGGAAGCGGTCGAGGACATGGTCTTCGCGCTTGTGGCGGCCGTTGCGGACGACCCAGCGCCCGCCCACCATCACGTCCCTGACCGGGTTTTCGTTGGAAGCGAAAATAGCCGCGTCCAGGATATGGTCGCGGACCTTGCCGGTCATGAACGGCAAATCGGGATTCAAGACCACGAAATCAGCGCGATGGCCGATTTCGATCTTGCCGATCTTCCTCCCCAGCGACTGCGCGCCGCCGGAAAGGGTCTTTTCAAAAATCACCGCCCCCACGGAGGGGTTTTCATGCTGCTTGATCAGGGTCCGCTCGCGGTGGACGAGCCGCTGCACGTATTCCAGCCAGCGCAATTCCTCCACCACGCTGACGGAAATATGGCTGTCGGAACCGATGGCGAAACGGCCGCCGGCGTTGAAGAATTTCACCAGCGGGAAAACGCCGTCGCCGAGGTTGGCTTCCGTGGTCGGGCAAAGCCCGGCGACAACGCCGGATTCCGCCAGCGCCTTGATCTCCTCGTCCGTCATGTGCGTGCAATGCAGGAAAGTCCAGTTTTCATCGACGTTGCCGTTCTCCAGCAGCCATTCGACCGGGCGCTTCCCCGACCACGCCAGGCAGCCCTCCACCTCGCCCATCTGCTCGGCGGCGTGGATGTGGATGGGGGCGCCGGGCAGCAGCTGCCGCACCGCCTGCGTCCCCTCGCGCAGCATTTCCGGCGAGACGGCGCGCAGCGAGTGATGGGCAAAACCGACGGTCACCTGCGGCGTATGCTTGTATTCGGCATGCAGCGCCTCGATGATCTTCATCAGCTCCGGCACCGTATTGATGAACCTTTTCTGGCCTTCCGTCGTCGACGCCCCGTCGAACCCGCCGTAGGCATAGAGCACCGGCATATGCGTCACGGCGATGCCGGTTTCCAGCGCGGCCTTGATGATCTGCCGGGATAAAATGGCGCGGTCGTCATAGGGCTGGCCGCCCGTGTGGTGGTGGAGGTAATGAAATTCACCCACGGTCGTATAGCCGGCCTTCAGCATCTCGACATAAACCTGCGCCGCCAGCTCCTCCATGTCTTCCGGCTCGATATAAGAGAGGAAACGGTACATGGTCTCGCGCCAGCTCCAGAAGTTCTCCTTCTTGCCGCTGCCGCGCTCGGTCAGGCCCGCCATCGCCCGCTGGAAGGCGTGGGAATGCACATTGGGCATGCCCGGCACCAGCGGCCCGGAGATGAATTCCGCATCCAGGCTGACCTGCTGCGGGTCCTTGGCGCTGTCAATGCCGACAATCCAGCCTTCCCTGTCGTACTCGATCAGGACATTGTCCGCCCAGCCGTCCTGCAAAAGAGCTGTCGATGCGAAAATCGTTGTCATCTACCCATTTTCCTCACTATTCTCTATAGTATAGACTGGCTTCAAAAAGGTAAACATGTTCGATAATCTCTGGATCAACATTCATGCGGCGACGATGAGCGAAGCGGAAGGCTTCGGCATTATCAAAAACGCCGCCATCGGCATCCAGGACGGGAAAATCGCCTGGATCGGCGCCGCCAGCGACCTGCCGCAAAAACCGGAGGCCCTTTCCGATTACATCTATGACGGCCAGGGAAAATGGATGACGCCGGGGCTCATCGACTGCCACACGCATCTGGTGTATGCAGGCGACCGCGCCGGGGAATTCGAGCAGCGGCTGCACGGCGTCTCCTATGCCGAGATCGCCAAGGCCGGCGGCGGGATTCTTGCCACTGTGAAGGCCACCCGCGCCGCGACCGAGCAGGAATTGTATGACGCCGCGCTGGCGCGTATCAGGGTTCTTTTTCATGAAGGCGTGACGACATTTGAAATGAAATCCGGTTACGGCCTCGACACCGCGACCGAAGGAAAAATTCTGCGCGCGGCAACTTCTATCCGCGACGATCTCGGCTTGCGCATCCAGCGCAGCTTCCTCGGCGCCCATGCCTTGCCGCCGGAATACGCCGGACGCGCCGATGACTATATCGACTTCATCTGTCATGACATGCTGCCCGCGCTCCATGCGGAAAAACTGGTGGATTGCGTCGATGGATTTTGCGAAAACATCGGCTTCACCCGCGCGCAGATCGAAAAAGTTTTTAAAAAATCACAAGAACTGGGCTTGCCGGTCAAGCTGCATGCCGAGCAGCTTTCCAACCAGCACGGGGCGGCGCTGGCCGCGCAATATAAAGCTCTCTCCGCCGATCATATCGAATATCTCGATGAAAACGGCGTCAAGGCGATGGCCGCAGCGGGAACTGCTGCCGTGCTGCTGCCCGGCGCCTTTTATTTCCTGCGCGAAAAGCAACTGCCGCCGATAGACCTGCTGAGAAAATACAAAGTGCCAATGGCGATTGCCACCGACCACAATCCCGGCACCTCGCCGACCCTCTCGATTTTATTGATGCTGAACATGGCCTGCACTTTATTCAGGTTAACACCAGAAGAAGCGCTCGCAGGCGCAACTGCCAACGCCGCCCGCGCGCTTGGCTACCGTGACACCTGCGGCACACTGGAAAAAGGCAAAGCCGCGGACCTCGCGCTGTGGGACATCACCCACCCGCGCGACCTCTGCTATTACTTCGGCCGCAACCCCTGCAAAGGGGTGGTGATGGCGGGCAGTTTTAACAATTTCGAGATGGATCAGCCGCGATAATTCTGCTGTCCCCACGCCAGCAAAGCCCGCAAAACATTCTTCAGAACCTTTTGCAGCTTCTCCGCCCGGTTTTCATCGTAATGGTGAGGCAGGTTTTCATCCATATAGTTGATTTCCGCCAGCTCCATCTGCAGCGCGTGGATATGTTGTTGCGGCTTGCCGTAGTGGCGGGTGATATAGCCGCCGACAAAGCGGCCATTCAGCACCGCCGAATAATCTCCCGATGAAGCCGCTTCGAGCGCTGATTCGGCCATTTTCAAAGCACAGGAAGCACCGTTGGCGGAACCGAGGTTCAAGTCCGGCAGCCGGCCCTCGAACAGGCGCGGCACTTCGGACTTGATCGAATGGGCGTCATATAAAATCGCGTAGCCGTATTCCTGTTTCAGGCGCAAAAGCTCCGCCGCCAGCGTTTCATGATACGGCAGCCAGTAAGCCGCAAGACGATTGAGTTTTTCGATTTCGTCCGGCTCCTCGCCCTCCCGGTAAATTTTCTCGCCGGAAAAAGTCTCCAGCGGGCAAAGGCCAGTTTTCAACTGGCCGGGATAAAGGCTGGCGTCATCCGGCGGGCGGTTGAGATCGACCACATAGCGCGAATGTGTCGGCATCAAAACGCTGGCGCCCATTTCCACCGCAAACCAATAAAGCCGGTCGAGATGCCAGTCAGTATCCGGCAGCTTGCGCGCGGCGTCGGTCATGCGGTGTTTGAGATCCGGCGGCAGGAACGTGCCCATATGCGGCATGCTGATGAGCAGCGGGGTCGTGCCTTGTATCAGCCGCCTTATTTGCATGGCAGCAGCTTGTCCGGCATAAAGGGCAGGAACATGCCCTGCCTGACCAGCTCCGTCGCCTCGCGGATATCCGGCGCGAAATAATGGTCTTTCGCATAGTGCCCGACGCGGGAGCGGATCATTTTCAGCGCCTGTTGCAGGGGTTTCGCCGTTTGCAGCGGCTTGTGGAATTCAACTCCTTGGCACCCCGCCAGAAGCTCGATGCCGACAATCGCCGCCGTGTTGACAGCCATGTCGCCGAGACGCCGCGCCGCAAAAGTCGCCATGCTGACATGGTCCTCCTGATTGGCGGAAGTGGGCAGGCTATCGACGCAGGCCGGATGCGCGAGAGACTTGTTCTCGCTTGCCAGCGCCGCCGCCGTCACATGGACGATCATGAAGCCGGAATTGACCCCGGCGTCCTTGACCAGAAAGGGCGGCAGGCCGCTGATGTTGTGGTCGATCAGCATGGCAATGCGCCGTTCGCTCATCGCGCCGATTTCGGCAATCGCCAGCGCCAACGTATCGGAAGCCATCGCCACCGGCTCGGCATGGAAATTCCCGCCGGATTTCACATCGCCGGTCTCCGGAAAGACCAGCGGATTATCGGTCACGGCATTAGCTTCGCGCCCAAAGATGCCGGCGGCAAAGCGCATATGGTCAAGGCACGCGCCCATCACCTGCGGCTGGCAGCGCAGGGAATAAGGGTCCTGCACTTTCGGGTCATGCTCGTGCGCATGGGAGGCGCGGATGGCGCTGCCTTTCAGGAGATTGATATAGACTTTGGCGACATCGATCTGCCCCTGCTGGCGGCGCACGCGTTGGATGTCGGCATCAAACGGCGTCGTGCTGCCCTTGGCGGCATCGACGGAGAGCGCTCCGGCCACCACCGCCGCCGCGAAGCAGTCTTCCGCCGCGAACAGCCCCGTCAGCGCCAGCGCGGTCGAGACCTGCGTGCCGTTCAGCAGCGCCAACCCCTCTTTCGGCGCCAGATCAAGCGTTTTAATCCTGTATTTTTTAAGGATAGTTTTTGAGTCGGATATTTTCCCCTTCACCCGCACCTGCCCCACGCCCAGCAACGGTAGGCAGAGATGCGCCAAGGGGGCCAGGTCGCCGGAAGCGCCGACGGAGCCTTTTTCGGGGATGCAGGGGTAAATTTCATTGTTGTAGAGCTCCAGCAGGAAATCGATGATCTCCCGCCGCACGCCGGAATAACCCTGCGCCAGCGCGTTGATTTTCAGCAGCAGGACCAGCCGCACGACATCATCGCTCAGGAACTCGCCGACGCCGACCGCGTGGGAGAGCACGATATTGCGCTGCAATGTGGCGAACTTGTCCTCGGTGATCCGCACCTTGGCGAGCGCGCCGAAGCCGGTGTTTATGCTATAGACCACGCGGCCCTCGTCGATAATGTTATCGACCACTTTTTTGCTTTTGTCGATTTGTTTGTAAGTCGCCGCCGAGAGCGCTATCGGTACATGCTGCCGCGCCACGGTACGCAGGCCGGATAAAGAAAGTTCGCCCGGCTTTAAAATCATTTTTTTCATTTTTTCCCCGTAATCATAGGCAGGTTCAAATTCTTTTCTTCTGCGCAGTGTATCGCCATCTCATATCCCGCGTCGGCATGGCGCATCACGCCCGAGGCCGGGTCGTTGGTGAGGACGCGACCCAGCCGCTGCGCCGCTTCTTTCGTGCCGTCGGCGACGATCACCATCCCCGCGTGCTGCGAAAAGCCCATGCCCACGCCGCCACCGTGATGCAGCGACACCCAGGTTGCGCCGCTGGCCGTGTTCAGCAAAGCATTCAATAAAGGCCAGTCCGACACGGCGTCCGAGCCGTCTTTCATCCCTTCGGTTTCACGATTAGGGCTGGCGACGGAGCCGCTGTCAAGATGGTCGCGGCCAATCACGACCGGCGCTTTCAACTCGCCGCCGGCCACCATGTCGTTGAAGGCCAGGCCGAGTTTGGCGCGGTCGCCGAGGCCCACCCAGCAGATCCGCGCCGGAAGCCCCTGAAACTGGATGCGCTGGCGCGCCATGTCGAGCCAGTTGTGAAGATTTTTGTCATCGGGCAACAGCTCTTTCACTTTTTTGTCGGTTTTATAAATGTCCTCGGGATCGCCAGACAGGGCCGCCCAGCGGAACGGCCCGATGCCGCGGCAGAACAGCGGGCGGATATAGGCTGGCACGAAACCCGGGAATTCAAAAGCGTTTTTCACGCCGGTCTCCAGCGCCATCTGGCGGATGTTGTTGCCGTAGTCGAAGGTGGGCACGCCGCTATGCCAGAAGTCCAGCATCGCCCGGACATGCACCGCCATTGATTCTTTCGCGGCCCTGATGACCGTTTCCGGCTCGCTGCGGCGGCGCTTTTCGGCTTCTTCCCATGTCCAGCCCGCCGGCAGATAGCCGTTGAGGGGGTCATGGGCGCTGGTCTGGTCGGTCACCATATCCGGGCGGTATTTTTTGTCGGTTTTTGCGCGCCGGGCCAGCTCGGGGAAAATCTCCGCCGCATTGCCGAGCAGCCCGACCGAAACGGCCTGACCCTTGGCATGGGCGTCATGAATAATATTGACCGCTTCATCGAGCGTGGCGGCCTTGCGGTCGAGATAGCCGGTCGCCAGACGCCGTTCGATACGGCTGGCCTGGCATTCCACGCCGAGCAATGACGCGCCCGCCATCGTCGCCGCCAGCGGCTGCGCCCCGCCCATGCCGCCGAGGCCGCCGGTCAAAATCCATTTGCCCTTGAGGTTGCCGCCGAAATGCTGCCGCCCGGCTTCGGCAAAAGTTTCGTAAGTTCCCTGCACGATGCCCTGGGTGCCGATATAAATCCACGAGCCCGCCGTCATCTGGCCGTACATCATCAGCCCCTTGGCGTCGAGCTCATGGAATTTCTCCCACGTCGCCCAATGCGGCACCAGGTTGGAATTGGCGATCAACACCCGCGGCGCATCGGCATGAGTTTTAAACACGCCGACCGGCTTGCCCGACTGCACCAGCAGGGTTTCATCAGCTTCAAGTTTTTTAAGGGTCTCAACAATCTTGTCAAAACATTCCCAGTTCCGCGCCGCCTTGCCGATGCCGCCATACACCACCAACTCGTCGGGATTCTCCGCGACATCGGGATCGAGGTTGTTCATCAGCATCCGCAACGGCGCCTCGGTCAGCCAGGATTTGGCGCTGAGCTGGTTGCCGTGGGGGGCGCGGATGAGGCGTTTGTTGAGCATCTAGATATGTATCGCCCTGCCATCGACCGCCAGCGCCGCTTCCTTGACCACTTCGTTGAGCGTCGGGTGGGCGTGGCAGGTGCGGGCGATGTCTTCGGCGGAGGCGCTGAATTCCATCGCCAGGGCGATTTCGGCGATCAGCGTACCCGCTTCCGCG
>JAIOQI010000033.1 GCA_021413445.1 Alphaproteobacteria bacterium | reverse complement strand
GATATTGGTGTCGAAGGGCAGGATGTCGCGCCGGGTGCGGAAGGCCATGACAATCTCTTCCATCGAGGCGTTGCCGGCCCGCTCGCCGATGCCGTTGATGGTGCATTCGATCTGCCGCGCCCCGGCCCTGACCCCGGCGATGGAATTGGCCACCGCCAGTCCCAGGTCGTTGTGGCAGTGGGTGGAAATGACCGCCTTGCCGATGTTGGGCACGCGCTCCTTCAGCATCTTGATGAGGGCGAAATATTCGTCGGGCACGGTGTAGCCGACGGTGTCGGGGATATTGACCGTCGCGGCGCCGGCCTTGATGGCGGCCTCCACCGCGTGGCAGAGGAAGTCGTGCTCGCTGCGGGTCGCGTCCTCGGCGCTCCATTCCACATCGTCGCAGTGGTTGCGCGCATGGGACACGCTTTCGGCGATCATCTCCAGCACGCGGGCGGGCTCCATCTGCAATTTATGCTTCATGTGCAGGGGGCTGGTGGAGATGAAGGTGTGGACGCGTTTCCTCTTCGCAGGCCTGGTCGCCTCGATCACCGCGTCGATGTCTTTCTGCACGGCGCGGCAGAGGCCCGCTACGATGGCGTTTTTGGCTTGCTGGGCGACTTTATAGACGGATTCATAATCCCCCTTGGAGGCGGCGGGAAACCCGGCCTCGATAATATCGACCCCCATCTGGTCGAGCATCTCGGCCATTTTGAGCTTGCCGTCCAGGTTCATCGAATAGCCGGGGGACTGTTCGCCGTCCCTGAGGGTGGTGTCGAAAATCAGGATTTTGTCTGCCATGGTGCCTCCATGTTCTAATTTGTAAGATAAGCCTCGGTAGAGCGCCAGAATAAAAATACTTTTATTCACCGCTGTAAATCATTATCCTCGATAACATGTCGTTTAAAAACAAATTCTCCAATCTCGGGCAGCCGGAGAAAGTCTGGGTGGTGTCGGCCGTGAACGGCGACCGGGCGCGGCTGGTGGAGTTGCATAAAACCCTGTTTGACAAGATCAAATCCGGCGACCGCCTGCTCTATACCGGCAATTACCTGGCCGGACCGGGGGCAAACCCGGTCGAAACCCTCGATGAAATCCTTTATTTCCGCCGCACCCTGCTGGCGCGCCCGGGGATGCAGGATTCCGACTTCGTCTATCTGCGCGGCATCCAGGAAGAACTATGGAATAAGATCCTGCAATTGCAATTCACCCCCAGCCCGGGCCAGGTGCTGGAGTGGATGATAAAAAAACACCCCAATATGGAAAGCATCCTGCGGGGTTACGGCAGCTCCTTCGAGGAAGCCAGCCGCATTACCCGCGAAGGCGTCATCAACCTGACCCGCTGGACGACGTCCCTCAAGCAGACCATCCGCCGGCATCCCGGGCATGAGAAATTTTTCTCCGTTCTCCGCCGCGCCGCCTTTACCGAGCACGGCGCCGGTGATGACGGCAATATCCTGTTTGTCCATGCCGGGCTCGACCCGCAATTGCCGCTGATCTCGCAGGGGGACAATTTCTGGTGGGCGTCGAAGCAGTTCAGCCAGATCCAGGAAGCCTACCATCCCTTCAAGCTGGTGGTGCGCGGCTTCGACCCCGACCATCAGGGCCTGAAGATCGGCCCCGCCGCCGTCAGCCTGGACGGCGACCGCATGCTCTGCGCCGAAATGTCGGGACAGGGCGACGTGCTGAATGTTCTGGCGGCCTGATATTTAGGGATTTCTATATACTTGACTAGCTAATATAATAAAAGGCATAAGAGAAAACAAAATATCGCCTTAATTCAGTGAGAGATTTGTGGCAAACGAGCGTAAAACTGAAAATATTGTTAGGAATATGCTGTCCAGTGCTGGATATGATTCCAAAGATATTATTATTGAAGAACAAACAAGCGAAAACCCCAGTATATCCAAGTTACTAAAAAATTCTTCGAAGAAGGGCGTGGGCGCGGGTCGTCCAGAATTTATTATTCACTCATCTAAAAAACCAAATTTTCTTATTGTTATAGAATGCAAGGCGGATGAGAAAAAACATGAAAGCGATGATAGAAACAAATATGCGGAATATGCTGTTGACGGTGTTCTTTTGTACGCTTCATTTCTTGCAAAAGAATACGATGTTCTTGCGATTGCCGTAAGCGGCGAGAGTAAATCGAAACTAAAGATTTCTCATTTTATCCATCCTAAGGAGGCAAACTCTTGCGGGGAATACTTCAAAAATACCGGCAAACTTCTACAGTTTGACGATTACGTGAGCGGGTTTGAAACGAGTGATATAAAATTTAACGAAGACTATGCGGGACTTCTTGAGTATACAAAAAAATTAAATGATGACTTACATGAGAGGAAAATCAAAGAATCCCAAAGAAGCCTTTTAATAAGTGGTATTTTGATTGCTCTTCAAAATGAAGCTTTCAAGAAGAGTTATCAATCTCATCAAAAAGCAGAACAGATAGCAAAAAAACTTGTTGACGCTATTATTGAGCAGTTTGACAATGCTTCTATACCAGAAGAAAGAATCAAAAGACTAAGGCAAGGACTAAACTTTATTCTTTCACATCCAACATTAACGTCTGATAGTCCAGAAGATAAAGATTTTTTTGTAAATCTTATCTCTGAAATTAATAAAAACGTTAATGGCTTCATGAAAACGCACAAGTATTTCGACACCCTTGGGCAATTTTATATAGAATTTCTTCGGTACGCTAATAACGACAAGGGACTTGGTATTGTTTTGACGCCGCCGCACATCACAGAACTTTTTTGTGAAATGGCTGGAGTAGATAAAAATAGTGTTGTTTTTGACAACTGTTGCGGAACAGGTGGATTCTTAATTTCGGCCATGAAAGCTATGATTAAAGACGCTGATGGAGATAAGCAAAAAGAAAAGAGAATCAAAGAAAAACAAATTATTGGTATTGAGTTTCAGGATGATATATACGCACTTTGCGCTTCAAATATGGTTATTCATGGAGATGGCAAAACAAATATTATTCCAGGAGATTGTTTTAAAAAATCAGAAGATGTTGGAAAAAAATTCAAGCCAACCATAGGGTTACTAAATCCTCCATATAAATCAAAAAAGACGGATATCGAAGAGTTTGAGTTTATATTGAATAACCTATCCCAGTTGCAGCCGGGCGGCACTTGTATAGCTATCGTTCCGCTTAGTTGCGCTATAGCGGTTGATGGAAAAGCATATGATTGTAAAAAACGACTCCTGATGAATCATACCCTCGAAGCTGTCATGTCAATGCCATCCGAACTTTTTCACAACTCAAAGGTTAATGTGGTCACCTGTGCCATTGTGGTTACGGCGCATCAGCCACATCCATCTAACAAAAAAACGTGGCTTGGATACTGGCGCGATGATGGATTTGTTAAACAAAAAGGCAAGGGGAGAATTGACAAAAATCATAGATGGAAGAGTATTAAAGCAGAATGGCTTGCTCTATATGCTAATAAAGAAACAAAAACCGGATCATCCATTACCACACGTTTGATGGCAAAAGATGAATGGTGTGCAGAAGCGTATATGGAGACTGATTATTCCAATCTCACACGGGATGTCTTTGAGAAAGAAGTAAAAAAATTCACCCTATTCAATCTCATGCTTGATCTTAATGAGGGTCTTGCTGAAGGGGAAGGCAATGAGGCTTGATAAATTGTTTACAGTAAAGAATGGTTTGGCAAGTTCCAATCTCGCAATACATCCAGCAAAAGATGGCGATATGATCCCGTTTATTCGGCCCGCAAGCTCACAACAGCGCACAGTGGCAGGATGGATTCGTCGAACTGATGTTGATGCTAAAAATATCTTCCCAGCGGAAACAATTTTTGTATCAACGAATGGGGAAGGAAGCCATACTTATTCGTATGTGTCTCGTTTTGAGTTTGTCCCCAATAGTGACGTTTCGGTTTTAATCCCATTAAAAACAATGCCTTTGCGAGAAAAATTGTTCTATGCAAGGTGTATAACGATGAATCGCTGGAAGTTCTCATACGGGCGCAAGCCAAAGGGCGACAGGCTAAAGCAATTGGATTTGCCTGTTGCAATCCCTCAATTTGTAAAATCTGTCAATCCCATACCGTCAATGCATTGCTGCATTGACGGTATGGCAAAAAAAAGTACAAAAACGATTTCATCGCACAAAAAGAAATTAAATCTTGTTTGCATCAGTCAATTATTCGATGTTTCCTATGGCTCAAACATGGAATTGTGCAATCTTAAGGGTGATGAAAATGGAATAAACTTTGTCTCAAGAACTGAGAGGAACAATGGAGTTTCTGCAAAAGTTGCACAAACCGATGAGTCTCCGATTTTGGGGCCGGTATTGACTGTTGCCGGCGGCGGATCGGTATTGGAAACCTTCCTGCAGGTTGAGCCGTTTTATAGCGGACGAGATATTTATTATCTACGTCCTAAAATGCCAATGACCACTGAAGAGCTTTTGTTTTATTGTGCATGCATTCGCGCTAACAAATACAGGTATAGTTATGGCAGACAAGCCAACCGAACATTGCCGACTATAACGGTGCCTTCTCGGGATTCAATCCCAAGCTGGGTGTATAATTCATTGGGGCGGGTGTGCAATCAAATTAAGACAACATTGTGATTTCATCGCCTGTATTAAAGCATGAAGAACAATCATCACCCCTTTTTTCAGATATTCTTTTTTCTTTTGCTGTCGGCCGTTCCGGCGCAGGCGGAAAAACCGAGGCTGCTCGATAGCGGCATCGTCAAAGAGATACAGCGGCCGGACCTGCTTTTGCTGGACAACGGCAAGAGCTATAAACTTGCCGGCATCCGCGTTCCGGCAGATTACGCCCCGCAGGCCCTTGAGGCGCTGGAGGGCGATGTGTTGGGCAAAAAAGTGCGTATTTACGCCGCCGGCGGTGCGGCGGCCGACAGGTACGGCGTCATGCCGGCCTATGTCATGCGGGATGATAACGTCTGGGTGCAGTCCGGGTTGATTTCAAAGGGGCTGGCCTGGGTCAGCGGCAATGGCGGCGATATGCACGATGTCTTCATGAGGGCCGAGGAAAAAGCGTGGGCGGCGCGGCGGGGCTTCTGGTCGGACCCCGCCTATGCCGTCAAGACCCCCGCCACCGTCCAGGGCTACAGCCACAGCTTCCAGGTCGTCGAAGGCAAAATTCTGGATGTGGCCGTAAAAAACGACTATGCTTACCTGAACTTCGGCCCTGACTGGAAGACGGATTTCACCATCAGCCTGCCCCGGAAGAATTGGCGGCGTTTCGGCGCGGGGGTTGATTTTGCCTCCTGGCGCGGGCGCATCGTCCGCATCCGCGGCTGGGTCGAGAGCAGGAACGGGCCGATGATCGAATTGACCAACCCCGAACAAATCGAGTTTATAAAGCCATGATGAAATTCAAGACCCTCGATGACCTCTCCCCCCGGGGCAAGACCGTCCTGCTGCGCGCCGACCTGAATGTGCCGATGCAGGACGGGCAGGTCAGCGACATGACCCGCATTACCCGGCTTCTGCCCACCATCCGCGAACTCTCCGCCAAGGGCGCCAAGGTCGTGCTGCTGTCGCATTTCGGCCGCCCGAAGGGCAGGGATGTTGCCTTCTCCCTGGCGCCGGTCGGCAAGGCGCTCGGCATCGCGCTGGGAAAAAATATCCCTTTTGTCGATGACTGCATCGGCGCTGCGCCGGCAGCGGCCATCGCGAAAATGAAAGAAGGCGAAGTCATCCTCCTTGAGAATGTGCGTTTTTATGCCGAGGAGGAAAAAGACGACGCCGGATTCGCCGCAAAAATCGCGGCGCTGGGCGACATTTACGTCAACGACGCTTTTTCCGCCGCGCACCGCGCCCATGCCACGACGCACGGCATCGCCCACCTTCTGCCCGCTTATGCCGGACGGCTGATGGAAGCGGAAATCCGCGCGCTGGACAAGGCGCTCGGCAATCCGCAGCGCCCGGTGGTCGCCATTGTCGGCGGCGCGAAAATATCGACCAAGCTCGACCTGCTCAATAACCTCGTCGGCAGGATCGACACGCTGGTGCTGGGCGGCGGCATGGCCAATACCTTCCTGCACGCCATCGGCACGTCGGTCGGGAAATCGCTGTGCGAGCGCGAGATGGCTCCGCAGGCTCTGCAAATCATCGCTACGGCCAAGGCTAAGGACTGCAAGATTATTTTGCCCGTCGATGGTGTTGTCGCCCGGGAATTGAAAGCCGGGGTCGAAACGGAGACTGTCGGCATCGACTCTATCCCGGCGGACGGCATGGTGCTGGACATCGGCCGGGGCTCGGTCGCCGTGATCGCCGATGAGCTGCGCAAGGCCAAAACCGTGCTCTGGAACGGCCCTCTCGGCGCCTTTGAAATCCCGCCCTTCGATGCCGGAACCACCGCGCTGGCCAAAGTCGTCGCCGAGCTGACCGCGCAGGGAAAACTGCTGAGCGTCGCCGGTGGCGGCGATACGGTGTCCGCCCTCGCTCATGCCGGCGTCGAGGAGAAAATGACCTACGTTTCCACCGCCGGCGGCGCCTTCCTCGAATGGATGGAAGGTAAGGAACTGCCGGGCGTCAAGGCGCTGGCGGGTTAGGGTATTTCTCACCCTATTGCGAACTTATGTTAAATAATAACTTAATTTGCCGCTGCCTCCGCAAAAAAACTGCGCGGAATCAGCCTCAGTGATAAAAAAAATACAAAAAAACCTTGCAAAAAAGCCGCTTTCTCCGTTATAAGAACCTCTAAATCCCAGATCGATAACTAAAAGGGTGAGCTCCACAAGAGCTCGCCCTTTTGCTTGGGTGATTGAAAGAAGAGACATGGATAAGCCACCGTTGGTCAAAAAGATCGAGCGTGCCATCACCCCCACCGTTGAGTCGATGGGGTTTGAGCTGGTGCGCGTTCTGCTGATCGGCAGCGGCAAGCCGACCCTGCAGATCATGGCGGAGAAAGCCGACGGCACCATCACCCTCGATGAATGCGCCAAGCTGAGCCAGGCCATTTCCGCGGTGATGGATGTCGAGAATGTCCTGAACGACGCGTCCTATTACCTCGAGGTCGGCTCGCCGGGCTTTGACCGTCCGCTGACCCGCCTGAAGGATTTCGGCCGTTATGCCGGCCAGCTGGCGCGTATTGAAATCGAGCCCGCCATTGACGGGCGCAAGCGCTTCAAGGGCAGCCTGAAAGGCCTGAAGGGCGAGAATGTCCTCATTGCCACCGAGGAAGGGGATTTCGAGATTCCCTTCTACAGCATTCAGAAGGCGAAACTGACGCCGGAAGATACTTTTGTCAAAAAGAAACCAGAGAAGAAAAAAGGTTAACCAGGAAAACAGGAAGAAAGACCATGCAAGAATTACTTCAAGTCGCCGATGCCGTTGCCCGTGAAAAGAATATCGACCGCGAGATTGTTATCGCCGCGATGGAAGAAGCCATCCAGAAGGCCGGCCGTTCCAAGTACGGCTACGATCACGACATCCGCGCCCTGATCGACCGCAAAACCGGCGAAATCGCGCTTTTCCGCTACCGCCAGGTGGTGGAAGCGTTCAATCCTGAAACGCCCGAGCTGGAGCCGCAGCAGATCCTCCTCAAGCCGGCGCAGAAGATCAAGCCGGACGCCCAGCTCGGCGAGTACATCATCGACAAGCTGCCGCCGCTGGATTTCGGGCGCATCGCCGCGCAGACCGCGAAGCAGGTCATCTTCCAGAAAGTGCGCGACGCCGAGCGCGAGCGCCTCTATGAGGAATACAAGGACCGCATCGGCGAGATCGTCAGCGGCGTCGTCAAGCGCGTCGAATACGGCAACGTGACGGTCGATCTGGGCCGCGGCGAAGCCTTCCTCCGCCGCAACGACGCCCTGCCGCGCGAGCATTTCAAGAACGGCGACCGCGTCCGCGCCTACATCTACGACGTGCGCCGCGAGGCGCGCGGCCCGCAGGTGTTCCTGTCCCGCACCCACGCCGATTTCCTGGCCAAGCTGTTCAAGCAGGAAGTGCCGGAAATCTATGACGGCATCATCGAGATCAAGGCCGTTGCCCGCGACCCGGGCAGCCGCGCCAAGATCGCGGTCATTTCCCATGACGGCTCGATCGACCCGGTCGGCGCCTGCGTCGGCATGCGCGGCAGCCGCGTTCAGGCCGTTGTCGGCGAACTGCAGGGCGAAAAGATCGACATCATCCCCTGGTCGCACGATACCGCGACCTTTATCGTCAACGCCCTCGCCCCGGCGGAAGTGACCAAAGTGGTGATGGACGAGGACAACCGCCGCCTGGATGTGGTGGTGCCCGACGATCAATTGAGTCTGGCCATCGGCCGCCGCGGCCAGAACGTCCGCCTGGCGACGCAGCTTTCCGGCTGGAACATCGACATCATGACCGAAGCCGAAGAGACCGAGCGCCGCCAGAGCGAACTCAAGACGCGCTCCGCCCTTTTCATCGAGGCGATGGACGTCGATGAGGTTATCGCGCACCTGCTGGTCGTCGAGGGCTTCGCCTCCATCGAGGACATCGTCGAAACCTCCAACGAGGAACTGGGCAGGATCGAAGGTTTTGACACCGACGTTGCCGCCGAGCTGAAGAGCCGCGCCCTCAGCTTCCTTGACAGCAAGAAAAAGGCCTTTGAAAAACGCGCCGCAGAGATGGGCATCAGCAAGGAGCTTTTCTCCGTCAAGGGCCTGACCCAGGACATGATTATCGCCCTGGGCGAAAAGGGCGTGAAGAAGATGGACGACCTGGGCGATCTTGCCAGCGACGAGCTGCGCGAGATCGTCGGCGCCGACAAGCTGACGGAATCCCAGGCCAATGCCGTCATCATGGCGGCGCGGGCCAGCTGGTTCGCCGATGATAACAAGGCCGCTCATAACGGTTAAGCAAAAGAGGTTAGGGATATTTTGATGACAGATAAATCCGATAACGACAGCAGCAAAAAACTCAGCCTGCCGGGCAAGGGCACCCTCAGCCTGAAAACCCCGCTGGGCGCAGGGGCTGCGCGTCGCAATGTCGCGACGGGGCGGTCGGCGCGGCCGGTCGCCGTGGAAGTCAAGAAAAAGCGCGGCGCCGAGGCCGAAACGGCGAAATCCCGCGCCGATGCGGCTTTCAGCGGCCTGACCGAAGCCGAGCGCGAGGTGCGGATCCGCGCCCTGCAGCATGCGCAGCAAAACCCGAAAGAAGCTGCCTCAACCCACTATCAGACCGGCCTCGTCCTCAAAGGCCAAGAGGCTGATGAGGCGGAAGCGCCGGCGGCCGACAAGGTCCCCGGACAGCCGCTTTCCCCTGAAAGCATCCGCGATCAGGAAATGGCCAAGCTGCGCCAGATCAACGAAGCCACCGATTCAGAACGCCGCCGCAAGGCCGCCGAGGCGGAAACGCGCAAGCACGCGCCGAGCCCGACCAGCATTGTCGCGCCCCCTTCCGATAAAAAACCTACCGGCCGCAAGGTTGATTTCTACGGCCGCGCTATCGAGGATACCGAAGGGACGGCCGACGCGCTGAAAAAACGTCCCGGCGCCAAATTGAACGAGCCGCGCCGCCGCAACAGCGGCAAGCTGACGGTTCACCAGGTCATCAACGAAACCGTCGGCGGCGACCGCGACGGGCGCACCCCCAGCATGGCGGCGCAGCGCCGCGCCCGCGAACGCATGCGCGCCAAGCAGGCGGCCGCCTCGCAGGAAAAAGTCAAGCAGTTCCGCGAAGTCGTCATCCCCGAGGTGATTACCGTCCAGGAGCTGGCCAACCGCATGACCGAGCGCGTGGGCGATGTCGTGAAAAAGCTCATGACGATGGGCATCATGGCCACCGCCAACCAGACGATTGACGCCGATACCGCCGAGCTGGTCGTCCATGAATTCGGGCACACCATGAAGCGGGTCCTGGAGTCCGACGTCGAGCTGGGCACGCACAGCACCGAGGACAAGGAAGAAAACCTGCAGGAGCGCCCGCCGGTCGTCACGATCATGGGCCACGTCGATCACGGCAAGACGTCGCTGCTCGATGCCATCCGTTCCACGGATGTCGCGGTTCATGAAGCCGGCGGCATCACCCAGCATATCGGCGCCTACCAGATCCAGACCAAGGCCGGCAAGAAAATCACCTTCATCGACACCCCCGGCCACGCCGCCTTTACCGAGATGCGCGCCCGCGGCGCCGACGTCACCGACATCGTCATCCTGGTCGTTGCGGCCGATGACAGCGTGATGCCGCAGACGATCGAGGCGATCAGCCACGCCAAGGCCGCCGGAAAGCCGATCATTGTCGCCATCAATAAATGCGACCTGCCCGCGGCCAATCCCGACAAAGTCCGCCAGCAGCTCCTGCAGTATGAAGTGTTCGTCGAACAGATGGGCGGCGAAAGCCAGTGCGTCGAAGTGTCGGCCAAAACCAGGAAGGGCCTCACGGAACTCGAAGAGGCGATCCTGCTGCAGTCCGAAGTCCTGCGCCTCCGCGCCAATCCCGACCGCACCGCCATCGGCTCGGTGGTTGAAGCGCGCCTGGAACAGGGCAAGGGCGCCGTCGCCACCGTCCTCGTCCAGAAAGGCACGCTCAAAACCGGCGATATCTTCGTCACCGGCATTGAAACGGGCCGCGTCCGCGCGCTCATCAACGACCGCGGCCAGCAGGTGAAGGAAGCCCTGCCCGGACAGCCGATCGAGGTCTTAGGGCTCACCGGCACGCCGGAGGCGGGGGATGATTTCACCGTCGTGGCCGACGAAGCCAAGGCCCGCGAGATCGCCGAATTCCGTCTGCGCAAGAAACGCGCGCTGCAAGCGACAAAAACCAAGGGCGTCCGCACGCTTGACCTGATGATCAGCGATATCCAGGCCGGCGTCGCCAAGAACCTTCCCGTCCTCATCAAGGGCGACGTGCATGGTTCGGTGGAGGCGATCGTCGGCGCCCTGAACAAGCTGACGGAAGACAATAAGGAAGTCCGCGTGCAGGTTCTGCATTCCGGCGTCGGCGCCATCACGGAATCCGACATCACGCTGGCGAACGCGTCCAAGGCCATGGTCATCGGCTTTAACGTCCGCGCCAACCCGCAGGCGCGCGACCTCGCCAAGCGGGACGGTGTGCAGATCCACTATTACTCGATCATTTATGAAGTCATCGATGAAGTAAAAGGGCTGCTGAGCGGACTCCTCTCTCCCACGGTCAAGGAAAAGTTCATTGGTTACGCCGAAATCCGCAAGGTCTTCAACGTCAGCAAGACCGGCAAGATCGCGGGCTGCTTCGTCACCGAAGGCCTCGTCAAGCGCGGCGCCAAGGTGCGCCTGCTGCGCGACAACGTCGTGATCCACGAAGGCACGCTCAAGACCCTGCGCCGCTTCAAGGACGAAGTCCGCGACGTGCAGAAGGGCTACGAATGCGGGATGGCCTTCGAGAACTATGACGACATCAAGGAAGGCGACATGATCGAGGCTTTCGAGATGGAAAGCACGGACCGTCAACTGGCATAAGCGGCAGCAGATGAGAAAAACCAGATCACATACCGGCCGGCCAACGGCAGGGCAGCGCCAGTTACGCGTCGCTGAGCAAGTCCGCCACTGGCTGGTGGAGATCTTGCAGCGCGGGCGTTTCCGCGACCCGGCTTTGCTGGAGGCGAACACGATCACGGTGACGGCGGTCGAGATCGGCGCCGACCTGAAGCATGCCACCGCCTTCGTCATGCCGCTGGGCGGCGCGAATGCCGACACCTTCCTTGACGCGCTCAACCGCGCCGCCGGGTTTTTCCGCACGGAACTGGCCAGCCGCATGGAGCTCCGTTACACGCCGAAGATCACCTTCAAGATCGACCACAGCTTCGACGAAGCCGCCCGCATCGAAAGGCTGCTGCAGCATGAAACCGTGCGCAAAGACCTCCTGAAAAGGGATGACGGGGACGAGGAAGAATAAATGGGACGCCGCAAAAAAGGCACTCCCATCCACGGCTGGCTGAACATCGACAAGCCGCAGGGGATCACCTCCAACCAGGTTCTCGGCCGTGTGCGCCGGGCGCTGAATGCGCAGAAGCTGGGCCATGCCGGCACGCTCGACCCGCTGGCGACCGGCATCCTGCCGATTGCGCTCGGCGAAGCCACCAAGACCATCCAGTTCGCGCAGGACCACGACAAGGTCTATAGCTTCACCGTCACCTGGGGCGAGGCGCGCAATACCGACGACAGCGAAGGGGAGGTGACCGCCACTTCCGCCCAGCGCCCGACCGCCGCCGAGATTGCCGCCCTGATCCCCCGTTTTATCGGCGATATCGAGCAGACCCCGCCCCGATTCTCCGCCATCAAGGTGGAGGGGGAGCGCGCCTATGACCTCGCCCGCGCCGGGGAAGAGGTCGAGCTGCAGTCCCGCATCGTTTCGGTCTATGGCCTGAGGCTGCTGGGAACTACCCCCGATACGGCCGAATTCGAGCTGGAATGCGGCAAAGGCACCTATGTTCGCTCGATTGCCCGCGATATGGGGCAGATTTTGGGCTGTTTTGGCCATGTTTCGCGCCTCCGCCGCCTGGCTGTGGGCGTTTTTTCAGAAGAAAACGCGATTCCGCTGGACGTATTCGAGAAAATGGTGCTATCTTCCGCTCCTGATCTCTATCTGTTGCCCGTCGAGACTGTGCTGGACGACATCCCGGCTCTAGCCCTGACGGACGACGAGATCAGCCGCATCCGCCAAGGCCAGACCATCAGGCTGCTGTCGCGTCAGGATATGGACCGCCTCGATATGGCGGGCATTGACGGGATGACAGGGCTGATACTGGCCACCGGCTATAACAAGCCCCTTGCTCTCCTCGAAAGGGATGGCATTGAACTGCACCCGGTGCGTTTGTTTAACCTCTGACCTTATAAAGGAGTATGCGATGTCGATAGAGCCAAAAAAGAAACAGGAACTGATTAAAAAGTATGCGACGGTTCCAAAAGACACCGGGTCGCCCGAAGTGCAGGTCGCCCTCCTCACCGAGCGCATCAAGAACCTGACCGAACACATGAAAACCCACAAAAAAGACATGGGCAGCCGCCGTGGCCTCCTATTAGATAGTGATAGGTCGGAGAGTTTCATTTTTTGACCACGCTTAAAGACAAAAACAGCCCTTACCTTCACTGGTAAGGGCTGTTTTCTTATAGTTTTTTACTCTTATTTTAACTCGGATACTTTATATTCTATCCATTGGTATTTCATCTGCCTCTTTAGAGTCGGGCAACATACAGGATCATCCTTGGCAGGCATAGTTTGATCAACAAAAATTATACCATCTTTTACCGATGATAACTTGGCTTCACCTTTGAGAGGTAACGAGTTAATGAGCGTATATCCATGCCCCATCGTGGCAAAAACAGTAAGCGTGTTGCGCCAGTAAGTCTTTCCCAGTGTTGTCCACACCAAAATAATCTCCGGCTTCCCATCATTGTTAAGATCAGCAACTGCGTTGCCTTGCGATTCTGCTGATTCTGCGAGTGCTGGGTCAGTGTTGCTTTGGGAGAGTAAGAAGCTTTTTATAAGACTATCAACTTCGTGCTGATTGCGTGCAAAGAATATTTTGCCAGTATCCTTCTTTTCCTGCGGTAATAATGGAATAATTTGTTGGTGCAATTGTTTGTCGACTACTAAAAATATTCTTCCATCTGATGATAAAGGTTCGTGAACAGTTGGTGAGGAAACAAGCAATTCTCCGACGTAAAGTTCGATTTTTTTATTAAGATTATTTTGGGTGATTTCAGAAAAACCGCGCTTTGCTTCTTCGGTTAATCTAATAGAAATACCCACTTCACTATTTTTCCACCAAGCAATGCTGTATGTATTTAAGTCGAACTTAGCCGCATACGCAGGAAAAGAGAAAGCTGTTAGTAATAGAAATATGATTAAATCTCTGGCCATGTTCATCCTCATTTCTAGCTATTAGTAACCAACTTATGGAGTAAAATGCCAACTGGATCCCTGCTTTCGCAGGGAAGACGATATTACCGGGCGGCTTTTTCTTTGTCCTCGTGCTGCCCGATGACATCCAGGAAAATCTGCCCGTAGCGCTCCATCTTGCGCTCGCCGACGCCGCTGATGCGCAGCAGTTCGGTAGGCGAGGCGGGCTTGTGGGCGGCCATTTCGTACAAGGTCTTGTCGTGAAAGATGACATAGGGCGGGACGTTCTGGGCTTTGGAGAGGGAAAGCCGCGCGGCTTTCAGGGCGGCAAACAACCCCTGATCGACGTCGCCGTCAAACCCCTGCGCCAGCCGCGCCGCGACTTTCAGTTTTATCTTGCCGGCATATTTGCGCAGGCGCAGCGTCTTCTTTTCCTTCAGGAACGCCTGCCCCTGCGGCGTCAGCTTCAGGCCGCCGTGGCCGGTGGTGTCCACCGCCAATAAATTCTGCGCCACCAGCTGGCGGAAGATGCTCTGCCATTCGGCCTTGCTGTATTCCCTGCCGATGCCGAAAGTGCTGATCTGGTCGTGGCCGAAACTGCGGATGCGCTCATCGTCCGTCGCGCCGAGCAGCACTTCCGTCAGGTAAGCGACGCCGAAGCGCTGGTCGGTGCGGTAAACGCAGGACAGCGCTTTTTGCGCGGCGACCGTGCCGTCGAAAGTTTCCGGCGGGGCCTGGCAGGTGTCGCAGTTGCCGCAGGGCGGGCAGGTGTCGCCGAAATATTCGAGGATGACCTGGCGCCGGCAGCAGGCGGCCTCGCACAGGCCGAGCAGCGCGTTCAGCTTCTGGTGCTCGATGCGCTTCTGGAGTTCCGGCGCGGCGGAGTTTTCGATGAAACTGCGCTGCATGGCGGCGTCTTCCATGCCATAGACCATCAGCGCATTGGCCGGCAGCCCGTCACGCCCGGCGCGCCCGGTTTCCTGGTAATAGGCCTCGATGTTTTTCGGGATGTTCATGTGGGCGACAAAGCGCACGTCCGGTTTGTCGATGCCCATGCCGAAAGCGATGGTCGCCACCATGATGACGCCGTCTTCCTTGAGGAATTTTTCCTGATGACGGGTGCGGACATCGGCGGGCAACCCGGCATGATAGGGCAGGGCCTTGAAGCCCTGTTCGCACAGCCAGCTTGCCGTTTCGTCCGCCGTGTTGCGCGAGAGGCAATAGACGATGCCGCTGTCTTCGGCGTGGTTTTCCTTGATGAACTTGAGGACCTGCTGCCGGGCGCTGTTCTTGACGACGATGCTGTAATGGATGTTGGGGCGGTCGAAGCCGGCGATGAAGCTCTTCCCGTCCGCCAGTTGCAGGCAGTCGATGATGTCTTTCCGCGTCGGGATGTCCGCCGTCGCGGTCAGGGCGATGCGCGGCACGGCGGGGAACCTTTCGGCGAGGATGGATAGCTGCTTGTAATGCGGCCGGAAATCATGCCCCCATTGCGAAACGCAATGCGCCTCGTCGATGGCGAAGAGGGCGATGGGAGAGGCGTCAAGCAGGTCGAGAAAGTCGTCCATCAATAGCCGTTCAGGCGCGACATAAACGAGGTCGATCCCGCCATTGCGGAGGCTGTCTTTGGTCTGCGCGACGTGGGCGGCCGCCATGCTGGAGTTGATCGCCGCCGCCCGGATGCCCAGCTGCTGCAGGGCATCGACCTGGTTCTGCATCAGCGCGATCAGCGGCGAAACGATGATGCCGACGCCGTTGCGGCAGAGCGCGGGGATCTGGTAGCAGATCGATTTCCAGCTGCCGGTCGGCATCAGGACAAAGGCGTTCTGCCCGGCCGTCACATGGGCGATGATCTCGGCCTGCTGGCCGCGAAAGCTGGCGTAGCCGTAGGTTTTCCGGAGGATGCCGAGCGCGGCGTCTTTTGCGGAAGTCACCACTTCATCTTCCGTCCCTTACGGGGTCGGCGGATTGGAATTGTTCGCGGGCGGGGTTGTGTTGACCGGCGGCGTGACGGTGACGTTGTTCGTCTGCACCACGGGCGCGACGCTGTTGATGGTCACTTTGCCCGCCGCCTCTATTGGAATGGTGATCTGGACGTTATAGCCGTTGATAATCACGTTGGTGGTGACCATCTGGCCGCTCAGGGCGGGCTGGGTGGAACTATTGTTGTTATTATTGGATGGAGTTGTATTCGTGTTTGGCTTGTCTTGACCTTTTTTGAGATCCGCCGCGCGCTTGTCCAGTTCTTCCTGCGTTACTTCATGGGCGTCAAGGATGTTGGGCTGCCAGTTGCCGATCAGGTGCCAGCCGTAGGTTTTGATGTCGTAGGTGCGGCCGCTGTTGATCGGCCAGTAGATGGCATGGACGTCTTCCTTGGACTGGAGGTGGAGGCGCGACCTTTCGATGTTGAATGTCCCTTTATCTGTCTTCAGCGTATAACCGTTCTCATCATCGCCCTGATAGCTCTCGACCTTGACGGTCTGCGTCTCGATTGTCCCGTACTCATAGGCGACAGGGCCGCCGACCACGCCGGCCAGGCCGGCCCACAGCAAAACTTTTCTGGCGGCGGCGCCGAATTTTTCCTTGATGGTTTTTTTGCCAAAGGCCATTGAAATAATTCCTTCTCAAAATTGAAGACGGGTTACAGGGGTATAAGGATACGGAAATTTATCACGCGGAAGAACGCGTGTCTATATAGCAAAGACGACAGTCTTATTGCCATAAGGGGCGGCAGGACAGGGAGGATATGAGGGGAGGGCCGCGTTATCCCGCGGCGAGGTTCAGGCCGCCCGAGCCGATCTGCTCACCCCAGAAGGTTTCGAGATCGCGCAGCGTCTGATTCATGCTTTCCAGCCGCGTATCGGAAAGGCCGGCGCCGGCCAGGCGTTCTTCGTGCCGCTTGTAAAGGTGGACGATGGCCTCGTTCAGCTTGCGCCCCTTGTCGGAGAGCTTGACCCTGACGGAACGCTTGTCGTGGATCGAGCGCTCCTGGACCAGGTAGCCGTTCTCGACCATTTTCTTGACGTTATAGGAGACGTTGGAGCCGAGATAATAACCCCGCACCGTCAGCTCGCCCACGGTGAGCTCCTCGCCGCTGATGTTGTGCAGGATCAGGCATTGCACGTTGTTGATGTCAAAAACGTTCGCGCGCTCCAGCTCTACTTTCAGGACATCCATGAATTGGCGGTGCAGCCGCTCAATCAGATTGATGGAATCGTAATAAGGCACCGCCACGGTGTGTTCACCTTTCTTTTTATAGCCTCATGCGACTATAGGCCACTTTCCTTTACAGGACAAGGTCTCGGGCGCCGAGGCTTTGGAAACAGGTTTCAATATCGGCATCGGAGATGTCGCGCAGGCGCGCCGGCTGCCAGCGTGGCTGGCGGTCCTTGTCGATCAGCGCGGCGCGCACGCCCTCGTAGAAATCAGGACGGCTGAGGCAGGCCTGACTCAGCCTGTATTCCATAGTCATGACTTCGGCAAAACTCATTTTCGCACCGAGACGAATTTGCCTGAGGGCGATTTTCAGGCTGGTCGGCGACATGCCGTTCATCGCCTGCAGTGTTTCGGCTGCCCAAGGGGATGAGTCTTTTTCAAGATCGTCCACAATGTCCTCGACGCGGTCGTGGGCGAAATAGCGGTCTATTTTTTCGCGGTAAGGGATGATCTCCGATTCACCCGGCGGCGGCGCGGAATTTTTTTTCAGCAGTGCGTCGAGGTGCTGCGGGGATTGCGCGATGTCCTCGCGCAGGGCCGCGATTTTCGCCGCCGGGACAAAATGCGTGGCGAAGCCGATGTGCAGGGTGTCAAAAGTCTTGATGCGTTTGCTGGTCAGCGCCAGATAGGCGCCGGTCTGCCCCGGGCAGCGGGGCAGGAAATAACCGCCGCCGACATCGGGGAAAAAGCCGATGCCGGTCTCCGGCATGGCGAAGACGGCGGTTTCCGTCACGACGCGATGCGAGCCGTGCGCGGAAATCCCCTTGCCGCCGCCCATCACGATGCCGTTGATGAGGGAGACATAGGGCTTGGGAAAGGTGAAGATGCGGTGGTTGAGCGTGTATTCCTCGCGGAAAAAATCGCCCAGGAGTTTGCTGCTGTGCCCCTCTTTTCTGGCCGCCAGGCCTTCCAGCGCCACGGCCTTCACGTCGCCGCCGGCGCAGAAGGCGCGCTCGCCGGCGCCGCTGACGATCACGGTCCGGATGGCGGGGTCTTGCGCCCAGGCGACGAGCATCTTGTCCAGCTCGCGCACCATGCCGAAGGTCAGCGCGTTCAGCGCCTGCGGGCGGTTGAGGGTCACAATGCCGGCTGATCCGCGGACATCAAAAATAATTTCCGGCTCTGATGTCATTTCTTGATTTTGTCCGCTTCCAGGTGCGCGACATAGGCGTCGGCTGCCGACCGGCGGTATTTGATAACGGTCGTTACCGGCGCTAGCTGGAAGCCTTTGGCCTCCAGGGTCGGCAGCCAGGCTTCCAGCGCGTCCAGCGTCATGTCCTTGGGGTGGCCGATGGCGACCGCTGAGCCTTTCTGGAGCGCGACGCTCTCGACTTCACGCAGGGCGGCGGCGACAAATTCGGGTTTTTCCACATGGTCGAGGAAGACCTCGCGGCGCGTGGCGGGGATGTCGTATTCAAGCGCCACTTTTTCGGCGATGCTGTCCGGCGTCGTCCGTGAATCGAGGAAAAACACGCCGCGCTTTTTCAGTTCCGCCATGACGGTTTCGAGGCCGGCGCGATAGCGCGAAAATTTGCTGCCCATATGGTTGTTCACGCCGACGTAGCCGTCAAACCCGCCGAGATTGGCCAGCAGGTTCTGTTGCAATTGCTCCTTCGGCATATCGACCGACAGGTGGTGGGGGCCCGGGTCGGCATGGGCGCTGTCCGGCTCCCACGGCAAATGCAGGAAAATTTCATGCCCCTGTTTTTTGGCGGACGCCACCTGTGCGCGGATGCGGGGGGCATAGGCGAGGTAAGACAGGGTCACCTGGGGTTTCAGGTTCCGGACGGCGCGCTCCGACCGTTTCTGGTCAACCCCCATGTCGTCAATCACGATGGCGATCAGGGGCCTGCCGTAGGGCGCCGGAATGGCTTTGGGCAGCAGGCTGATGATCGGCAACGGCGTCAGGCCGGGACGGTTTTCCTGCAGCGGAATCAGGGCGCCGTGGTTGGAGTCATAGGAAACATCTTCTCCGCCCAGCCAGTAAAGGTCGGCAACGGCGGGGGCGGGGTTTTCTTCGCAGTGCGCGACCGGTATCGCCGCCAGCGACAGAAAAGCCGTCAATAACAGGCCCCGAATGATTTGCTTCATTTTTTAGCCGTAAATAAAAATATTGACACAGAGGCGGAACTAAACTAGAACAAAGTAAGAATACTTCTGAAGGGGGGCATAACATGCTTACAAGAAAACAACGCGATTTGCTGATGTTTGTCAATGATTATATCCAGAACAGCGGCTTGTCGCCCTCGTTTGAGGAGATGAAGCTGGGCCTGAACCTGAAATCCAAATCGGGCATCCACCGCCTGATTAATGCGCTGGTCGAGCGCGGCTTCCTGGAACGGCTGCCCAACAAGGCGCGGGCGCTGGAAGTCAAGAAGCTGCCGGAAAACGTCCCCGCTTCATCCGGCAACAACCGCTCTCGCGTCGTGTCCGGCAATTTCAAGCCGCAGCCGGGCGGCGGCAAGGGCAATGAAACCGCACAAATTCCCCTCTACGGCAAAATCGCCGCCGGCACGCCGATCGAGGCCGTGCGTCATGAACTGGACACCGTCGATATTCCCATGAGCATGCTGGGCGCCAAGCCCTGCTATGCCCTGACGGTCGAAGGGGATTCGATGATTAAGGCGGGCATCATGGACGGCGACGTCATCGTCATCGAAAAATGCGACCGGGCCAACGACGGCGAAATCGTCGTGGCGCTGGTCGATGAAGAGGAAGTCACGCTCAAGCGCCTGCGCCGCGAAATCGGCTCCATCGTGCTGATGCCGGAAAACGACGCCTATCAACCCCTTCGCCTCACTCCTGACCGGGTGCAGATTCAGGGCCGGCTGCGGAGCCTGTTCCGCTCGTATTGAATTCAGTCTCCGGCGGAGAATGACGGCGGTAGGGCGCTGAAGATTTTTTCTGCGCCGTCCAGGGCCGCTTGCCCCGCTCATCATAAACCGTCCTGAGGGTGGTGTTCCCGTCGTCATTGAGATAAAGGGCGTGCGCCCCTTTGTCTTTCAGTTCCCGCCTGTCCAGCAGTAGGCCGGGCTTGCCACATATTTTTCGTTGGATATATAAATCGCTGATAATAATGTCAGCGGCGGCGCAATCCTGCTCCAGCGCGGTATATTTTTTGACAAAGGAAACCAGCCGGTTTTTGTGCCGGTACAGGCAGGCCTCGTCGTCGCAGGAGACCGGCGAGTCTTCCTCCGTCCAGAAGCCGTGTCCGGCCTCCGCCTCCCGCTCGATCCAGGATTCCCGGACGAACTTTTCCGCCCTGTCGGAGGAGATCCACAGGACGCCTTTGTCGTCACGGACGGCGAAGATCTTGCCGCCCTCCGAGGCCAGGATATCCGCGCGCGGGGTCAGCGGTATCAGGATAATCCCGGCCAGGACCGGCAGGACGCCCAGCCAGCGCATTTTATCCCGCCACAGGCAGATCCACAGCCCGCCGAAACACATCATCACCAGAATCCACATCTGCCAGGCGTCGGCGTGATAGACGACATAGGGCCATTGCGAAACGGTTTCCGCCGTCCTGATGATGACGACGACGCTCCATTCGGCAACCTTAAGCGGGATTTTTTCCAGCCCCAGCGGCATCAGGAAGCTTGCGGTGATGGCGGCGGGCATGGTCACGAAGGAGGACAGCGGCACCGCGATCAGGTTGGCGACCAGCCCCGGAAACAGCGGCGTGCGCAGGAAATGGTAGAGGCCGAGCGCCGCCGTGGCGAGCGTCGCCACCAGCGTCGTCGCGAGGGAGCCGAGGATATAAAGCCCGGCCTTGGCAAACCAGCCGCGGTCTTCATGGCCGAGGCTCCACCAGTCGCGGGTCGATTCATAAAAGGCAATCAGCGCCACCACCGCCGCAAAGGACAGCTGGAAGCTGGCGCCGAACAGGCTTTCCGGCTGGAACAGCAGGACCGCCGCCGCCGCGAAGGCCGCCAGCCGCAGGGTGAAAGGGTCGCGGTCGAGCATGATCGCGGTCATCACCACGCAGACCATGATGACCGAGCGCTCCGCCGAGATCGAGGAGCCGATCAGCAGCATGTAAAAAATGGCGCCGCACATGGCGATGAAGGCGGTGATTTTCTTGACCGGCCAGCGTAGGGCGATATAGGGGACGGAGGCCAGCAGCGCCCGGACGAGAAAAAAGAAAAACCCCGTCACCAGCGTGACCTGCAGCCCTGAAATGGCGATCAGGTGCGCGATGCCGGCGGTGCGGATGGCGCTGTAGGTTTCCTTGGAGATGTCCTGGTCCTCCCCGTCCAGAAGGGCGATGGTGATGGCGGCGGCATCACTGTTTTCGATGCCGGCCCGGATATGCGTGCGCAGGTAGCGCCGCAGGGATTCAAAAAAGAACCCCCGGTCTCCGGGGAAGATGATGTCCGCGTCGCTGATGGCGAAGCCGGTGGCGCCGATCCCGTCAAAGAAAGCATGGCGCTGGAAGTCATAGGCGCCCGGCAAGACCGGCGGCGACAGCGGCAGCAGCATTGCCTTCAGGCGCACCACATCTCCCGCTGCGGGCGGCGCGTTGCCCTTCTTTAGCTTGATGCGCAGCCTTTCCGGCATCGGGTTTTGCGGCAGGAGTTTTTCCGTGTCGTAGCGCAGCCGGTCGAGAACGATGCGGTAGGTCTGCTCGGGCAGGGCGTCCACCGCCGCCACCCGGCCTTGCAGCAGGAGCGGATAGGTTTTGCGCTCCAGCACCGGGGCGCTGACCGTCCAGGTGCGCAATGAAGCCGCCGTAAAGCCGAGCGCGATCAGGCAGAAGGGCAGCCAGAGCAGGACGGCCAGTTTATTTTTATAAAACGGCGCGATCAGGGCGGTCAGCAGCACCAGCGCAAGAAATCCCGACCACAGCGGCGGTTCAAAACGCAGGGAAAAATATCCCCCCACCCCGAGGGCGAGAGCCACCGGTGTCCATAAAATCCAGCGCTCCCGCTGCTTCAGGAGGCTGGCCAGTAAAGGTTCTGCAAATTTCACCGGCAAGCCATATCACGCGTCCGCCCCTTCAGCAAGCCGCCCCCGCCGTTTCTTTGTTGCCAGATTCGCGCAGGTTTGCTATAAAAGATTGATGAGTCAAGGGGTTCGCATCGCACCATCCATTTTATCTGCAGATTTTTCGAGGCTTGGTGAGGAAATCAAGGCGGTCGATGCGGCTGGTGCTGACTATATTCACATGGATGTGATGGACGGGCACTTTGTTCCCAACCTCACCTTCGGCCCGGTGGTCGTGGAATCCCTGCGCAAAGTTTCCTCCAAGATTTTCGACGTGCACCTGATGATTGCGCCGGTGGATCCCTTCATTGAAGGCTTCGCCAAGGCCGACGCGGACATCATCACCTTTCACCCGGAAGCGGGGGACCATCCCCACCGCACCGTGCAGCTCATCAAGTCTTTCGGCAAAAAAGCCGGCATTGCCCTGAATCCGGCGACGCCGGTCAGCGTGCTGGATTACCTTCTCAAGGACATCGACCTGGTGCTGGTGATGACGGTCAATCCCGGGTTCGGGGGCCAGAAATTCATTCCGCTGCTGGACAAGATCAAAGCCGTGCGCGAACGCATCAGCGCCTGCGGCCGCGCGATCGATCTGGAAGTGGATGGGGGAATTAACGCCGAGACAGCGCCGCAGGTGATAAAGGCGGGAGCCGATGTGCTGGTGGCCGGCACGGCGGTGTTCAGGGAAAAAGACTACAGAGGGGCGATACAACGCCTCCGGGGATAGATCAGGGTCGGGGGACCCTGAGGGGGAGACTACACAGGGGGTTGTCCTTCAGCGGGGGCTGACGGGCAATAAATGAAAAATGTTTCTGACAGAATCGCACCTGATCTTCAGGGGGGTAAGGCCGTTGCAGCGCTTAAGCGCCCATGCGCGCCACCTGGTTTTCAACAACCCGCTGGCCGAAGCGATTTTGGCGCCGCGCGTGCAGGGTGAGTTGCGGGCCGTGCCGCCGGACCCGTGGCCGGGCGATGCCCAGCACGGGCGCGACATGGTCGCGGGCATCTTCCATTTCGCCGGGCAGACCATCACCAAGGACGATCTGTCGTGGGAACCGGCGGATGCCAGCCCGGAATGGCTGGCGGAGCTGCACGGTTTTGAATGGCTGAGGAACCTGCGCTCGGTCGGCGGTGAGCGGGCGCGGCGGATGGCGCGGGAAATGGTCTCCACCTGGCTGATGCGCTACCCGAAATATGACGAGACGGCATGGCGCGCGGATATTACCGGGGTGCGCCTGAAGTCATGGATTTCGTTCCACGATTTTTTCTGCGCCAGCGCGGACGATGAGTTCAGAAAAGAATATTTTTCCAGCCTGATCCGCCAGACCAAGCATCTCGCCCGGGCCTTGCCGGGGAATTTGTCGGGCATTCCCCTGATGCAGGCGCTGAAGGGTCTCGCCTATACCGGCCTCGCGCTGGAAGAGGGGGAGGGGCGGCTGGAGCAGGCCTTCAACGGCATCCTCCGGCAAATCCGCGAACAGATTATGCCCGACGGCGGGCACGACTCCCGCAGCCCGCAGGCGGCGTTTGAATTCCTGCAATGCCTGGTGGATTTGCGCGCGGCGCTGATTTCGGCGAAGATGGAAATGCCGGAGGAATTGCAGTATGCCATCGACCGCATGGCGCCGGCGGTCAAGTTCTTCCGTCACGGCGACGGCGCGCTGGCGCAGTTCAACGGCGGCCAGGAGGGCAACGCGCATTTGTGCGACACGACCCTGATGCATTCCGGCGCCCGCGGCAAGGCCATGCAGTCCATGCCGCACAGCGGCTACGAGCGCATCATCCAGGGGCGCGCCAGCGTCATCATGGACACGGGGCTGCCGCTGGTGTCCGCTTACAGCGACCGCGCCCACGCCGGGCTGCTCAGTTTCGAATACAGTTTCGGCCGCGACCGCGTGATCGTCAATTGCGGGAGCTCGGCGGTGCAGGGGAAGTGGCGCCGCGTGCTGCGCTCGACGCTGGCGCATTCGACGCTGGTCGCCGACAACCGCAATTCCTGCCCGTTTGATGACGAGGGTCTGCTGTCCGGCGGCCCGGATGTCCGCGCCCGGCGCCAGGAGGATGCGGATGTGGCGCTGATCGAGGCTGGCCACACAGGCTACGTGCCGCGCTTCGGCCTCACTCACCGCCGCTGCGTGCGCCTGCGGGATCAGGGCGATATTCTTTGCGGCGAGGACCAATTGACCGGAAAATCCGGCGTGCCCTTCGCGGTGCGCTTTCATCTGCATCCGGGCATCCAGGCGTCGCTGACGCCGGACGGCGGAGAAGTGGTGCTGCGCGCCAGAAGCGGCATCAGCTGGCGGTTTAAGTCATCCGGCGTCAAGCTTGGTCTTGAGGAAAGCGTCTATGCCTGCAAAGGCGAGCTTCCCGCCCCCGCGCTGCAAATCGTCCTCACCGGACAAACCACCGGCGCGGCGACGACGGTCAGCTGGGAAATGACACGGGAAAAAGTTTAGGGATGTTTAGCCCCGCACGCAGCGGACGTAAGCGCTCTTGCCGCCATTGAGCCAGACCCGCTCGCCGTCGCTGAAGCGCTGGGCGTGTGCGAAAATACCAAGGTCGGGGTTCTTCGTCGATGAGCGGTACCAGCCGGTCTGGTAATAGACGTTCTGGTTAAAGGTTCCTGTCAAGGCGCCTTTGTCCTTGTTTTGATAGAGGAGGTTCAACTCGGCATCGGTCGGCACGCGCCAGTCGTTGTGGCCAAAGGCGTTTTGCTGGTTGAGTTGCGCAGCGTATTCCGCGGCTTTGTTGAAACTCAGTTTCAGGGGCGCGTCTTCCGGCAGGGCGTAGAGGGGCTTGTTCGTCTCCGTCGACAGGCCGGCGAAGATCGTGCCGTCAGTCATGATGTCGCCGATTTTCATCAGGGGCCTAATCTGGGTTTTCTGTAGGTGGGGGCAGGTGGGGGCGCGGCGTTTTCAAAATGGCGCTGCAGTTCCGGAGAGCGCTCTGTTTTCCAGTATGAGTTAAGCTCATACAGGGATTCGATAAAATATTCTCCCTTGAGCCTGTCCAGAAAGCTTTTCGAGCATTCCAGCAAGATCAGCCTCTTGTCAGTTAAATCTTTGCAGCTGTGAAAATAGACGGGTTCCTTGACGGCATCGGAGAGGACGGTGATTTTTCTGCCCAGACGATCTCGTGTCGCCAGAACATCGCCGATGTTCTTCAGCTCAATCATGTAAACTTTTTGTTCGGTCATTTCTCAATCTCCTGCAAGCGACTGTTAAACCATGAAAGATACTATCGATTCTCTGAGATTATGTCAATAACTAATTTAAAAACCCCAGCTTTATCAATAGCTTTAAATGCCTTATACTCGTCATATGGCCGGAAAAAAACCACCCAAGACGATTGTTAAAGGAAAAAACCCCCGCGGCTTGCAAAAGCGGGTGAACGTCAAGACGCGCGAGAACCGCTCGATTTCCTCGGCGCGCTGGCTGCAGCGGCAGCTGAACGATCCTTACGTCAAGGCGGCCAAGGCGGAAGGCTATCGCAGCCGCGCCGCGTTCAAGATCATCCAGATGCATGAAGACCTGAACCTTTTCAAATCCGGGCAGAAGGTCATCGACCTCGGCGCGGCGCCCGGGGGCTGGACGCAGATCGTGGTTGAGCTGGTCAAGCCCGGCAAGACCGGCGGGCGGGTGGTGGCGATCGACTATCTGGAGATGCCGGAAGTGCCGGGTGCGGAATTCATCTGCCTGGACTTTATGGACAATACGGCGCCGGATATTCTCAGGAAGGCGATCGGCGGCAAGGCGGATGTGGTGTTGAGCGATATGGCGCCGCCGACCGTCGGGCATAAGCGCACCGACCACCTGCGGATTATGGCGCTGGCCGATGCCGCCTATGCCTTTGCGCGGGAAGTGCTGGTTCCCGGCGGCACCTTCCTGTCGAAGGTTTTCATGGGCGGGGCGGAAAGGGATTTACTTAACCAGCTGAAAAAGGATTTCGTCAAGGTCAAGCACGTCAAGCCGCACGCCAGCCGCGCCGATTCATCGGAAATGTATGTTGTGGCGCTGGGGTTCCGGGGATAGAATTTAAGCACGTATGTCCTTCTTCATGAGCGTCAGCGAAGGACGGCCGGTAATCGAGGAGATACCCATGAAAAGAAATGCCGAAATTCATGAAGCCATCGGCTTTGATGATGTGCTGCTGGTGCCGGTTGAAACGAACGTCAAGCCGGACGAGGTCAGCACCAAAACGCGCCTGACCCGGACCATCGAGCTGGGCATTCCGCTGATCTCCGCCGGCTATGACAGCGTCACCGAAAGCGCCATGGCGATCGCCATTGCGCAACTGGGCGGCATCGGCATCATCCATGACAACATGCCTCTGGGCAAACAGGTCGAGGAGGTGCGGCGCGTCAAGCGCGCCGAGGGCAAAATGGTGTCGAACCCGATCACCATCGCGCCGGAGGCCAGCGTCGCCGAAGCCCTGGACCTGATGACGACCTACAAGATTTCCGCCCTGCCGGTGATCGAGCAGCCCTCGCAGAAGGTGATCGGCATCATCACCTCCCGCGACATCCGCTTTTTTGAGGATTACACCAAGCCGGTGACCGACCTGATGACCAAGCAGGTCATCACCGTCAAGGGGCAGATTGAAATGGCCATGGCCAAAAAGCTTTTGCACCAGCACCGTATCGAGAAACTGGTGATGGTCGATGAGCAGGGGCGCTGCACCGGCCTGGTCACCGTCAAGGATTTCGAGAAGCTGGCGCGGTTCCCGCATGCGGCGCGCGACGCGCAGGGGCGCCTGCGCGTGGGCGCGGCGGTCGGCACCGGCAAGGACGCCTTTGACCGCGCCTCGGCGATGGCGGATGCCGGCCTGGACGTGGTCTTTGTCGATGTGGCCCACGCCCATACCCGCGACGTCGTCGGCACCGTCAGCCGCATCCGCCAGCAGCGCTCCAGCGACGTGCAGATCGTCGCCGGCAACGTGGCGACGGCGGACGCCGCGCGCTCCCTGATCGATGCGGGGGCGGATGCGATAAAAGTCGGCGTCGGCGCGGATTGCGGCGCGGCCAGCCGTCTGGCGGCCGGGGTCGGCATGCCTCAATTCAAGGCGCTGCTGGATGTCGCCGAGCAATGCGCCATGATGAACATACCGGTGATCGCCGGCGGCGGCATCAGGGATTCGGCGGCGCTGGCCAAGGCGCTGGGCGCCGGCGCGGAGTCGGTCGTGATCGACCGCCTGTTCGCGGGAACGGACGAGGCGCCGGGAACCATCGTCTATCACGGCGATCATGCTTATAAAGTCGTCAACCTGTCGGCAAAACCGCAGCACCGTCCCGCGTTTACCTCACTCGTCAGCGATCCCTATCGCCTGGATGAAGACTCGGTGGACACTTCCATCCCCTATCGCGGCGGCGTGGCGCATGTGGCGCATGAGCTGATCGGCGGCCTGAAGTCCGCCATGGCTTATACGGGCAGCAAAGATGTCCCAGCCCTGATCGAAAACGCGGAATTCGTGCATATCTCTCATAAATAAGCCGGCAAAAAGGACAACAGCGCATGATCCCAGCTGCCAGAATACAGGCGGTTATCGAGCTTTTGGCGAACATCATCGCCACGCCCAAGCCGGCGGATTCCACGGCGAGCGCCTATTTCCGCGACCGGCGCTTCATCGGCTCCAAGGACCGGGCGGCGATCAACACCCGCGTCTTCCGCATCATGCGCACCTGGCACCGGCTGGGATGGTGGATCAGGCGCTGCGGCTGCGACGTGAATGCGCGGACGCTGGTGATCGCCGACCTGATGTTCGAGCGCGAGCACAGCCTGGAGTCCATTGAATCGACGTTTTCAGGGGAGGGGTATGCGCCGCGTCAGTTGAATGACGTGGAACTGAAAATGGCCAAGGCGCTGAACCGGCAGAATCTCGAGCATCCGCATATCCCGCTGCGGGAAAAAACCGAATGTCCGGAATGGGCCTTCGAGATGCTGCAAAAGGGGCTGGGCGAACGCTATGAGGATGAGATGAAGGCGATGATGACGCCCGCGCCGATGGATCTGCGCGTCAACGCTATCAAGGCCAAGCGCGACGAGGTGCTGGCGCAGCTCAAAAAAGACAACATTGACGCCGTGGCGGGCAAGCATTCGCCGCTGTCGATCCGGGTCTTCGGCCGCCCGCAGATTTCGCAGCATCCGCTCTATCTGGACGGCTCGATTGAGATTCAGGACGAAGGCTCGCAGATGATTGCGGCGGCGGCGGATGCCAAGCCGGGCGAGCAGGTCGCGGATTTTTGCGCCGGCGCCGGGGGCAAGACGCTGGCGCTGGGCGCTGCCATGAACAACAAGGGCCGCATCGTGGCGATGGACGTCATGGAAAAGCGGCTGGAGCAGGCCAAGCTGCGTTTCCGCCGCGCCGGCCTGCACAACATCGAAACCCGCCACCTGCTGAGCGAGCGCGACAAGTGGGTGAAGCGCCATCAGGAGCATTTCGACCTGGTGCTGGTGGATGCGCCCTGCACGGGAACAGGCACCTGGCGGCGCGCGCCGGACCAGCGCTGGCGCGTGCTGGGGCCGCCGATCGGCGAGCTGCTGCCGTTGCAGCGCAATATCCTCGACAGCGCCTGCCGCATGGTCAAGCCGGGCGGACGGCTGGTTTATGCGACCTGTTCGCTGCTGGCGGAAGAGAACGAAAACCAGATTGAAGCCTTTATCGCCGCCCATCCCGAATTTGAAATCAAGGGCGAGTTTTTGAAAATGACCCCCGCGCAGCACGATACCGACGGGTTTTTCGCCGCCGTGCTGACAAGGAAAAAAGCGGTGGCCGCGCCGTGACGCGCCGGCGCGACAACCTGTCCCAGGCCGGGCTTCTGGCGGGGCATCTGCCAGGACTGCTGCTGGAGGCGGAAAAGGTCGCGCATAGTTTCATGAAAGGCATTCACGGCCGCCGCCGGGTCGGGACGGGCGAGGCTTTCTGGCAGTTCCGCCCCTACCAGCCGGGAGATTCCAGCCGCGACATCGACTGGCGGCAGACGGCGAAGCGGGAAGACGCTTTCGTGCGCCAGACGGAATGGGAGGCGGCGCAAACCGCCTGGCTGTACCGCGACGCGTCGGAGTCGATGAATTTTTCGTCGGCGCAGGACCTTCCTTCTAAAAAAGATTACGCCGAAATTTTGCTGCTGGCGCTGGGCATGGTGCTGCTCAACGGCGGGGAGCAGGTCGGCCTGCTCGGCACGGACCTGGCGCCGCAAAGCGGCTATGCCTCCAGCCAGCGGATTTTTGAGATGCTTCCGGCGCAGATCGGGCTTACCGACAGCGGGCGCCCGGTGACGGCCAGGTCCCAGGCTGTCCTGATAAGCGATTTTTATTTTCCGCTGCCGGAGCTGGCTTCCTTTTGCGAAAGGCTGGCGGCGCGGAACGTGAAGGGCCTGCTGGTGCAGATTTTCGACCCGGCCGAGCAAACCTTGCCCTATACCGGGCGCGTCAGGTTTCAGGACGCCGAAAATACGGCTGCGGAGCCTTTGGTCATTCCTCACGTCGAGGCGGTGCGCGGGGAGTATGAGCGGAAATTCAGCGCCCATCAGGAAAGCCTTGCCGCACTTGCCCAAAACTTGGGATGGAAGTTCGAAAAATTCACGACCGCGACGAAGCCGGAAGCGGCCCTGACGCAGCTGTACAACGATCTGTCCGTTAGAATATGATGATGTTGCCCGATTTGACATTCCTTTCCCCTCTGGTGCTTGGCGCGCTTGCCGCCGTGCCGGTGTTGTGGTGGATGCTGCGGGTGATGCCGCCGCGCCCGAAGACCGTCAGGTTCCCGGCGTTCTTTTTGCTGAAGGATCTCAGCACCAACCTGAAAGCGGCGGCCTATACGCCGTGGTGGCTTTTGCTGCTACGGGCGCTGATCGTCATCTTGTTCATTATCGGCTTTGCGGAGCCGGTCCTGCACCAGTCGCAGAACCTCCCCGGCGGCACAAAAGGCGAAGTGCTGCTCGTGATCGACAATGGCTGGGCGTCCGCCAGCGGCTGGAAGGCGCGGCAGGACAAGCTGAAAGAATATCTGCAATTGGTCCGCCGCAGCGGCAGGCCGGTGATTTTCCTGCCCACGGCCCCCTCCGGGGAAGACGGCCACGTGCGCTCCATCGGCCCGATGGCGGCAGAGGAGGCGGAAGCGTGGGTGGACCGGCAGAAACCGCAGCCCTGGCCGGTTGCGGATAAAGAGGCCGCCGACGTCGCGCAAAAAATCCTCAGCGGGGGCCGGGTGAGTTATGCGGTTTTTTTCAGCGACGGGCTGGCGGCGGCGCCGGAACTGCTGAATCAGGTGCAAACGGTGGTGACCGACGATACCGTCAACAACCCTTACATCCTGCGGCAGGATTCTCAAAAACCGGGGCAGTCCGGCTTTTCCCTGGAGCGGCTTCACGCCGCGTTGCAGGGCCAGCCGCTGCAAATTCTGGCCTATGCCGATGACGGCAGCGTCGTCGATGAGCTGAAACTGGACTTTCCCGCCGGCAAAACGGAATACGCTTTTTCATGGGAGATGCTGCCGGAGCTGCGCAACAAAACGGCGCGGCTGGCTTTGCGCGAGCCGGTGATGGCTTCCGCATCCCTGATGACGGACGCGCAGTGGCGGCAGCACCCGGTCGGCGTGGTGGCGAATGCCGGGCAGAAGGAAGGCCGTGATTTCCTGAATGAGGTTTATTATCTGCGCCGCGCCCTGGAAGCCAACAACCAGATGAGCGTGGACCAGCTTGACGCGCTTTTGAAAATGCCCTTGTCGGCCCTGATCCTGCCGGACAGCACGCCGCTGACGGCGGCGGAAAAGGTGGAGCTGCTGGACTGGGTGCAGCAGGGCGGTTTCCTGATCCGCTTTGCCGGCCCCAATCTCGCCGCCAATACCGGCGGGGATGCCCTGCTGCCGGTGCCGCTGCGCTACGGGCAGCGGGCGATGGAGGGGGCACTGACCTGGGAAAAGCCGGTAGCTCTCGGCGATATTTCCGAGCAGAGTCCGCTGTACGGCCTGACGGTGCCGCATGACGTGATGGTGTCGCGGCAGGTGCTCGCCGATCCGGTGCCGGAAGTGTTTGAAAAAACCTGGCTGCAGCTCGAGGACGGCACGCCGCTGGTGACCGGCGGCAAAATGGGCAAGGGCACGGTGGTGCTGGTGCATACTTCGGCGGGGCCGGAGTGGTCGAACTTCTGCTATTCCGGCCTTTACGTCGAGGCGCTGCAAAGGATGATCTCGCTCAGCAACGGCATCAGCGACTATAGAGTGCAGACGGCGCTGCCGCCGCTCCTGCTGCTGGACGGGTTCGGCATTCCCGGCACGCCGGACAGCAGGACGATGGCGGCGGCGGTCACGGCGGATCAGGAATTCGAGCCCTTGCCGCAAACGCCGCCCGGCCTCTACGGCGACAGCCGGGAATTCAAGGCCTTCAATCTCGGCGCCTATCTGCCGCGGATGACGGCGCTGAAGGGGATTCCGGAGTCGGCGGCGGTGGAGACCTACAGCAAGGCGGAGGAAGTCAACCTGAAGCCTGCGTTCATCAAGGGCGCGCTGCTGCTGTTGCTGCTGGAGACGCTGGTGACGTTCTGGCTGCGGGGGGTTGTCGCCTTCGCGGCAGTGCTGTTGGCAACGATGATTTTTTCCTCAGCCCCGGCGGTGGCGGCGGAAGACGAGAAGGACCTCGTCTCAGGCATCTACCTGGCCTATATCGAAACCGGCGATCAGGACATCGACAGCGTCAGTTATCACGGTCTGACCGGGCTGGGGCAGGTCATCACCGCCCGCACCACGGCCCGGATAAAAGGCGTCGTCGCGCTGAACCCGGACAGCGACCCGCTGGCCTATTACCCGGTCATTTACTGGCCGATGAGCGAGCGGCAGCTGGGCCTGTCGGTGACCGCCGCGCGCAACATCCAGAATTATCTCAGCCAGGGCGGGATGATCCTGATCGATACGCGGGACCGGCAATTCGGCGACGGGGAGGGTTCCTCAACCCTGGGCGCGCGCAAACTGCGGGAATTGACGCAAAACATCCAGATCCCCGAACTGATGAGCATCCCGAAGGACCATATCCTGACGCGCAGTTTTTACCTGCTGGATGATTTTCCCGGGCGCTATGTCGGCGGCAAATTGTGGGTCGAGAAGGAGCCCAGCCCGCGGCATGACAGCGTTACCTCCGTCATCATCGGTTCCAACGACTGGGCGGCGGCCTGGTCGAAGGATGAGGGGGACCGCAACCTTTTTATGGTCGAGCCCGGCGGCGAGACGCAGCGCGAGATGGCCTACCGTTTCGGGATCAACCTGGTGATGGTGGCGCTGACCGGCAACTACAAGGCGGATCAGGTGCACATCCCCTACATCCTCGAGAGGATCGGGCAATGAACGCGCTGTTCCAGTTGTCGCCCCTGCTGCCTTATTGGCAGATCGCCTTGCTGGCGCTGGCGTCGTCGGCTATTTTCGTCGCGGCAACATGGCGCCGGGCGCCGGATTTTTACTGGCGCGGCGGGTTTTTTATTGTCCTGGCGCTTTTGCTGTTGAATCCCGTGGTGATCCATGAGATCCGGCAGGCCCTGCCGGCCAAGCTGGTGATCGTGCTCGATGAATCGCCGAGCGAGAATATTGCCGGGCGCAACGAAACGGCGGAAAAAATCCTTTCTTACATTAAGGCATCTTTGCCGGGCATCGAGCCGGTCATCATTCGCGCCGGCCAGGACCCGGCGAGCCTGAAAAACCAGAACACCTCGCTTTTCACGGCCTTGCGCAACAATCTTATGGGCATTCCGCTCGGGCAGGTGGCCGGCACGGTGCTGATTACGGACGGGCAGGTGCACGATGTCCCTGAAATTTTGGGGCCGCTGGAAAAACTGGCGCCTTTCAATGTCGTCCTGACGGGGAGGAAGGACGAGTTCGACCGCAAGGTGACGGTGGTTGAAGCGCCGAAATACGGGCTGCTGAACCAGGATATTTCCATCAAGGTGAAGGTCGATGACGTCGGTCCATCTCCTTCTGTGCCGATTGTCCTGAATGTCCGGCAGGATGGAAAACCCTTTGGCCAATACACGGTGACCGCGGGCGGGGAGCAGGTCTATACGTTCAAACTCGACCATGTCGGGCAGAATGTTTTCGAGTTCTCCGTCGCTGCCGAAAAGGGGGAACTGACGGAGGCCAACAACACCGCCGCCGTCATCGTCAACGGCGTGCGCGACCGCCTGCGGGTGCTGCTGGTGTCCGGC
>JAIOQI010000054.1 GCA_021413445.1 Alphaproteobacteria bacterium | reverse complement strand
ATGGTCCGCGGCCTATCTCAACCTCGGCAAAGAGCTGGTCAGGACGCGCGGTCGGGCAGAGGCAGAATCCATTTTCCTCCAGGCGCTGAAAGGCCATCCCGGACGCGCCGCTGCATTATCTCTTCTGGGGGAGTTTTATGTATTGCAGCATAGAAGGGATGAAGCCATCGACTGCCTGAAACGATCGGTTAAACGGGATCCTTCTGTTGCGGCGTCTTGGACTAGCCTCGTGCATCTGCTGGAAAAAGGGAACCGGGTAGAGGAGGCGCTGGCCACGCTCAAGGATGCCAGGAAATACGTCAGCGATAAAAACCTGGACCTGACTATTATCGAGGCCAAAATTTTAAGGCGCACCGGACAAATAGACGAAGCTCTCGTCCGGCTCGAGCGGTGTAGTCAGGCAGTGAAAACGGATGTGCATATCAGCAACCATAGTTTCTCTAAATTTTTTTACGAGTTGGGGGGGGTGTATGACCGGTTGAACATCGTGGACAAAGCCTTTGATTGTTTTGTTCTCGCTAAGAACAGACAGCAACGTACTCCGGGGGTTATGGCGAATGATAAAACCTCCATCAGCAAAGCAATCGCCCTCGTCCGGGAAAAACTAGAACCACAGATACGGGACGCGTCTCCCCCGTTGCCGGACGGTTACCCCGCCCCCGTATTCCTGATCGGGTTTCCCCGTTCAGGGACGACGCTGCTTGACCAGATACTGTCAAGCCATCCCGCCGTTCAGGTGGCTGAAGAAAAACCGGCCGTGTACCAGATGGCGCAATATCTTATAAAGGCCAATGAACAGCAATCCAAGAATAGTCCTGGCTATGCATCCTGCCTGCTCCCGACAAAGGCGGGTGATATTGAGGAAATGCGGCGGATTTTTCTAGCTGAGCATAGCGATCACATGGAGATTCGAAAGGATAAAATATTTATTGATAAGCTGCCGCTCAATATTCTACGCGCCAGCCTGATCAAGCGCGTCTTCCCCGACGCTAAATTCATTTTGGCGCTGCGGCACCCATGTGACTGCGTGCTCAGTTGTTTTATGCAGGAGTTCGAGATGACCCGGCCCATGGCCCGTTTTCTTGATATCCAGGATGCGGCGCGCTTCTACGACGAAGTGTTCGGGCTTTGGGAACACCTGACAAAAATCATGCCTCTGAACGTGCATGCGGTGCGCTACGAAGATATCGTCGATGACTTCCGCCCTACAGTTGCCGGTCTGCTCGATTTCCTGGGCACGGGATGGCATGATGCCGTTCTGAAATACGATGAGACTGCGCACAAAAGAAAAGGCATCAACACACCGAGCTATCATCAGGTCACGGAAAAAATATATACCCGCGCCAGCGGCCGCTGGCTGCGTTACAGGGAACAGCTGAAGCCCGTGCTCGACATCCTGGAACCCCACGCCCGCAGGCACGGGTATCCGGCAGAGGGATTTGAGTCTTAAGCAGGCGCAAAGAACGGCGAGGTTGTGTAACTGAGTTGCTTGAAGCTCCTTTGCTTACCTGAAAACAAGCCCCCTTAATCCCGGCTTGTACCGGCGTCCAGGCCGTTGCTGCCGCGCGCCATCGACGTGTACGCCTGTGAAGCGGTCTCATAGGAAATTTTTTGGCGCTTGCAGGCTGTCGATGCGTCTTTAGGATGCTGAGCCAGGCAAGCTTTATACGCTGTCCTGGATTGCTTCATGTCCTTCAGGGCTTGTGTCGCCGTACAGCCGGAGACAAGGAGAGCAGCTGTCAGCAGTGCGATAAGACGAGGGTTCATGGTGCAATTATAGCAGGTCAGGCAGTCTGGATAGAGGAATAAACAAGGGAGCCTGATTGTGTGATAATGTATATTATGGGAAATCACTTATCTTTATCCCTCTATAATTCACGTCAAAATGGACTTTTCCTCATTCTTCTTCGTAACTTGGATCGTTGGACGCTGGTTCGCCGGGAGTTGTTTCACCGGGACAGAGCGCGAATTCGCACTCGGGGCCAACGCGCCCAACGCTCGAGCCGTCGGGGCAGATCTTCAGTTCCTTGGAGCAGACCGGTATAGAGCCCTCTTCTTTTTCACCTGGACACGGCGCAAATTCGCAGTTGGGGCCTGTGCGGCCGATGCCGGAACCGTCCGGGCATAGTTTCGCGTCCTGGGTGCAGAAGACGCTTGGCTCGAGCGCATGAGCCGAAGTGCTGAACAGGAACAAAAGGCTTAAGGTGAATAGAATGCGTGACATGTCCGAGACTATAGCGCGAAGAACCCGATGAGGCAAGCAACCGTCCCGCACAAAAAAACCCCACCTGTTTCCAGATGGGGTTTTTTGTTTGAGGACGTCTTTTTAGTTAGCTGGCAAAATACTTCGCTGCCGCGGCCACCAGCAGGATCGCCACGATATTGGCGATCTTGATGAGCGGGTTGACGGCGGGACCGGCGGTATCCTTGTAGGGATCGCCGACGGTGTCGCCGGTGACGGCTGCTTTGTGGGCATCGGAACCCTTGCCGCCGTAGTGGCCTTCTTCGATGTATTTTTTAGCGTTATCCCACGCGCCGCCGCCGGAGGTCATGGAAATCGCCACGAAAATACCGGTCACAATCGTGCCGACCAGCATCGCGCCGACCGTCTTGAAGGCCGCTGCCGTTTCGCCGGTGACGTTGTAGATGATGATGAACAGCACGATTGGCGTCGCCACGGGCAGCAAGGACGGTATAATCATTTCCTTGATCGCCGCCTTGGTCAGCATATCGACAGCCTTGCCGTATTCGGGCTTGGTGGTGCCTTTGAGGATGCCGGGGATGTCATGCAGCTGACGGCGCACTTCCACGACGATGGAACCGGCTGCACGGCCTACGGCCGTCATGCACATACCGCCGAACAGGAACGGCAGCAGGCCGCCGATGAACAGGCCGATGATAACCAGCGGCTCATTCAGGGGGAATGTCACGTCTATGTCCGGGAAGTAGTGTTTCAGCTCTTCCGTATAGGCCGCAAACAGCACCAGCGCGGCCAGGCCGGCGGAACCGATAGCGTAGCCTTTGGTGACCGCTTTCGTCGTGTTGCCGACAGCGTCAAGAGCATCTGTTACAACGCGGACGCTTTTCGGCAGTTTGGACATTTCGGCGATGCCGCCGGCATTGTCCGTCACCGGGCCGTAAGCATCCAGCGCCACGATCATGCCGGCGAGCGCCAGCATGGTGGTTGCCGCTAGGGAAATCCCGTAGAGACCCGCCTGTTCATAGGACAGGAAGATCCCGACGCAGATGACGACCACCGGCAAAGCGGTTGATTCAAGAGAAACAGCCAGGCCCTGAATGACGTTGGTGCCATGGCCGGTCTGCGACGCCGATGCGATCGAGCGTACCGGACGGTAAGCCGTCGAAGTGTAGTACTCGGTAATCATCACCAGCGCTGCCGTTACGCCAAGCCCCGTCAGGGCGCAGTAGAACAGGCTCATGCCGGAGATTGTGCTGCCATCCAGCAGGTCAGCATCAGTCCCGTAACCGACCTGCATCTTGATGGCCAAGTAAATGAGGCCGATGGAAACAACGCCCGTTGCCGCGAGCCCCTTGTAAAGGGCGCCCATGATGTTCTGTTTTTTCCCCAGACGGACAAAGTAAGTGCCGATGATGGAGGAAATGATGCAGAGACCGCCGATCAGCAGCGGCAATTGCATCATGGCGGCCTGCGCGGCTTCCGTGAAAACGGAAGCCCCGATCAGCATTGTCGCCACAATCGTCACCACATAGGTTTCGAACAGGTCGGCGGCCATGCCGGCGCAATCGCCGACGTTGTCGCCCACGTTGTCGGCAATCACCGCCGGGTTGCGGGGATCATCTTCCGGCAGGTTGGCTTCGATCTTGCCGCAGAGGTCGGCGCCGACGTCAGCGCCCTTGGTGAAGATGCCGCCGCCGAGACGCGCAAAGATCGAGATCAGCGACGCGCCGAACCCGAAGCCGACCAGGGCTTCGAGGATTTCGCGGGTCGGGGTGTCTTTGGACAGGAGGAAAAAGTAATACCCGGCCACGCCGAGCAGGCCCAAGCCGACCACCAGCAGGCCCGTGATCGCGCCGGACTTGAAAGCGATGTCCAGCGCCTGCGCCATGCCTTTTTGCGCGGCTTCGGCAGTGCGGGAATTGGCCCGTACCGACACGTTCATGCCGACGTATCCGGCAGCGCCCGAGAGGATCGCGCCGATCACAAATCCGGCCGCGACCTGCAGACCCAGCGACGCGCCGAGCGCAATCGCCACCACCGCACCTACTATGGCGATGGTCGTATATTGACGGTTCAGGTAAGCATTCGCCCCTTCTTGAATCGCCGCGGCGATTTCCTTCATGCGCGCGTTGCCCGGGCTTGCAGACATGATCTGCTTGCCGGTGAACACGCCATAAGCCAGCGCCAGCACGCCGGAAGCGAGAATAATCATTGGAATATTGTCCATAGGTGGTCCTCTTTTCTCATTTGTGATTTTTTAGTCAGCTTGAATTAGTAAAGCCGTGAGAATATGCCTAATGTTTCGCCGGATAGCAACCCCAAATTACCGTATTCATAAGCAATATTATGTATTTAACTAATTATTAACAAACAATATGGTAAGATAAGGTCGTCAACAGATAATGGGGGTTGCGCCATGTTGCATTACAAAACCTTTTTTGCCGAGTATTCCGGCGAGACGCCGGCGGATGTGATCCAGGCGGTCTATGCCGACGCCAAGTCCGGCACGGGCATGACCTTCCCCGAATGGTGGCAATATCAGAAAGACGTCTGGTCGCTCAAATACGAGCAGCCGATACCCGACATGGACGAACCGGACGCCGCCGGGAAATTGCTGGAGATTCTGGTGCATCTGGGCGCGCTGGAAGAATTTAAAAAGCCCGAGCCTAAGAAGTCTTCTTTTATAGGATAAATTGAGATGCTGGCAGAAGTGGAAGTCGCTGACAAACGAGAAATCATGGCCAACCAACTCCTGGTCAAGGGTTGCGCCTCCGTGAAGGAGCTGCTGACAGTCTCTTTCGGCGAATGGCCGCCCAAGGGACTGGAGATCAATCCCGAGATCAAGCACAGCCAGACGGTGAAGCTGATACCGATGAAGGGGGATGCGGCAATGGCCCTCGCCACCCCTCCGGTGCTTCAGCAGGAGCTTTGGATAAAACTCAACAAAGAGCTGATCCAGCAGTACGGCATGCTTTACTCGACGATGGGCCACGAAATGACCCATATCCTGCAGGGGGAGCACTCCACCCGGCTGCAGAAGAGCTTTTCCATGAAAATGGCGGAGTTTTTTAAGGGCGGACAAGGCGTTGTCAGCGAGGACATTATGACGGACTTCACCTCCCGGAAAGGAAACGCCTTAACCCTGAAAAGTGATTTTAACAAAAACTCCGGGCGTAAGCTGTCTCATTCGGATGAACTTATGTTCCGCATGAGTAAAGTCATCAACAGCAAGGGGTCGGAGATACAGGCGCGCATCCACCAGATCGTCATCGACGGCTATCCGCGATGGGGAAAGGTTCCCGCCACCTCGGACGAATTTTATGCGGCCATGAAGAATGCCGGGTTTCAGCTGCCGGATCATATCGAGAAGAAACTGGCGGAATTGCCGGAGAATTCCAGCGCCCGCCATTTCCTGTCGTGCGAAGAGGCCAGCAGCAAGGTATGCAAGAATAAAGTGGCCGACATTCAATCGATCATAGATTCTCTTCAGGAGAAGAGCAGGCCGGGCTTCTGGAACGAGGTCATGCCCGCGCTCTACACCGACCTGATCGAAATGTACGGCGATGGGCCGGGCCGCGCGCGCTTCGGGCTGGGCGTCAATCCCAAGACCCAGATGCCGCTGAAGTATTTCCCCGGCCAGGCGGACGTCAAAAAAACTTCCCCTGCCCCATCATGACGGAGGCGCATAAATGATGGAGGTCACCGACAAGCGGGAAATGATGGCGAACCAGTTGCTGATGAAGGGTCATGCGACGGTGGGCGAGCTGATGGCCATGTCCTACGGCGGCACATGGCCTCCCAAAGGGATCGAAGTGGATGAATCTCTCACGCACGATCAGATCGTGAAGCTGGAAATCAAGCATTTGGAGGACTTGGACGGTAAGTCCATGCACGCAGAACGTCATATTGTGATGGACGCGAGTTTTGTCAAAAAAATGAGCGGCCTGAATTCCGTTGTCGGTCATGAAGCCCTTCATGTGCTTCAGTACGACAATTCCATGCGCAAGCTGGACACCTTTGGGCGCCAGATGAGCTTTGTCGAGAAACTTGCATTAAAACTGGCCGGTCCGTCACAGCCTACCAGCGATCTTATCATGAAGGATCTGGTCGAGAAGAAAGGCATGGGCGGCCTGAGCGAGGCCTTCAACGAGTCCGTGAGCGGCTTGCATAAGTCGGATTGGCGCAGTGCGATTAAAAATATCGGTTACCTGCGCAAGGGTGTCGAAGTGCAGGCGCGCATGCACCAGATCATTTCCGAAGGCTATGATCGCTGGGGGCGCATTCCCTCTTCCCCTGACGAGTTTTTTGCGGCGATGAAGAGTGTCGGCATGAAGCTGCCGCCGGATATTGAGGCGCATCTTGAGAAACTGCCCGAAGGTTCTGCCGCACAGGTGTTTCTGAAAAGCTCCCCTCCGACGGCCAAGATGATCCTTCAGGAAGTCAAGGACATTAACAAGGTCAGCAATTCCTTCGAACAGGAAGGCCAAAACCTCTTCTGGCACAAGGTCATGCCCGCACTCTATGCCGACATGATCGAGATGTATGGCGACAAGAACGGCGGCAAGAAGATGGGCTTTGACGTTAGCCTGAAAAACGCGATCGACCAGAAAGTTTCACCCATCCAGAAGCAGAAGGTGAATCCCTCAATGAATTAAACTGGGGTCTTGTGTCATGCCGGCGCGCTATGCCGAAATGTACGGCGATGCGCAGGGCGCGAAGAAGTTTGAACTGGACAGCAAGCTCAATTCCCCTACAGCCAAACAAACCGCGCCTTCCCTCTCATAAATTACTGATTTATCAGGATTTTTAATAGGTTTAACAGATATTTAATAAACAATATGGTAAGATAGGCTCATCAAGTCCGAATTCATTGGATGAAGGGATTGCGATGGTCGTCGAGGTTATAGAGAAACGGGAATGTATGGCCAATCAGCTCTTGATGCGGGGCCATGCCACTGTGCAGGAGATGCTGACCGCCTCCTTCGGCGACTGGCCGCCCAAGGGGCTGGATATTAACCCCGATGCTTTGAAGAAAGAGCCGGTCAAGCTGATTGTTTTTGTGAATGCGAAGCTGAACGGGCAGGCGACCTCGACAACAAAAGAAGAACGAGAAATCAGCATCAATCAAAATAGCCTGATAAAACAAAAAATCGTACACTCCACGCTGGGTCATGAAGCGATCCACATTATGCAGGGGGACACCGCCCATAGGAAAGAACGGAGTTTTCTTCAAAAGCTTGCCTACAATATGTTCACCGATGGAGAGCAGCAGCCCCTGAGCAACCGTGTCATGGAAGAACTAACTACAGAAAAGAAAACAGGGGGCGGGTTATGCTCCGAGTTCCAAAAAGTGATGAAGAAGACGGGGGACTATTGGGGCGAGTACAAGCACATACAATACCTCAGGTCGGGGATCGAAGTGCAGGCGCGCATCCATCAGATCATCATTGAAGGTTATCCCCGTTGGGGCAAGGTTCCTGCCACGCAGGACGAGTTTTATGCGGCCATGAAGAATGCCGGGCTTAACCTGCCGCCGGAAATAGAGAAGCGCCTGGAGAACCTGCCGGCCAATTCCAGTGCGCACAGCTTTCTGAAATGCGAAAAAGGCCAGTGCCATAAGGTGAGCGAGATCAATGAGGTCACTGCATCGTTCCCGGAAAAGGGCAAGCAGGTGCTCTGGAACAAGGTCATGCCCGCGCTTTATGCCGACCTGATCACGATGTACGGCGACAAGCAGGGCGGCCAGAAGATGGGCTTCGACACCAAGATCCAGGCGGATGTCGCCAAGACGGTGAAGACCACCCTCACCGCGAAGCAGACTACCCCTTCTCTCTCATAATCCGCGACTTTTCGCGCTCCCACTCGCGTTTCTTTTCGGTCTGGCGCTTGTCGTGCTGCTTTTTGCCGCTGGCGACGCCGAGGTTGACCTTGGCGATGCCGCGCTTGTTGAAGTAAATCGAGAGCGGCACGATGGTGGTGCCTTTGCGCTGCACCGCGCTCATCAGCTTGTCGAGCTGGTTCTTGTGCAGCAGCAGCTTGCGCGGGCGGCGGACTTCATGCTGCAGCCTGATGTGCGCCTTGGTGTATTCGGGGATATAGGCGTTCAGCAGATACAGCGCCCCCTCATGCACCCCGGCATAGCTTTCGTTGATGCTGGCCTGGCCGCCGCGCAGGGATTTCACTTCCGTCCCCGTCAGCACGATGCCGGCCTCCATCGTGTCCTCGATGAAATAGTCAAAGCGCGCCTTGCGGTTCTGGGCGACGGTTTTTGAGTTCGGGTCTTCTTTGTCTTTTTTCTTTTTGGCCATAGATCAGCGTTTGCCGACCTTTTTCAGCTTTTTTTCGTTCGCCTTGAAAATCCCCGCAAACTCCATCGCCTCGTCGAGCTTCAGGCGGGTTGCTGCTGTCACCGGCACCAGCGGCAGGCGCAGTTCCTCGCCGCACTTGCCCAGCCGTGACAGGCAGTATTTCGCCGGCGCCGGGCTGGTTTCGATGAAGAGGTTCTTGTGCAGCGGCAGCAGCACGTCGCGCAGGCGCTCGAAGCTCTTGAAATCCTTTTTCTGCCAGTAGTTGTGCAGGTCGGCGCAGAGTTTCGGCGCCACGTTCGCCGTCACGGAAATGCAGCCGTGACCGCCCTGCGCCAGATAGGCCGCGACCGTCGCATCCTCCCCGGAAAGCTGGATGAAGTCATCCCCCAGCGCCACGCGCAGCTGCAAAGGCCGCGACAAATCCACCGAGGCGTCCTTGATGCCGACGATGCGCTTCCAGGCCGCGAGGCGGATCACGGTTTCCACCGAGATTTCCACGCCCGTCCGCCCCGGCACGTTATAGATAATTATGGGTATGTCGGTTGAGTCGTGGATAGTTTTATAGTGTTGATAGAGGCCTTCCTGCGTAGGCTTGTTATAGTAGGGCGTTACGACTAGAATACCGTCAGCACCGCTTTTCTCGGCGTAGCGCGCCAGATCGACTGCTTTTTCCGTGGAGTTGGACCCGGCTCCGGCAATCACGGGAACCCGGCCATCCGCCGCCTCTATGCAGGCATCGATCAGGCGCTTATGTTCCGCATCGTGAAGAGTGGGTGTTTCACCTGTTGTGCCGCAAGGAACGAGTCCATGAGTGCCGCTGGCAATATGCCATTCGACAAGATTTTGAAAGGCGTCAATATCGACCTTCCCTTTTTTGAAGGGGGTCACCAGCGCCACAATGGAACCTTTGAACATCATCGCCATTCTCCTTTTACGATTGTCTCCCCCACTCTACCTTTCCTCCGCCGGATGGGCAAGCGGCTAGGCTCTCTCATCGGGGCTTTTGCCCTTATAATCCTCATTTCCACCCCCGCCCATAGCGCGGAGCCGAATTGGCAGAATGCCTTTGGCGGCAATCCGGACCCAGTGGCCCAAAAACTGCTGATGTGGCTGAACGTGACCGAAACCGACATGCCCTTCGATTCCGGGGAGCTGATCCATTTCACCCTGGAAAATTACGGCTGGCCGAAGCTCTACGTCTTCCGGGATCGAATCGAAAAAGGTATCGGCGCCTCGTCGCAGCACCCTTACGAAATCGCCGCCTGGTTCGACCAGAACGCTCCTAAAAGCGCTGACGGGCTCAATGCGTACATGGCGGCCCTCCTGAGCCTCGGCCAGGATATTAAGGCCAAGGCCGCCCTGAAAAAATTCTGGCTTGATGCCGAGCTCGATAAAAAGGAAACCGCCGCGCTGGCTAGCCAGTACCGGAAGCTTTTCTCGCCGACGGATTATGTTGACCGTCTCGACGCCCTGCTCTGGGCCCAGAGGTATCAGGAGGCGGAATACATGCTGCCCCTGATTGATGCCGATCACCGCAAGCTGGCGGAGGCGCGGAAGGCGCTCGGTCGCATGTCTTCCAAGGCGTCGAAGCTGGTGCGGGCCGTCCCTGCCGCGCTGCTCAATGACAGCGGCCTTCTCTATGACCGCCTGAGATGGCGGCGGCAGATGAACAAGGACAAGGATGCCGTTGCGCTGTTGCGCCATCTGCCTAAAAACCTGACACATCCCGAATTGTGGTGGCGGGAACGCAACATCCTCTCCCGCCGCGCTATTGAAAAGAAGGACTATGCCGGCGCTTATAAAATCATTGCCGGTCACGGGCTGACTTCGGGCGGTGACTACAGCCAGGCGGAATGGACCCTCGGCTGGCTCTCATTGCGCTTCTTTCACCAGCCGGGCGTTGCTTACCGGCACTTCGACAACTTCTATCAGGCGGTCAACTCCGCCGTCAGCCGTTCGCGTGCCGCTTATTGGCTGGCGCGCGCCGCCGAGGCCATGCAGCAGCGGGAATCCTCCCAAAACTGGTATAAGCTCAGCGCGCAGTTTCCGTCCACCTTCTATGGGCAACTCAGCCATGAAAAGCTCAAGAGCCCGGTCGATGCCGCGCAGTTCATAGACGACGAGGTGCCGCCGGAAGCCCAGCAGGCTTTTGAAGACACGGAACTGGTGCGGGTGATACATCTTTTTGCCAATGAGGAGCTGGAGAAGTATGCCGATCCGTTCTTCATCAAGCTGCTGAATAAGGCCTCCACCCGGACTGACTTCGTGCTGATCGCCCGGCTGGCGCGGGAAGCTGACCGCCCCCGTTACTCGGTCGAGGCCAACAAGCAGATGCAGCAAAAAATCGGCGGCTTCATGTTCACGGAAGGCTATCCGCTTTTCCCGTCGATGCCGATTGACGATCCGGAAAGCGCCCTGATCCACGCGATCGTGCACCGTGAAAGCATGTTCGATGCCGAGGCGGCAAGCCCGGCCGGCGCCCGCGGCCTGATGCAGCTGATGCCGAGAACAGCCCAGCACATGTCAAAAAGTATCGGCAAAAAATTCACCATTCATAAACTGACGGACAACCCGGAATATAACGTCGAGCTGGGCGCGGCCTATCTGCAAAGCCTGCTGGAAAAATATGACGGCTACTACCCGCTGGCCATCGCCGCCTATAACGCGGGCCCCAGCAACGTCCGGCAGTGGATAAAAGCATTTGGCGACCCGCGCAGCGGCAAGGTCGATATCATCGACTGGATCGAAGAAATCCCCATCTACGAAACCCGCAACTACGTCCAGCGGGTGATGGAGTCATACTACATGTACAAACTGCGCCTGTCCGAGGAGCCGCGGACGGTGCTGGCGTTTAAGGGGGGGTAGGTTTTTTACTTGGATAGCTTATAATGTATATAAGCACGAAAATCCGGCATGGGCTCTCCGTGCGCGAAAAAGATAAGTCCTATATTAAATAAAAACACTGTTTGGTATTTATTCCCTGCAATATCGGAATATTCAATATTTAGCCTTAAATCTGGAATCCCAAAAGGAAGGTCCTTAGAAAGTATTTTAAATCTTAAATAGAAGTAATTTGAAACAAGCCAAATATAAGCCATGGGCAATGATATTTTGAGCCCTTCTCTCTCTATAGATGCTGGAAGTAAATAATCCTTACGATCTTTTAGGTTTGGCTTTAAATTCACGCCAATCTTGCATTGACCATTTTCCTTGAACTGGAGGAGAGGACCTGAGTTATCAATCTCGATACCTGTCTCTGCTTTCTTGTTTATAGAGTTTAATTTTTTGATAAAAGATTCAAATTCAAAATCCCATTCAAATTGTAAGTTTTTTGCAGCGCCATTTCCCAAATTAAATAAGGATAATTTTATATCTACATCAGCAGAAGTCGTCTTATCTCTTTTTGCTAATTTTTGGGGGATATTTTCTTTCCATGTACAAAAAATCGCGGATTCAAAATAACCATTAAAGGTTTTTTCTATAGGAACAATATCGGGTTTATAGCTGTGCTTTCTTTGTCTGTGCATCTCTAGCAGCGTTAGAAACGCTGCTAGAGCCGCAAGAAAAGTACCCCAGTCAGAAACAAAAGATGATATTTCTTGTAATGTCATTAACTGCCAATGGAAAAGGTTAAAACACATAAACTCTTATTTTTCAAAAATGAATAACCCGCCCGTAAGCATCCAGCACGCTCTCGTGCATCATCTCGCTGAGCGTCGGGTGCGGGAAGATGGTGTGCATCAGTTCGACCTCGGTTGATTCCAGCGTCTTGGCGATGCCATAGCCCTGGATCAGCTCCGTTACTTCCGCGCCAACCATGTGCGCGCCCAGCAGTTCCCCCGTCTTCGCATCGAACACGGTTTTCACGAAACCTTCCGGCTCGCCCAGCGCAATCGCCTTGCCGTTGCCGATGAAGGGGAATTTGCCGACCTTGACCTGATAGCCCTTTTCCTTCGCCTTCGCTTCCGTCAGGCCTACGCTCGCGATCTGCGGCGTGCAATAGGTGCAGCCGGGGATGTTTTCCGTTTTCATCGGGTGCACGTCGGGCAGGCCCTTGATCTTCTCGACGCAGATGACGCCCTCATGGCTGGCCTTATGCGCCAGGCACGGCGGCCCCGCCACGTCCCCGATGGCATAGACCCCCGGCTCGTCGGTTTGCAGCCACTGGTTGATCTTGATAAAGCCGCGCTCCGATTTCACCTTCGTGTTTTCAAGGCCGATGTCTTCGACATTGCAGGTGATGCCGACGGCGGCGATGACGCGATCAACGATGATTTTTTCGATTTTGCCGCCAACTTCGATCTCGGCGGTGACATTGGTGTTCGATTTCGTCAGTTTCGCCACTTTGGCGGAGGTGAGGATTTTCATGCCCTGTTTTTCAAACTGCTTGCGGACAAAGACGGAAATATCGGCATCCTCGACCGGCACGATGCGGTCCATCACTTCGGCGATCGTCACTTCCGCGCCCATCTGGCGGTAGAAGCTGGCGAACTCGACGCCGATCGCGCCGGAGCCGACGACCAGCACCGATTTCGGCATCTCAGAGGGATTCATCGCTTCCTTGTAGCTCCAGATCAGCTTACCGTCCGGCTCCAGCCCC
>JAIOQI010000053.1 GCA_021413445.1 Alphaproteobacteria bacterium | reverse complement strand
GGTCCGTTGCCTGAACTATAATTGTTATCAACGTCGATCAGCTGGCTGGTGTCCATCAGGTAGCCGGCCGAGAGACCGGCGTAAGCGCCGCCCCAGCCGCCGGCAGAGCCCTTGGCAGCGAGGGAAGATGTGGAAGCTGCCACAACGCAAACGGTGGCGAAGAGTGCTGTCTTGAATAAGTTCATAGAAGTTCTCCTGTGTTGTGTGTTTATTTTTAGTCTGGTGAAGTCAGCAATTTATGCTATGTGCGTACATGGGAAGAAACAAGGCATTGCAGGCGTGGCGGCGTCAATTAGGCGGGGAATGTTGCCTTTTTGCCACACCCCTGCACCAGCGTTATTTCGGTAAATGTTTTGGGAACGCAGAACTCACTTCTTCCTGCGCTCCAGCACCGTAATTGTATAGTCCGCGCTTTCGCCTGTCGCCGCCGGGTGGAATTCGCGCTTCGTTTCTGTCCATGCGCTGCGGTCAAAGGCGGGGAATGTGCTGTCGCCTTCGGGCTTGAGGTGGATTTCGCTGAGGTAAAGCCGGTCGGCGAGCGGCAGGGCCTGGGCGTAAATCTCCGCGCCGCCGGCGACGATGACTTCCTCCTGCCCGGTTTCACGGGCGATTTCCCGTGCGACGAAAAACGCCTTTTCCAGCGTCGCCGCGACGATGACGCCTTTGCGGCTGTAGGCCGCGTCGCGGGTGACGACGATATTGGCGCGGTCCTTTAGCGGACCGTCAAGGGATTCAAAAGTCTTGCGCCCCATGATGACCGGCTTGTGCCTTGTCATGCCCATGAAATATTGCAGCTCGCTTTTGATGCGCCACGGCATCCTGTTGCCGCTGCCGATGACGCCGTTCTCCGCGACGGCGGCGATGAGGGATATTTTTATCACACCGCCACCTTGCCCCGGATCGCCTCATGGTGCCGGTAGTCGAGCAGTTCGAAATCCTCATAGCGGAAGCTGAAAATATCCTTCACCTGCGGGTTCAGTTTTATCTGCGGCAGCGGGTGGAGGGTGCGCGTCAGCTGCAGCTGCACTTGCTCGAGATGGTTGGTGTAGATATGCAGGTCGCCGAAACTGTGGATGAAGTCACCGGGCTGCAATTCCGTCACCTGCGCCACCATCATTGTCAGCAGGGCGTAGGAAGCGATGTTGAACGGCACGCCGAGGAACACGTCGGCGCTGCGCTGGTAGAGCTGGCAGGAAAGCTTTCCCTCGCTGACGTAAAACTGGAACAGGCAGTGGCAGGGCGCCAGCGCCATCTTCGGAATATCGGCTGGGTTCCACGCCGAGACGATCAGGCGGCGGCTGCCGGGGTTGGTGCGGATCTCTTCGACCACCTGCGCGATCTGGTCGATGGCTTCTCCGCCCTTGCCCGGCCAGGAGCGCCACTGATGGCCATAGACCGGGCCGAGGTCGCCGTTTTTGTCCGCCCATTCGTCCCAGATGGAGACCTTGTTGTCCTTGAGGTACCTGATGTTGGTGTCGCCCTGCAAAAACCACAGCAGCTCATGGATGATCGAGCGGGTGTGGACCTTCTTGGTCGTCACCAGCGGAAAGCCCGCCGCCAGGTCATAGCGGTTCTGGTAGCCGAAGGTGGAAAGGGTGTCGATGCCGGTGCGATTCGCTTTCCGCACCCCGGTGTCGAGCACATGGCGCATCAGGTCGAGGTATTGCTGCATGATTCCCCCTGTCCGTTTTCTATTATCAAGAATGCCTGAAAAACCCGAATTTTTACAGGGGGTTAGGGGGTGATTATTACGAAAAATAATGATTGACATAATACATGATTTATAGTCTAATGGGACACAAGTTTTTTCACCTTGAGAGGGAATCGATGACCGCCTGCGACCTCAAAAAAATCAAAGTGCGCTGGGATCAAAGCGGGTTTGAGCGGGCCAAATCCGGCTGGTCTTCCGAGCGGATTGAAAAAGATGAAAAAAGCCTGAAAGAGGCTTTCAACCAGGCGTCCCGTGTTCCCGTCCTCAAGGAAGCGCTGGCCTGGGCGCAAGCGCACGGGGTCAAATTCTTCATCGACCGGACCTGCGTGAATGTCGGCGGCTATTACACGCCCGGCAGCGGCGTGGTCGCCATCGCGGAAAAGCACACCCATTTCATGCAGGATTTTGTGCGGATCATCGTGCATGAGACCCGCCATGCCTGGCAGGATCATCACGGCCTTCTCAAAAGAAGCCCCCATAACTTCGCCGGATATTTCATCAAAAATTCCCTGATCGAGGCGGATGCCTACGCCTTCGAAAAACGCGCGGAGGATGAATGCCGGCTCGCGAACTTGAAAAGACAGCGCGCAGATCATCAGGTGCTGAAGTCGCTTTTTGCCCTGCAGGAAAATCTCGCCGACAAGGAAAGTTATCTGGCGGGCAGGTTTCTGGAGTGGTTTTCTTCCGACCGGCCGAAATTTTACGGCGATGCCGCCAGCAAACACTGCGGCCGTTTTACCGGCGTCTATCAGGGCGTGATGCCGGAGAATAACACTGAACTTCGCTTGTTCACTTTCCCGCTGGGGTCTGGCATTGACATCACCGACACTCAACGCGTCCTCGAGCTGGGCAAGGCCTTTTCCGGCCGGAACTATCTGGCTGGGCTGCCGCATGAAGTTTTATCAAAAAAAATCCTCAGCCCCACCCTGGCCATGTCTTTTTATGAAGCCGCCAACGACGACCAGAAGCAGCTGACCGCCGCCCTCCGCAAACGGGAATTGCAGGCGTGGTCGAAATTCAACCTGGCGCGGGCGAAACACGGCTTTCCGAGGCTTCTGCGATGACCGCCCGCGACCTCAAAAAAACCGAAACGCGCTGGGATCAAAGCGGGTTTGCGGCGCTGAAGGCCACGTGGTCTGCCGAGCGGATTAAAAAAGATAAAACGCGCCTGAAAAGCATTTTCAACATGGCCGCCCATTCACCGACCCTGAAACAGGCGCTGGCCTGGGCGGAAGCGCATGGGGTGCAATTTTTCGTTGACCATCAGTCCGTGAATTGCGGCGGGTATTACACGCCCGGCACCGGCGTTGTCGCCATCGCGGACAGGTACACTTCCGCCAGTTCAATTGCCTATGCCGTACAGGTTATCACCCATGAGATCCGCCATGCCTGGCAGGATTATCACGGTCTTTGCCCGACCGATTTCCCGGGCCCCGTCACCACCCCGGACTTTGCCGCATATTTCATCCAGCTGTCGCTGATCGAGGCGGATGCCACTGCGTTTGGAAAAAGGGCGGAGGGTGAATTTCTGGCGGCAAAGCTTAAAAAGGAAAATATACCGCTTTCGTTGTGCTTTCAGGCCGCGCTGGCTGATGAGAAGGCCGATCTCAGGAAAAAATTCCTGGACTGGTCCTCCACGCCGAAAACGACAAGATATTACGGCGATGCCGCCAGCAAGCACTATGGCCGCGCGGCGGGGATTTATAAAGGCCTGCAGCCGCCGCGCAACCTGGAATTCATCTCGGAGGCCCTGCCGCTGGGGCCCGGCCCCGACATCACCGACAGCCAGCGCCTTCTGGAGCTGGGCAAAACCTTTTCCGGCTGGAATTACCTGGCTAAATTTCCGAAGGACATCCTGCTCAAAAAAATCCTCAGCCCCTCGATGGCGCTGTCTTTTTATAGAGCCGCCAACGATGACCAGAAGCAGCTGACCGCCGCCATCCGCAAAAACTGCCTGCGGCAGAAATTTCTCCCGCATCCCTGAATTGACAGGTATAATTTAATAAATTCAATAGCTTGAATAGACTGAAGGCCCAACCAAATCTTTATTGACATAATAACTATAATCCCCTAGAATTATTATGTTAATTATTAACCGAGTCGGGTGCAAAATGGAACAATCATTGTTGGACAAAATCAGAAATTATCCCTGGCTCGAAAATGCCAAAGAACTGATCCACAAAACGCGCATTGAGGTGGTGATGGGCGCGCTGGCGCTGGGGACGGTTTTCGGCGCCGTCAGCTACAACAAGAACAAGGAAAAAGAAGCCCTGATCCCCCTCGCTTTTTCGGAGATCGAGGGCACGACCCGGGCGTTTCAAAACCAGGGGAAAGCGGTGCCGCCGCTGACTTATTTCTATTCGCTGGCCAATGACGTGCCGATGAAGGTCTTTGAGATGAACAACGAGGCGCTGGAGATCAACAGCACCAACAAAACCTTTGCCAATTTCCTGGAAACGAAAACCGACCGCGCCCTGAGCTTTCACGCCCGGATCAGCACCTACGCCGAGGAGATGCCCGCGGCTTCCGTCGCGGCGCTGCACTCCCTCGACAAGGTCGTCAAGGCCACGGAAGAGCTTCCCGCCGTCGCGGCGGAATTTTCCGGCGCCTGGGATGAGTCGCATGAAGATGTCTATCGCACTGAAACATATACCGAGGAAGAATGCGACGAGCATGGAGAAAATTGCCATGACGTCGAGAAAGAAAGAGAAGTCTATGACCACACCGTCCATACCTACACTTATGACGGGGCGCATGGAGAAAAATCCGCCCGGCTGCTCGCGGCGTTCCTGAAAGAACATCCCGACCTGGATATCGGCGAAAAACTGTGCCCGGCCAAAACCACCGAGGCCGACAATGAATACGCCATCTGGAGGAGCCGCAAAACCTCGGCCGGGTGGACGAATTTTACGCCGGAAGAGTATCTCGCCTTCGCCAATACCTGGGCGACCGGCTCCAGCCTGACGGAACACTTGCCGATCATCACCTCAAATCATGCCGCCCTGCTGGGGCTGTCCCCGGCCTGGAACAAGGCGGCGACAACGGCGGAGAGCACGACTTATTCGACCTATTCGCATGCCGATGACGGTCCGGAGGAATATCAGCTGGCTGAAAAGGCCCAAGGCCATATCGCCAGCATCGTCAGCTCCGGCAACAGCATTATTCACGGCATCGATTTCGCCGGGAAGAACATCCCGGCGCTTGACGCCAAAATCAAAGCGTTCGTTCACGAGGCATGGTTCGGGGACGAGGGTAAGGCGGACGAGATGCGGGACGAACTGATGCAGCTCTCCCGCGACATCTACCAGAAAAATTTCCCGAACGGCCTGGATGTGCAGCCCTTCAAGTGGGACAGCGTCATCCTTTTCACGCTGCTTGGCCTGATCGTCGGCGGGCTGGCGGGAGCGGGCGTTGATTACTATCTCAACCAGGTGAAAGACGGCCGGGTTCGCTCGCTGAAAGAACTGTTTACGGCGGCAAAAGACGGCCAAGCCAATACGGACAGCCCGGCGCCGGAGCAAAAGAAACAGAAACCGTTGCCGGGGCTTCGCCGCAATTATTGACGGCGCGCCAAAAAAAGCACAAATTACAGGTTAGTGTCCCGGTGTTGTGGAGACGGCCATGGAAAAAGAAAACCCGCAGGATCGGGCGCTCAAAGGCTTGAAAAGCCTGCGCCAGGAATTTGAAGCGGCGGCGGCCTATGCCCGTGGCAACAAAGGCAAGACCCTGCGCGCCTGGTTCACCGGCGAAAATCCCGGGCAGGACGAGGCGGCTTATGTTTCTTACGCCCGGAAACTGCAGGGGGTGCAGGAGCTCCTGATGTCGCCCGCTGCCGAAGACCGGAAAAAAGCCCTGACCGGCCTGGTGAAGCTTAAGGCGGATTTTGAGGCGGTGGCCGACGCCAACCGCGCCCTGCCGCCGCCCGGTTTCGGGGCGCTGACCCTGGCCGCCCATCCGGCGCTGACTTTTATCGCCAATCCGAAAGCCATGCAGTTCGACGAGTACACCGGGCGGGTGAATTCAATCCTCAGGCTGCTGCAATAAATCCGCTTAAATTTTCGGCGTGAAGGCCGACATGCCGCGTTTGTAAAGGGTGTCGAAGCCGTCCTCCAGCCCCTGATTGAGGCCGCGGCAGCCATCGACCACGGCTTTAGCCCAGATGAAATATTCCCTTTTGCGCTCCTCGCCCCAGCCGTCCGGCGGGCTTTCGAGGATGGCGCGGAGATTGGCGGTCTTGTCGGCGATCTTCACCAGGCGCGCCTTGTCCGATTTGTGCGGCGCGTGCTCGACCTGCAGGCGCTTGCGCTCCTGCTTCGGCAGGGATTTGTCGTCGGAAACTTCCATGACGATGTCGGCGATGTTCTGGCCGAATTCCCGCACCAGCTCGGCGTGGGTGGTGGCGGTGTCCTCGATCGTGTCGTGCAGCAGCCCCGCCGCGATCAGTTCGGCATCCTGTCCGCCGGTATGCTCCGCGAGCAGCCAGGCCACTTCGGCGACGTGGTTGAAATAAGGCTCCTGCTTCGCCCCCTTGCGGCGCTGGTCGGCGTGCTTCTGGGCGGCGAAATTCATCGCTTTGGTGATGACGGAATTCGGGTTCATGTTTTTACTCCTGATTATGCTTATTCTGCGGCAGAAGCGGCGGCGGAGTCAAGAAAAAGCCGCCCGTTCAAAAACGGGCGGCTTGATCCGGTGTTCAGAATGCAGCGCCGAATTAAGCTTCGGAGCTGTCTTCTGTTTTAGCTTTTTTAACGGCCTTTTTCTTAGGCTCGGCAGCAGGGGTTTCCGCCTTGGCGGTCTTTTTCTGCAGCGCCGCGCCCAGGATGTCGCCGAGGGACGCGCCTGAATCGGATGAACCGTATTCAGCCATCGCCGCCTTGTCTTCGTCGATTTCACGGGCCTTGATGGAGAGCTCGAGCTTGCCGCCGCGGTCGGACTTGATGACCTTGGCATCGACTTTCTCGCCGACCGCAAAGCGGTCGGAGCGCTGCTCGGAACGTTCGCGGGACAGGTCGCCCTTCTTGATGAAGCCGGACATCTTGTCGCCGACGGTGACTTCGATGCCGCCCGAGGTGATGGCCGATACGGTGCAGGTGACGACGGTGCCCTTGTCAACGCCGCCGGACGCAGCCGCAGGAGCTTTTTCCTTGACCACCTTGTCCTTGTTGGGGTTTTCGGAGAGCTGCTTGACGCCGAGGGAAACGCGTTCCTTGTCGCCGTCGATCTCAAGCACCTTCACTTTCAGCATATCGCCTTTTTTGTAGTTCTTGATGGCTTCCTCGCCGGTTTCCGTCCATGACAGGTCGGACATATGCACCATCCCGTCGATCTGGTCGCCGATGCCGACGAACAGCCCGAATTCGGTGATGTTGTGGATTTCGCCCTCGATCACCGTGCCGGCCTTGTTGGTTTCGGCGAACTTGATCCAGGGATTTTCCGTGCACTGTTTCAGGCCCAGCGAGATGCGGCGCTTGGCGACATCCACTTCCAGGACGATGACTTCGACTTCCTGGCTGGTGGAAAGAAGCTTGCCGGGGTGGATGTTTTTCTTGGTCCAGGACATCTCGGAAACGTGGACCAGCCCCTCGATGCCGTCTTCCAGCTCGATGAACGCGCCGTAGTCAGCGATGTTGGTGACGCGGCCCTTGTATTTCTGGCCGGACTTGAAACGCTCGGCAACGCCCTGCCAGGGATCGGCATCCAGCTGCTTGATGCCGAGGCTGATGCGCTGGGATTCTTCGTTGAAACGAATGATCTTGACGTTGATGGTCTGGCCGACGTGCAGCACTTCGGACGGGTGGTTGATGCGCTTCCACGAGATGTCGGTCACATGGAGCAGGCCATCGACGCCGCCGAGATCAATGAACGCGCCGTAGTCGGTGATGTTCTTGACCACGCCCTGCAGTTCCTGGCCTTCCTTGAGGTTGGAAACCAGCTCGGTCCTCGCTTCGGCGCGGCTTTCTTCCAGCACGGCGCGGCGGGAGACAACGATGTTGCCGCGCGCGCGGTCCATTTTCAGGATGATGAAAGGCTGCGGCGTGCCGAACAGCGGGGTGACGTCGCGCACGGGGCGGATATCCACCTGCGAGCCGGGCAGGAAAGCGACCGCGCCGGCCAGATCGACCGTGAAGCCGCCCTTGACGCGGCCGAAAATGATGCCGGTGACGCGTTCTGCGGCTTTGTGCTGCTTTTCGAGGAGAATCCAGGACTCTTCGCGGCGGGCCTTTTCGCGGGACAGGCCGGCTTCGCCGTCCTTGTTCTCCATGCGCTCGATGAAGACATCGACTTTGTCGCCGATCTTGATTTCGGCGCGCGCGTTGCCGTTGTTGAATTCGCGGAGCGGGATGCGCCCTTCGGATTTCAGGCCGACATCGAGGGTGACGAATTCGTCATCCAGGCCGACGACGGTGCCTTCAACGACGGAGCCTTCGAAGGACTTCACGCCCTTGAAGCTTTCGTCGAGCAGGTTTGCGAAGCTCATGCTTTCGCCGGTGATTTCTTTGACGGTGATATTATCGACTGTTTTGGTTGCTACTTTAGCGGCAGTTTTTGCCATGGTTTTAGTTCTCTCTTTCAGAATAAATTACGATTCAAGGCTGCCATGCGGCACCCGCGCCCTGGATCGTTGGTCAAAGGGATATAAACTTTGGGGGGAAGAGTCAATAAAAAAAGGCTTTAACCGCTTGTTTTAAGGACTTTTTCAGTAGCCGGGGCCGGTGGCGCCGCTCCGGGACAGCAGGCTGGCATGAATGACCTCGACCGCCTGCTGCAGGGCCTCGGTGCGGTTCAGGTCGGTCGTATCCAGAATATAGGCGTCGTTGGCCGCCCGCGTCGGGGCCACTTTGCGCGTGCTATCCCTTTGATCCCGCTGCTGAATATCACTCATAACCTTTTCCAGGGTCAGATCCAGGTAGCGGGTTTTCAGCTCTTCATAGCGGCGGCGGGCGCGCTCTTCGGGGGCGGCGGTCACGAAAAACTTCAGGTCGGCATCGGGGCAGATGACGGTGCCGATGTCGCGGCCGTCCAGAACGGCGCCCCCGACGGATTCGGGGAGGTTGCCGGCAAAGCCGCGCTGGTAGTCGATCAGGGCGCTGCGCACTTCGGGGAGGGCGGAAACTTTGGACGCCGCCTCGGAAACATCATGGCTGCGGAGCTCCGGATTGGCCAGCAGCTCGGGGGTCAGGTTGCGCTTGACCATCGCCAGCGCCGGGGCGACGTCGGCATATTTTTCGGGGTTGCCGCCCAGTTCGAGGGTGGCCAGGGCCACGGCGCGGTACAAGGCACCGGTATCGAGGTAAGCATAACCCAGGCGGTCGGCCATCATTTTGGCCAGGGTGCCTTTGCCGCTGGCGGCGGGGCCATCGACGGCAATGACCATTTTCCGTTTTTCCGGATGGCCGGTTTCTGTAACACTTATCTTATTCAGCGCAACAGTTGTCATGGCCAAATCCCTTGCGAAATTAAAAGCAAAATATCTCAATGCGCGAAAGGTTAACATAACCATCGCCAACGGACAAGAAAAAAAAGTGGTTACTTAATGACTGCCCCTATAGACTATAATTTGCAGGGGGGATTTACGCTTTTTTCAGGGTTAAGGGCGTAGTCTGATAAGGATTGAGTTATCACAAGGGGGATTTGCCGTGGATATTACAACACTTCTCAAGTTCATGTCCGACAACAAGGCGTCCGATCTGCATTTGAGCGGCGGCAACCCGCCGATCGTGCGCATCGACGGCGAATTGCAGCGCATCAAGACGGACCCCCTGACCAGCGACCAGATCCGCACCCTGCTGTTTTCCGTGATGTCGGAAGACAAACGGACCGCTTACGAGCGCGACCTGGAGATCGACTTCGCCATCTCTTTCGGGGAGGACGCGCGTTTCCGCGTCAATGCCTACACCAACCGCGACGGCGCCGCCGCCGTGTTCCGCCTGATTCCCTCGCATATGCCGACGCTGGAGGAATTGCACGCTCCGCCCGTCTTCCGGCGGCTGGCCGACCTCGACAAGGGCCTGGTGCTGGTCACGGGACCGACCGGCAGCGGTAAGTCCACGACCCTGGCGGCGATGATAAACCATATCAATGAAACCTCGGCGCGCCATATCCTGACCATCGAGGATCCGGTGGAGTTTTTTCACCATTCCAAAATGGGCCTCGTCAATCACCGCGAGGTCGGCAGCGACACGCAGTCATTCTCCCGCGCGCTGAAAAGCGCGCTGCGCGAAGACCCGGACGTCATCCTGGTGGGGGAGTTGCGCGACCATGAAACGATCGCGCTGGCCCTGACGGCGGCGGAGACCGGGCACCTGGTGTTCGGCACCCTGCACTCCAGCTCGGCGGCCAAAAGCATCGACCGCATCATCGACGTTTTCCCGGCGGCGGACAAGGCGATGATCCGCACCATGCTCTCCGGTTCCCTGCAGGGGATCGTGGCGCAGATCCTGCTGCCGAAAATCGGCGGCGGCCGCGTCGCCGCGCACGAGATCATGCTGGCCACCGGCGCGATCCGCAACCTGATCCGCGAGAACCAGCTGGCGCAGATTTACTCGATGATCCAGACCGGGGCGCGGTTCGGGATGCAGACGATGGCGGACTGCATCAATGACCTCGTTGCGGCCGGCATCGTCAGCAAGGACGATGCCAAGGCCGCGCAAAGGGACAGCACCGACAGCACGGAAGACGTCGCTCCTTCCGGCGGCGCCAAGACGATGCCGGGCGGTGTCGTGGCCGCTAAAAAGGGCCTGGTTCCTCCCCAAACTTCCGGGAAGGAAGACCAGACATTTTGAGCGGCGACGCGATATATTCATATCTGGACGAGATGGTCGCCAAGGGCGCGACCGACCTTTACCTGACGATTGGCGCCCCGCCGACCCTGCGCATCGCCGACCAGCTGCAGGCGATGCCGGCCGCCGCGCTCCAGGAAGAGGACATGCAGGCGATGCTGGACAAGATCCTGACGCCGCGCCAGCGCAACGAGTTTAATACCAGCATGGAGCTCAACCTGGGGCTGGACAGGGGCAAGGACGGGCGCTTCCGCGTCAATGTCCTGCGCCAGCGCCAGCACGCCGCGATGGTGATCCGCCGGATTTCCGCCAAGATCCCCGGCTTTGAGGAGTTGCACCTGCCGAAAATCATGGAAAAGCTGGTGCTGGAAAAGCGCGGGCTGATCCTGGTGTGCGGCATGACGGCCTCGGGAAAATCGACGACCCTGGCGTCGATGGTGGATTTTCGCAACCGGACGGCCGGCGGCCATATCGTCACCATCGAAGACCCGATCGAGTTTTATCATGAGCATCAAAAGGGCATCGTCACGCAGCGGGAAATCGGCATCGACACCGTTTCGCACCATGTGGCGCTCAAGAACGCCATGCGCCAGAAGCCGGACGTGATCCTGGTGGGGGAAGTGCGGGACGCCGGGATCATGGAGCTGACGATCGCCGCCGCCGAAACGGGGCATTTATGTTATGCCACCCTGCATGCCAATAATGCCGGCCAGGCGATAGAGCGGATCATCAGCCTGTTCCGCGAGGGCCGGCAAGGGCAGGTGCGCATGGCGCTGGCGATGAACCTGCGGGCGATTATCGTTCAGCGCCTGGTGCGCGACATCAAGGGGGCCATGCTGCTGGTGCCGGAGGTCATGCTCAACGAGGGGCTGATCCGCGAGCATATCCTGCATGGGGAAACAAATAAAATCCGCGAGGTTATGGCTAAAAATAATCCGGCAGGGATGATGACTTTCGACCAGTCCCTGTTCAACTATTATAAAAATGAAATCATCAGCGAACAGACGGCTCTTGCCGAAGCCGATGTCCCGGCGGATATGAAAATCAATATCCAGCAGCACAAGTTGAGCGGTAGGGCCGGGGGAAACATGGCGGAGATTGACACGTCGGAACTGTCACTGTAACAATAGACGGGCGGGACGAATTATTTTTTTCAGGGGAACTGGATAATGACATCACACGGATTACGTTATTTTTTTCGCAGCTTTTGCACCTTCGCCGTCATAGCGCTGGTGACCGTGTCGCTGGGCAGTTGCAGCGCCGCTAAAAACCAGATGACGATGGACCGCCCGGCCGGCAAGGAGCTGCAGGATTTCCGTGACGCCCTGGAACCGGTGCCGCTGCCGGAAGAAACCGCCTCCGGCGCCCCCGATTTCCGCCCGATGGTCGCCGTGCCGTCGGACATGAAGCTGCCGTCGCCGCTGGTGACGGTGTCGGTGAACCAGACCGTGTCGCTGCGCGACTTGATGTTCGAGCTGTCGGAGCAGGCGGGGGTCGATCTGGAACTGGACCCGCAGATCCACGGTTCGATCATTTTCACCGCCAAAGACCGCCCTTTCAACGACGTGGTCGATCGCATCTGCGAAATGGCGGGCCTGAGCTACAAGTTTCAGAACAATGTGCTGCGCGTCGAGCTGGACCGGCCTTACGTCAAGAACTACAAGGTCGATTACATGAACGTTTCCCGCAAGAGCTCGAGCAGCATCAACAGCAATATCTCGGTCTCCGGCGCGGGCAGCGACGTTTCCTCCTCGGCGGGATCCAGCTCCAGCATCAGCAATGACTCCGACTCTAATTTCTGGCGGGAGCTTGACGAGGGCTTGCGCCAGGTCCTGACCGCTTCCGACGCCTATCTGTCGCTGGCGACGCTGGCGGACCCCGTGCCAACCTCCTCGGCGATGACGATGCCGCTGATTGACGTGAACAATCCGAACGCCGCCACCACGCCGCCGCCCCTGTCGAGCGCGACGTCTGCGCCGTCGCTGAACGTCGCCCAGGCCGAGTTTGTGCCGCCGCCGCCCAACCAGCCCGCCACCTACGCCATCGCCAAGGAGACCGGCGTCGTCAGCGTGTTCGCGAACGAGCGTCAGCACCGGCTGGTGAAAAAGTTCCTCGGCGACCTGCGCGCCGTCTCGACGGTGCAGGTGCTGATCGAGGCCAAGGTGCTGGAAGTGGGCCTGACCGATGAATTTTCGGCCGGCATCGACTGGGGCAGCGTCAAGCTGACGGGCTTCGCCAATCTGAGCGCGGACTTCACGTCGCCGACGGCCGGCACCGGCATTACCGCCGTCTTCGACCTCGGCAAGGGCAACAACGTGGCGCCGGTGATCGACGCCCTCAGCCATTTCGGGACGGTGCGCGCCTTGTCCAGCCCGCGGGTGACGGTGATGAACAACAATCCGGCGGTGGTGAACGTCTCGGAAAACAAGGTTTATTTCACCATCAACGCCAGCACGACCACGATAGGGTCCCCGCCCACCACCACCACGACCTATTCCACCACCCAGCAATCGGTGCCGGAAGGGGTGCTGCTGAACGTGGTGCCGTCGGCGAATGCGGCGACCGGCGAAATCATCCTGGCCGTCCGTCCGACGGTCAGCAAGAAAGTCGGGGATGTGGAAGACCCCACGATTTCCCTGAACGGCGGCTCGGTTGTCAACCTGATTCCTGAAATGTCGGTGCAGGAAATCGACTCCGTCATCAAGATCCAGTCCGGCCAGACGCTGGTGATGGGCGGGCTGATGCGCGACCAGAATAACGTCAATCGCAACGGCGTGCCGCTGCTGGGCGAAGTGCCGCTGGTCGGCGCCCTGTTCCGCAACCATGACGACACCGTGCGGAAAAGCGAGCTGGTGATCCTGCTGCGCGCCGTCATCGTGCCGGGGGGGAATGCCGATGACCAGGACCGCAAGATCTACAAGGAATTCGGCCTCGACCGGCGTCCGGTGCGGCTGTAATTCCCAAAGGATTTAACTCCGCGGCTGGAATTCGAAGATGATCTCTAAACATCTGGTCAAGTATGTCCTGACGGCGGCGGCGCGCGACAAGCTGATGATGACGCTGGTGCTGATGATCCTGATGGGCGCGGCGGTGGCGGTCTTCATGGGCTCGGCCAGCGTGAACGAGCAGGGCAGCTTCGCCCTGGTCTTCGGCGCCGGGGGCCTGCGTTTTCTCGGCGTGACCGGCGTTATCCTTTTTTGCTGCTTTTATATCCGCCGCTGCTTCGAGAACAAGGAGGTCGAATTCCTGCTGTCGCGGCCGATTTCGCGGCTGTGCTTCCTGTTCAGTCATGCGGCGGCGTTTTCGCTGCTCGCTTTCCTGATCGCGCTGGCGATTACGGGAACGGTTTTCATGCTCGGCCGGCCGGATCTTCCGGGCCTGGCGGTATGGGGGGCGAGCCTGGCCGTGGAGTTTTCCATCATGGCGGTGGCGGCGCTGTTTTTCTCGATGGTCCTGTCGAGCGCGGCCGGCTCGGCGCTGGCGACACTGGGTTTCTACGCCTTGTCGCGGATGGTGGGCGTGCTGCTCGGCATCATGTCGCTGCCGCCGGGAAACTGGTTTTTCGCCGTTCTCGGCAGCGTGATGAAGATGATCTCGATCATCATCCCCCGCCTGGACATGATGGGGCAGACGACGTGGCTGGTCTATGGCGTCGAAGGTTCGGGGGGCGTAAAATTCATGCCGGACGCCGGAGCTTCTGCCATCGCGATGCTGGAACATCTGGGATTGACGGGATTCATCGCCCTGCAGGGTGTCGTTTTCGTGAGCCTGCTGCTGGCCGCCGCGTCTTATGATTTCATGAGGAAACAGTTCTGAAGACAGCGCAGGGAAAACTTGACCGTATCCGGGCGGCTCTCTTGCTCCTGCTGAGCCTGAACCTGGCTTTCTGGGGCATCAGCCGCGAGGTTTATTCCAAGTGGGAGGGGGTGCCGCCGGTGCCGTCACGGCGCGGCGCGGTGACCATGTCGCTGGGCGACGCGGAATTCTCCTACCGTTTCCTGGCAATCACGCTGCAAAACCTGGGCGATGTCGGCCGGGACGTGACGCCGCTCAAAAACTATGATTACGAGAAGCTGGGCAAATGGTTTTTCCTCCTCCATGCGCTGGACCCGGCTTCCAACCATGTGCCGCTGATCGCGGCCTATTATTTCGGCGGCACCCGCGTGCCCAAGGATGTGGCGGTGGTCGTCAGCTATCTCAGCACCGTCGGGCAGATACCGGCGGGCGAGAAATGGCGCTGGCTGGCGCATGCGGCCTACCTGGCGCAGCACCGGATGAACAACCCCGACCTGGCGCTCAAGTTCGCCTACAAGCTCGTGCGCATGAACCGGGACGAAGGCGTCGAGATGCCGCAATGGGCGCGGCAGATGCCCGCCTTTATCCTGAAAAACCGCGGCGACAAACAGGCGGCCAAAGAGCTGATGGAGAACATGCTGGTCAGCGACAGGGCCACCGCGCCGGAAGAAATCAATTTCATGAAATCGTTCCTGATCGACCAGCTGGGCGTCGATCCGGAGGAGGTCGAGGGGCTGGTGCGCCTGCGCGCGGAAGGCCACGGGGATGGTTATCTTGCAAACTGAGGCCGCTACCAGTTTTACGCTCGTTGAATGGCTGGCGGTGACCGGCCTGGTGCAGTGCGTCTTCATCCTGGTCTATATTCTTTTCCGGGTGCGGAGCTGGCGGCAGACCTCGCTGACCATCGTCTATTTCGCGGTGCTGGCGGTTTCCTTCAGCCTGCAGTTTTCGCTGCGGCTGGAGGATTACGCGCAATCCATCCGGCTGCTGCAATGGCTGTGCTGGGCGCTGGGCCCGCCTTTGTGCTACCTGATGGTGCTGCAGGTGGCGAAAGGCGCTTCGCCGCAGCCGCGGCAGTTCTGGATGCTGGCGCTGGTGCCGCTGTCTTTGCTGATCGGTCTTTTTCTGCGCGATGTCGTCAAGGTCTGCGACGGGCCGATGCAGGCCTGTCCGGCGCTTTTCCAGTGGCTTTACTGGCTGAATTCCATTTCCGGCGCCGTGGCCATGCTGGCCCTGTGGGGGCACAAGGATTTGTTCGGCGTCCTGTGGCGGGAGAAGGGCGGGCGGGAAAAATACTGGGTCGTGCTGGCGCTGGTGCTGGCCAATATCACGGTCATCGCCGTCAATTCCCTGCGCTCGACGGGAACCCTGGCGCGGGACGAAGCGGATTCCGTGCTGACCGCTTTGGGGCTGGCTTTCGTCTATCTGGCGGCGACGACCATGCTGCGGGTTTATTCCCCGCCGGTGGTGCTGAATGCCGCGCCGCGCCTGACCCGGCAGGACCTGACGCCGGAGGAGCAGGCGCTGGCCGACCGGGTCAAGAAACTGATGGATCTTGACAAGCTTTATCATGAGGCAAGCTTCAGCCGCGCCGGCCTGGCGCGGGAGCTGAATATCTCCGAAAGCACGCTGTCGCGGGTGATTAATGCGGCTTTCGGGAAAAGCTTCCCCCGCCTGCTGAGTGAATACCGGGTGGAAGACGCCAAGCGGATGCTGAAAAACCCGGCAATTCCCATACAAGTGGTCGCCTTCGAGGTCGGCTTCAACTCGCTGGCTTCCTTCAACCGCGTGTTCAGGGAGGTGGCCGGCGTCACGCCTTCCCAGTACCGCCAGGGCGGCGACTCGGCGTCATAGCGGGCGGGAGGAGAGGTTGAGACCTTCCTTTATCGTCCTCAACCTTCTCAACTTAACAAAATGCGGATTCACCCTGTCAAATTGAGGCGTGTCTGCGCCATGGGAAAATCATCCGTCCCATCATTTACATAGGGTTATTCCGGCGCCTCATTTTGTCATCTTGAGCGGCCAGCGGGCGATTTCTAAACGGTCGGTTAACTTTTTTGTTGAATTATAGGGATTAGGACGCCACACTGACGGGTAATGATTTCGCGTGGTTTACTTTAACAACTCTTTTGGGGAGACAAAAATGAGAAGAATTCAACAGCAAAAAGGCTTCACGCTCGTCGAGCTGGCGATCGTGCTGGTCATCATCGGCCTGCTGATCGGCGGCATCCTGAAAGGGCAGCAGCTGATGAGGAACGCCCAGGTTACCGCCACCATCCAGCAGGTCAAGGCGATTGAAGCGGGCGCCAACACATTCTACGACAGCCGGGGCTACTACCCGGGGGATGCTGACGGCACCGGTCAAATTCCGGGTTGCGGCCCTACAGATTGCGTTGTTCCGGTTGGCACGGCTCATAACGGAATCATCGGGCCTGCGGCTTGGCCTTTAATCGTCAGCCCCACCGCTATCACCGCCGGCACAGAGGCATATGAGACGGTTCTTTTCTTTTATGATATGGCTGCAACCAACCTGCTTTCCGCCATTGATGGCACAGCCCCGAGCACAACCTTGCTCTTCGGCAAAACCCACCCGGCGGCCAAGACCGGCACCGGCGGCTTCATCGTTGGCAACAGCAATGGCATACAGCCGGGTAACCGCGGCGGCGGAGGCACTGGCGTTACCATCAATGGGACCATTCTTTCCCTCGTCGTCAGCCCGACTTCCGTCACGGGCATAGATTCTCCCGGAACACCGGGCTCAATGCCGCTGGATCCGGCCCGGGCCGGTCAGATGGACCGCAAGATGGATGATGGCAGGGCTGCCGGCGGCGCGGTGCAGGCTTGGGGCGTCTCCGGCGCCACCGGTTGCACGGATGGCGCGTTTGCAACGACCAGCAACTATAACGAAGGCAACACATCCAAGGATTGCGGCCTGTACATCGGCATCACGCAATAATGAATGCGCGGCACCCTCCCCTGTGGGCGGGTGCCGCCATTTTTTTATCTTTATGAGGCAGGGGGGAGTGACAACATGACAAAACGGCATCACCAAACAGGCTTCACCCTTGTCGAGCTGGCGATCGTGATGGTCATCATTGGCCTCCTGATCGGCGGCGTGCTCAAAGGGCAGCAGATCCTGTATCAGGCCCGCATCTCCTCGACCATCATGCAGCTCAATTCGGTGGATGGCGCCGCCAAGACTTTCTACGACACTTATAACAGCAGCCTGCCGGGCGATCTGCTGGATGCTCCGAATAAAATAGTTAATTGCCCGGACTGCGGCATCGCCCCCGATACCACCCTCTCCCCTAACGCCTGCACTTCCGGGACCGACGGCGGCGGCAACGGCGTCATCGGCAGCTGTGTCTGGGATATGAGCTCATTCCAGTCGGCATCCTATGCCGGCTCTCCTGCTTCCGGCACGCCTGCCAATGAAACCGTGCTGTTCTGGCTGGAGCTGTCCCGCGCCGGCCTGATTTCCGGCATCACGGATGACGGCCTTGATGTCAGCACCCCTGCCAGTTTCGGCGGCTCCCTGCCGGCGGCGAAAGTCGGCGGCGGCCTGATGGTCGGTTACGCCAGCCCGAACGGATGCATTCCGGGCACTGCCGTGTTCAACGACATACCACAGCCGGGTGGCATTTTTGTCCGCCCCGCCTATGCGGCGTTGCCGCCAATGGTGGTAATTCCCTGCGTCGCCTCCACTATGCCGACAGGTAATGTGCTGGTGCTGGCCAATAGCCCCGCTAATCTGAATTCCATTGGGCCGGGTGAAAACGTCCTGTCGCCGATCTCGGCCGCCCAGATGGACACCAAGCTGGATGACGGAAAACCCGACAGCGGTTTTGTCCAGGGTTACGGCCAGGCTTGCCGCTACGATTACGCTCCATCGAACAGCAAGAATTGCGGCATCTATTTCGGGTTTATGAGACCCTGATTTGACAGTGGCTTTGTCTTACAAAAAAACCGGGCGCGAGGCCCGGTTTTTTTATGCCCCCGCGTAATAGGCTTTCAGGATTTCCCTGTAAATCTCGGTCAGGGCGGCAACATCCTTCACCGCCACGCATTCGTCGGTTTTGTGGGCGGTTTTGCCGACAATGCCGAATTCGATCACCGGGCAGTATTGCTTGATGAAGCGCGCATCGGAGGTGCCGCCGGTGGTGCTGAGTTCCGCCGTCAGGCCGGCCACTTTTTTAATCGCGCTTTGCAGCAGTTCCGAATATTTGCCGGGCGGCGTGTAAAAACTTTCCCCGCCGGCTTTTACTTTCAGCTGATAGGGGATGCCGACGGAGTCCAGCGCCGCGCGCAATTTCTTTTCCAGGCTGGCGCCCGAATACTGGTCGTTGAAGCGGACGTTGAAGGTGGCGCGCGCCGCCGCCGGGATGACGTTGTCCGCGCTGTTGCCGATGTCGATGTTGACGATTTCGAGGTTGGAGGGCTGGAAATGCGCGGTGCCTTTGTCCAGTTCCATGTCGTCGAGGGTTTTGAGCAGCGTCAGCAGTTTCGGGATCGGGTTGTCGGCGAGATGGGGATAGGCGACATGCCCCTGCACGCCCTGGACGGCGATTTTTCCGGTCAGCGTGCCGCGCCGGCCGATCTTGACCATGTCGCCGAGGGTTTCGCGGGAGGTCGGTTCGCCGACGATGCAAAAATCGATTTTTTCGCCGCGCGCCGCCAGCCATTCCAGCACTTTGCGCGTGCCGTTGATGGCGGGGCCTTCCTCGTCGCCGGTGAGGAGAAAGCTGAGCGAGCCTGCGGGCTGATGCTGCTTTAAAAATTCGAGCGCCGCCGCGACAAAGGCGGCAATCGAGCCCTTCATGTCGCAGGCGCCGCGGCCGAAGACATGGCCGTCCGCGATTTCCCCGCCGAAGGGGGCGTGGCGCCAGGCGGCGGCGTCCCCGACCGGCACGACGTCGGTGTGCCCCGCGAAGCAGAGGTGCGGCGCGGCTGTGCCCCGGCGGGCGTAAAGGTTATCGACGTCCGGCGTGTCCTGATCGGAAAACTTCAGGCGGTGGCAGGTGAAGCCGTGCGCGGCCAGCAGCTTTTCAAGGTAGTTCAGCGCGCCGCCTTCTTCCGGCGTCACGCTTTTGCAGCGGATGAGTTCCTGTAACAATGCGACGGGATCGGTCATGGGCGGAGCAACTCATTGATGGAGGTTTTGGCGCGGGTCTTTTCGTCCACGCGCTTGACGATCACGGCGCAGTAAAGCCCGGGCTTGCCGCTGTCGCCCGGCAGCGTTCCCGGCACGACCACGGAATAAGCCGGCACGCGGCCGGTGAAGATTTCCCCCGTGGCGCGATCGACGATTTTTGTCGAGGCGCCGAGATAGACGCCCATCGACAGCACCGCGCCGGTTTCGACGATCACCCCTTCGGCCACTTCCGAGCGGGCGCCGATGAAGCAGTTGTCCTCGATGATGACGGGGTTGGCCTGCAGCGGCTCCAGCACCCCGCCGATGCCGACCCCGCCGGAGATGTGGCAGTTTTTGCCGATTTGCGCGCAGGAGCCGACGGTTGACCAGGTGTCGATCATCGTGCCCTCGCCGACATAGGCGCCGACGTTGATGAAACAGGGCATCAGCACGGTCTTCGGCGCAATGTAGGCGGAAGCGCGCACGAAACAGCCCGGCACGGCGCGGAAGCCGGCGGCCTTGAAATCATCATCCGTCATGTTTTGAAAGCGCGAGGGCACTTTGTCGTACCAATGGCCGCCGCCGGGGCTGCCCGAAATCGGCGCGTTATCGTTCATGCGGAAGGAGAGCAGCACGGCTTTTTTCAGCCACGCGTTGGTTTTCCAGGCAGCGCCGATTTTTTCGGCGATGCGCAGCTTGCCGAGGCCGAGCAGTCTCAGGACCTCATCGACCGCCTCTTTGCCGGAGGGCAGCGCTTCGCCTTCCCACAGGCGGTTGACGGTATTTTCAAGTTCGGCATCGATGAGCATATTTTATTTTTTCCTGATCGTGTGTCTTAACCAGTCGGAGAGTTTTTCGGCCTTGTGGTGGACATGCGGATGGTCATGCTCATGCGGGTCCTGGTGCTGGCCGTGAAACCAGACCGTGGTCATGCCCAGGTCGGCGGCGGTTTTCAGGTTGATCTCCATGTCCTCGAACATGCAGGCGCGGCGGGGGTCAAAGTCGAATTTTTCAATCACGGCGCGATAGGGGATAAGGTCGGGCTTGGGGATGAAATTGGCGTCCTCGATCGCGAAAATGTGGTCGAAATGGTCCCGGATGCCGAGATGTTTCGTCATCCGCTCCGCGAACTCGCGCGGGGCGTTGGTGAAAATGATCTTTTTGCCGACCAGGTGCTGCAGGTATTCCTGGGTGACGGCGCATTGCGGGACATCGGAAATGTCGAAGTCGTGGGCATGCTCGAGAAAGCGGTAGGGCTCGATCTTGTGCTCCAGCATCAGCCCGCGCAGGGTGGTGCCGTATTTTTTCCAGTACTCCTTGCGGATGATGTTGGCTTCCTCGGGCGAGACTTTTAGCAGGTCGGCGACGAAGTTCGTCATCTGCGCGCCGACCTTGACGAAGACGCCGGTTTCGGCGTCGTAAAGGGTATTGTCCAGGTCGAAGACCCAGGTGTCGATGTGCTTGAACTTGTCCATCAGACGGCCGTGCGGAACTTTATGGCGGTGAAAAGGGTGCCGTCGTCCATGTAGTCGATCTGGCCGCCGATCGGCACGCCGTGGGCCAGCTGGGTGATGGCGACGCCGCAGAATTTCAGGCAGTCCGAGAGGTAATGCGCGGTGGTCTGCCCGTCAATCGTCGCATTCAGGGCGACGATCACCTCTTTCACGCCGGGGTCCCTGGCGCGCTGCAAAAGATGCGGGATGGAGAGGTCTTCGGGGCCGATGCCGTCGAGCGCGGAGAGCGTGCCGCCCAGCACATGATAATAGCCCCTGAAGGAGCCGGTTTTTTCAATGGCCCAGAGGTCGGAAATATCCTCGACGATGCAGAGGAGCGAGGCGTCGCGCCGCGGGTTGGCGCAGATGGAGCAGGGGCTGACCGTGTCCATGTTGTGGCATTGCGGGCATTCCTCGATAATCTCCGCCGCCTTGCCCAGCGCCTGCGCCAGAGGCTGCATCAGGCTTTCGCGGTTTTTCAGCAGGTGCAAAACCGCGCGCCGGCTCGAGCGCGGCCCCAGGCCGGGCAGCCGCGACAGCAGTTTTATCAGGTGTTCGATTTCCGTTCCGATCATAGCCGGATTATAGCCTAAAATCGCCGCCGAAAACACCTTATTTTTCAGAGCTTAGTGCGGCTTGTGCCTGTCGGGGCCGCGGTGCTTGTGGTGGGTCTTGTTGTTGTGGGGCTTGCTGTTCACCTTGTTGAACTTGCTGGAGAACTGGTTGCCCGGGCCCTTGCCCATGAACTTGCTGTTGTTATCCGCCTTGGCGGCGAATTTGCTGCCCGTGATCGTATCGGATTTCTTTTCCGGCTCCGGTTTTTTTACTTCAGTTTCAGGTTTTTTGGTTTCCGCTTCCGGTTTCTTGTCTTCAGTCTTGTCGGCGGTTTTTTCCGGTTCTGTTTTCTTATTTTCGTCGGGCACGGCCTTTTTTTCGGGGGCGCCCGTGCCGGTGTCCCGCGTCAGTTCCGGCGCGGGGGCGTGCTTGGCCTTCCATTCAGCCTCTTCCTGCAGCCATTGCTGGTAAACGGGTGAGTCGGCCAGCGGGACGAAATTGGCTACCGACAAAGGGCTGAAGGGGATCTCTTTGCCGTCTTGGTCTTTCTTGGGAATCTTGCCGTTTTTCTGGTCGCGCTCAAAGGCGTCAATCTCCAGCAGGTTCTGGCGCATGACGGCCAGCCACAGCATTTCCTTCTGTTCGACGGTGCCGTGCACGTTCATCGTTTTCCAGCCGCGCAGGCGGGCCAGCGCCACCATGGCGGCGGCGGTGTCCTGGTCGAGTTCCTTTTTCGGGCCGGCAATCCTTTCGTTGGGGTCGTTGGGGGTGGGGTGATAGAACTTGATTTTCTTGCCATTGAGGAGATCCAGCTCAAATCCCATCTTGTTTTTTTGCGCCATCTCCGGATCGGCGTATTTGATGATGCTGGCGAAGGCGTCGTTGTCCAGCCAGTTGTAGCCCCAGGCTTCGTTGATGACTTCGTGCAGCTTGGTCCTTTTCTGATTGGCGTTGGCGGCGTCCTGCTCAGGCATCGGGATCGGGGCATTGGATGTCGTGCTCAGGCTCGGCACCATCTCTTCCTGCGACGTGGAGGTTTGATTCTGTTCATCAGGTGTCATCTGAACCCTCAAAAAACTCTGTTTACTTAATCACGTACAGTGTAGCAGGGTTTTCGTAAAAAAACAATGAAGATGAACTTTAAAATCGTTTATCTATTTGTTTATAAACAATTCTTTACGTTCGGGGTCGTAATAATGGAACAGCTTGTTCTTGAGGGTGATTCCCTGTTTGGTCCCGGACAGCTCGATATTCGTGACTTGTCCCTGCGCATCGACAATGCGCCATTTTTTGAGCTCGAGGGGGTTTTCGCCGAACATCAGGGTGAGGGAACCCGCCAGCGGGTCCTTGGACTGCAGGAGCGTCATATACAGCAGCCCGTCCCCGCGCTTGACGTCCGATACGCTGATGTCGCCGGACAGTTTCAGGTTGGCCCTCAGAAAAAAATCGGCCAGAGTCTGGCTGATGGGGGCGGAGCTTTCCTGTTTCATCTGCCCGTCGTAGTAATGGACGAACCGGCCGTCGGCGACGATGAAATCCCTGACCGGCGGGTCGTATTCGAAACGCAGCCTGCCGGGGCGCTTCAGCATAAAGGCGCCGCTGGTCTGCGTGCCGTCATTGGCGGTCTGGACGAAATGCGCCTTCAGCGTCGAAAGGCCGTTCAGGTAGGCTTCGACGGCCGCCACCTCCGGCAGCGGCTCTTCTGCAAGTGCGGCGGGCATGAATATCAACAGGAAAGCGATGGTCAGGAAAAATTTCATAGGTGTTACGTTCCGTAGTTCCCGGAGAAGATTTCGCGCTTGCCGACGTGGTTGGCGCCGCTGATAAGGCCTTCTTTTTCCATGCGGTCGATGATGCGGGCGGCGCGGTTGTAGCCGATCTGCAAATGGCGCTGGATGAAGCTGGTCGAGACCTTGCGCTCGCGCAGGATCAGGGCGACGGCCTGGTCGTACAGCTCGTCTGAAGCTTCATTGCCGCCTTCCGTGCCGCTGTCGCCGCCGTTGTCCTCTTCTTCCTCGGTGACGCCGTCGATGTAGGTGGGCGCGCCCTGGGCGCGCAGGTACTTGACGGTTTTTTCAACTTCATCGTCGGTGACGAAGGGCCCGTGCACGCGGGTGATGCGCCCGCCGGAGGCCATGTAGAGCATGTCGCCGTGGCCGAGCAGCTGCTCCGCCCCGCCTTCGCCGAGGATGGTGCGGCTGTCGATCTTGCTGGTGACCTGGAAGCTGATGCGGGTCGGGAAATTGGCCTTGATGACGCCGGTGATGACATCGACGGAGGGGCGCTGCGTTGCCATGATGAGGTGGATGCCCGCCGCGCGCGCCATTTGCGCCAGCCGCTGGATCGAGCCTTCCACGTCCTTGCCGGCGACCAGCATCAGGTCGGCGAATTCATCGACGATGATGACGATATAAGGCAGCTCGACCTGCGAGATCGGCTGTTCGTCGAACACCGGCTTGCCGGTGTCGGAATCAAAGCCGGTCTGGACCTTGTGCATCAGCACTTCGCCCTTGGCGATGGCGTCGCGGATGCGCTCGTTGAAGCCGTCGATGTTGCGCACGCCCAGCTTCGACATGGCGCGGTAGCGGTCTTCCATCTCGCGCACCGCCCATTTGAGGGCGGTGACGGCGCGGTGCGCCTCGGTCACGACCGGGGTCAGCAGGTGCGGGATGTTGTCATAGACGGACAGCTCCAGCATCTTGGGGTCGATCATGATGAAGCGGCACTGCTCC
>JAIOQI010000016.1 GCA_021413445.1 Alphaproteobacteria bacterium | reverse complement strand
CCTCGACATCGACGCCCGCGAGGCGCTGGTGCAGGCGCTCAACAACTATGAGGGCGCGGTCGTCCTCGTCAGCCACGACCCCAGCATGGTCGAGCGCGTCGCCAACCGCCTGTGGCTGGTCAACGACGGCGCCTGCACGCTCTTTGACGGCGACCTGGAAGACTACCGGAAATTCATCGTCCAGTCGCGCCGCGAGGAACGCAAGGAAGGCAAGGCGAAAAAAGCCGCACCGGAAAAGGGCAAAGCTTCATCCTCCTCCCTGAAGAAGAAGGCGGAAGACGCGGAGAAAAACGTCAGCCGCCTGACGAAGGAAAAAGAGCAGATCGAAGACCTGATGGCGGACACCGATTTTTACAAGGATCCCGTGCAGGTCAAGAAAACGCAGCAGGCCTACGCCGTCATCCTGAAAGACCTCCAGCACCAGGAAGCCCTCTGGCTGGAAACGCAGGAAGCCAGCGAACAGGCGACAGGCTAAGATGAACAACGATAAAACCAAACCCGTCATCATCATCGGCGGCGGCCCCGGCGGGTTGATGGCAGCGGAAACGCTTGCCAAAGCCGGAATCCCCGTCACCATCTATGAGCGCAAGCCGACGCTGGGGCGCAAATTCCTGATGGCCGGGCGCGGCGGGCTCAACCTGACGCATAGCGAAGACATCAAGACTTTCATGACCCGCTATGGCGCGGCAGCAGAAAAACTACGTCCCGCCATTGAAAACTTCCCGCCCTCTGCATTAAGAGAGTGGTGCGAAGGGCTCGGCCAGCCCACCTTCGTCGGCACCAGCGGCCGCGTTTTCCCCAAAAGCCTCAAGGCCTCGCCCCTCTTGCGCGCCTGGCAGATACGCCTGTCTGAGCTGGGCGTCACCTTTGTTTTTCAGCGCCAATGGCTGGGATGGAACAGCGCCGGCGAACTGGTTTTTACCAACACTGAAGGAAAGACGGAAACAGCCGCCCCCGCCGCGACCATACTGGCGCTCGGCGGCGCGTCATGGCCGCGTCTCGGGTCGGATGGCGGCTGGGTCAAAATCCTGCAACAGCAAAAAATCCCGGTAACGCCGCTCCGCCCGGCCAATTGCGGCTTTGCCGTGACATGGTCGGAGATATTCCGCAGCCGCTGCGCCGGCCAGCCGCTCAAGCCTGTCATGCTGTCTTTTGCCGGAAAAAATATTCAAGGCGAAATGATGCTGACGGAAAAAGGCATTGAAGGCGGCGCCGTTTATGCGCTCTCAGCCGCGCTTCGTGACGCAATCGAAAAAAATGGCAGCGCCACGCTGACGCTCGACCTGCGCCCCGGCGTATCGTCCGCCGAACTCATCCAGCGGCTCAGCGCCCCGCGCGGCACGCTCTCCTTCTCGAATTTCCTCCGCAAAAAAGGCGGGTTGTCGCCCGTTGCCGTGGCGCTGACGCGGGAAATCGGCGGCAAAGAGGTGCAAACGCTCTCCCCCGCCGCGCTAACCGCCCTCATTAAAGCTCTCCCCCTAAGGCTGGAAGCCCCCTTCCCCCTCGACCGCGCCATTTCCACCGCCGGCGGCATCGGGCTCGACGCGCTTGACGATCATTTCATGCTGAAAAACAAGCCCGGCGTCTTCACCGTCGGCGAAATGCTCAACTGGGAAGCCCCCACCGGCGGCTACCTGCTGCAAGCCACCTTCAGCACGGCGGTATATGCGGCTGAGGGAGTGATGAAGCGGGTCGGAAGGTAAAATCGTAGCGCACGGCCCCCAGAACGTCATCCCGTTGTAAAACGGGATCTCCTTGGTATTTCAGAGAGATTCCGGCTTTCGCCGGAATGACAATAAGTATTATGAAATTAAATAATTGACATAAAGCTATAGATGATGCTACCTTGCGTGCTGAGATAACGAATCAACCAAGGAGAAACCCTATGTTTAAGTTTTTAAAGAAAAAATTCAGTGTCGTACTCGACTTCCCTGCCCTGATCGAAAAAATGAGCAACATCCTCAAGCTGGACAATGTTGCCGAAAAAACCGAGCAACTTCTGTCTTTCAAACAAGCATTGATAGATGAATACAATAAACAACGCGAGGCCGTACACATCCGGACGATGCTATCCGTTCTTGCAGCAGGGCTGCTTACCGTTGCTGTAATTGGATTGCTGCCGGCGGTTGCCCCTGCTGCGATGATAACTTACCTGACAGCCTCCTTGATAGGCGCTTTCACAGTGGCGATCTTTTCTGATAAGGCTTCCAATAAAGTTGAAGTCATTAGAGATAAGATCAACAAAGAGGTTACTGCCCTGGTCGATTCCCATCCTCAGGAAGTCGTCAATTCGCCGAAATTCCAGCAAAGCATCAAAAATGGCTTTAATTACTCTGCAAAGACCGAAGAGAAGCTCGCCAAGCTGACCGCAGACGCCGCACAGAAAAAAGCGGCTGCGTTGAGCAAAAACTAACATCGGCAACCAAGGAAAAAACCATATGTTTTTCAAGAAAAAAGCCTCCGCTGCACAGACCACTGGCCTTTCAGAGGGCGAGCATCCCTATTTAGAAAGCATGCATTCCCGGATCGAAAAACTGAATAATATCCTCAAGCTGGACAATGCTGCCGAAAAAACCGAGCAGCTTCTGTCTTTCAAGGAAACGCTGATAGATAATCAAGAAAAACTCCATATTGTGAAGCCGCGAATTTTTGAATCCATTATGCTGCTTGGTGGCGGGCTTGTTGTAGCATCGCTATTTGTACCAGCCTTGGCGTCTGCATTTCTTTGGGGACTTATAGTCAGCGCAATAGGTGTCGGAGCTAAATTTTTAGACAAAGTCTCTTTTTGTGAGATGAAGAGGAATCAGATCGAAGTTATAAAAGACAAAACTGACAAAGAGGTTTCCGCGCTGATCGATTCCCATCCTCACGAAGTCGTACATTCGCCCAAATTCCGGCAAAGCATCAAAGCCGGTTTTAATAATGCCGCAGGTGCAGATGTCGAAGAAAAATTTGCAAAACTGACCGCCAGTGCCGCACAGGAAAAAGCGGCGGCGTTGAGCAAAAACTAGGAGGAAAAACTATGGCGAATGATCAACAGGAAGTCCTGCAAGCTCTAAGCGATTTTAAAACGCAGTTTGAAAAAGCGGCAAAGCATAACCTCGACGAAGTGAATAAAAGTAATGAAAAATTCTTAAGCAGTTCACTAAGCGCAATTTTTATGCTGGCGAGCTATCCCTTTTCCACCGAAACCATGTTGCTTGCCAATTACTATGGTTATGCCGTCAGCGACCTAAAAAAGGTAGAAGCCCTTTTAACGCAAAGCACGCCAGACAAAGCGGCGGCCATCAGCGTCCTGCAAAAATTAAAAGCAGACTTTGATGACTGTGCGAAACATCCCAAGGAGATACACAATTTAAATGTTTTCAAGTGGGCCAAAAGCAACGCTGAATTCAAGGGTCACTCGAAAAAAGTGGATGAGATTCTCAAGCTTATCTAAGCCCTGAAATCCTCTTCAATTCACCCACCACCGCTGCATTATCCTCCGCTGTACCGATGGTGATGCGGAGGCACTGGGGCAGGTTATAGGCGCCCATCTGGCGGACGAAGATGCCCTTGTCTTTTAAAGCAATGCGGATGTCCTCGGCGGATGCGCCGAATTCGACCAGCAGGAAATTGGCGACACTGGGATAGACCTTCAATCCCAGCCCCTGCAATTCTTTCGCTAAAAAGGCGCGGCCTTCCTTAGCAAGAGCAATCGATTTCTGCACAAATTCCCTGTCGCCCAGCGCGGCCACGGCGGCGGCCTGCGCCGGCAGACTCACATTGAAAGCCCCGCGCACGCGATTAATAACGCCGGCAACCTCGACCGGGAAATACCCCCAGCCGACGCGTAATCCCGCCAGGCCGTGAATCTTCGAAAACGTGCGCAGCGTCACCACATTCGGATAAGCGTCCACCAGCGCGCGCCCGTCCTCGTAATCCTCCGCCCCGACGAATTCGGCATAAGCGGCATCAATCACCAGCAGGATATTCTCCGGCAATTTTTCACGCAAAACCCGCAGCTCCGCCCTGGCCAGGTAGCTGCCGGTCGGGTTGTTGGGGTTGGCGAGCAGCATGATTTTTGTTTTCGGCGTCACCGCCGCAAGCAGCGCGTGAATATCGGCGCGCAGGTCGATTTCCTTGGCGGCCACAGGCTTCGCGCCCACCGCCTTGGCATTGATCGGATACATCAGGAATCCATGTTCGCTATAGACCAACTCGTCCCCCGCCCCGGCATAGGCGCGGACGATCAGCGAGATCAGCTCGTCGGAACCGGCGCCGCAGACGATGCGCTCGGCCTCCATTTTGTATTCCTGCGCCAATGCCGCGCGCAAATCCGCCGCCGCGCCGTCGGGGTAGCGGTGCAGTTCGGCCGCCATTTTCAGGTAAGCCTCCCGCGCCTTGGGGCTGCAACCCAGCGGATTCTCGTTCGAGGCCAGCCTTATCAGGCGCGTCACCCCCGCCACGCGGCCTTCGCCGCCGATATAAGGTTTGATGTCCAGAATGCCGGATTTGGGAACGGGGAGAGACATGAATGACCTCGGGGTTACGCTTTATTGGGCGTTTTCACTCTGGAGAGAGGCCCCGGCGCTGTCAAGAACCGTCGCCGCGCTGCCAGTGCCGCCTGCGCCGCCGGCGCGCCGACCAGCGTCCCGGCATAAAGCTGCTTGGTGGCCTCGACGATATTGACGCCGCCGAAGGCATTGAAAAACATCTGCCCGATCTTTTCCCAGACCGACGACGTCACCAGCATCAGGCGCGAAGAGCTCGGCGGGAAAAACAGCGCCCGCTCCGCCCGCTCCGGCACGAACATATATTCCTTCAGGAAGTGGCGGATTTGCCCTAATGAATAGGGCGCACCGTGGCCAAAGGGGGTGTTATCCATCCGCGCCCAGATCCCCGAGCGGTTGGGGACGATCATCACCAGACGCCCCTGTCCGACCAGCACCCGCCAGGCTTCTCGCAATATGGAATCGACGTTCTCCACGCTGTTCATGGCATGGATCACCAGCAGTCGGTCCACGGAATTGGTTTCAATCGGCAGCTCGCCCTCATCGCAAACGGCGACCAGCCCCTTGCCTTCCCCCGGCCAGAAAATCGCGCCCTGCTGCATGGGCATCAGGCAAGCCACGCGCTCCGCTTCGCCGATGAAGGGGCGCAGAAAAGGCACCGCATAACCGATCCCCAGCACCCGCTGCCCCTTGATATCCGGCCAGAAACGGCGCAGATGGTGGCGCAGGATGCGCTGCACGACGCGGCCCTGGACCGTGTCGTAGAATTCCTTTAAATCAATGGCTTTTGTGTACACAGTTAAAGTAACTCCCTAAGAATGGGGACAAGCGGGATATCCGCCGGTGGCATGGGATATTTATCAAAGTCTTTGGGATATGCCCAGGCCAGATTTTGCCCCTCTTTCGCCGTCACATGGCCATGCCAGACCCGGCAGGCATAGAGCGGCATCATCAGGTGAAAGGTTTCGTAAGCGTGGGAAGCGAAGGTCAACGGCGCTAAACAAGAAGATGAAATATCAATGCCAAGCTCTTCTTTTAATTCACGAACCAGCGCCTGTTCCGGGGTCTCCCCGGCTTCAATCTTCCCGCCGGGAAATTCCCACAGCCCGGCCAGATGCTTGCCGACAGGGCGCTGCGCAAGGAGAACCCGCCCGTCGCTGTCAATCAAAGCGACCGCTGCCGCCCAGACAACCTTTGCATTCTCGGGTATTTCACGGGAAACAATCTCGGAACAGCCGGACATATCAAGGCGCTGGCGGTGCTGTCTTGGGATTCGGTTTAGATAAACCCTGCCCTTCAATGAACTTCATGTAATCTTCCAGAAGTTTTGGGTAAACCTTTGCCAGCAAACGCGCATCGAGCGTGGAGCCGTGGCCGTTGGCATCGCGCTCGGAACGGTCGATCTGATAATAATCCAGCACCTTGTCCAGCTTGGCATTGGCATTGCCGAACATAGCCTCGGACCAGAGCCGCACATTAACCCACTGCTCGTCCTTGAAGGGCGGGAATCCCGCCCTTTCCATCTCCATATTCAGGAAGGCCTTATCCAGCACATAGCCATCAGCTTCCGTGCGGCAGGTGATGATGATCTGAGAATCGCCGATAAATTCCCGCAGCTCCTGGGCAATCGCAGCGAAGAAAGGCTTGTCCGCCACTTTTTCATTGGTGATGCCGTGGATTTTAGATACTTCTGCCGGAATGTCGCGCTCGGGATTCACCAGCACATGGCACTCCAGCCCCGTCAGATCGGAATCGATCATTTCAATCGCCGTCACCTCAAGGATACGGTGGCCATCCGCCGTAAACAAACCTGTCGTTTCAATGTCTAAAATAATCTTGCGGGTCACGATCATGCCTCTTCCTGGATTTTTACAGAATAGCCAGATATTATGCCTGTACAACACCCTGAGTCAATAAATAAAACAAAGCGCGCCAACGGGACTAACCCATTGGCGCGCTTTGTGTTTTAGGCAGGCTTAAGACTTAGTTCTTCTTGGTTTCTTCGAGCGGCTTGCCGTCCATGCTGAAATGCTTGATGTCGGCTTTCGCGCGGAGGCCCTTCACCAGGGACTCGATCGCCCCCTGGCCCAGTTTGTTGCGGATGGCCGCTTCAACGTCTTTCAGGTCGGGAACGGCACGCTCGCGCTTTTCTTCAACAAAAATCACGTGCCAGCCGAATTGGCTCTTCACCGGTTCTTTGGTGTAGCTGCCCACTTTCAGCTTGAAGGCCGCATCGCTGAACTCGGGGATGATTTCCCCCTTGGCAAAGAAGCCGACATCGCCGCCGTTCTTGGCGGTCGGGCCGGAGGATTTTTCCTTGGCCAGGTCGGCAAACTTGGCGCCGCCATCCAGTTCCTTGATGATCTTCTTGGCTTCTTCCTCAGAAGGAACGACGATATGGCGGGCGTGAACCTCTTCCTTACCCTTGTTTTCCTTTTTGAATTTATCATATTCAGCCTTGACGGTCTTGGCGGTGATTTTATCCTTCAGGTATTTTTCCAGATAAACCGTCTTGACCAGCTGCGCCTTCATTGCGGCAAACCGTTGCTGGAATTCGGGACTTTTCTCGATTTCCGCCTTGGCCGTTTCAACATCGATGAGCTTTTCATTAATCATCTGATCGACGACCACCGGAAACACTTTTTCTGTATCCGCCGACGGGACCGGCAGGGATTTGAGGGCGCCCAAAACATCTTTTTTGAAGATTTTGTCGCCGTTAACGGTGGCGACAACGATCTCATCGGCGGGATTGACCTTCGCCATCGCCATGGCCGGCAAAGCCATCATCGACATCGCCATGATTGCCACAGCAGCAAGCCCGGCCTTCTTGTTTGGTTTGAACATTACATATTCTCCTTATGGTGGTATTTTACACAATAAATTCAATAACTGAATCAGTCTTCAGAGCTTCAGCAGCTATATAAGGCATTTCCAATTTATTTATCAAGGCTAAATTTTAGCAAAAACCCTTTATTGACACAGGATTAATCTCCTTTATACCTCAATGATATTTTATCAAAGGATAATCGAGGTTTACTGAATGTTCGCGGCACTGGCACGGAAGATCTTTGGCACTGACAACGACCGTATCCTGAAGGGATTCAGAAAAACGGTCGCACAAATCAATGCGCTTGAAACTAAAATCCAGCCCCTGACGGATACCGAGCTGCGGGCCCAGACCGACAAGTTCAAAAAGATGCTGGCCGAAGGCAGCAGCCTCGACGACATCCTGCCGGAAGCTTTCGCCACCGCGCGCGAAGCGGCGCGCCGCGCCCTGGGCCAGCGCCCGTTTGATGTGCAGCTGATGGGCGGCATCGCCCTGCATCAGGGCTACATTCCTGAAATGCGCACCGGCGAAGGCAAGACATTGACGGCAACGCTGCCGATTTACCTCAACGCCCTCGAAGGCAAGGGCGTGCATGTCGTGACCGTCAACGACTACCTCGCCGAACGCGATGCCAACTGGATGCGGCCCATCTTCACCGCGCTGGGCCTCAGCGTCGGCTTCATCGTCTCCAAGCTGGAAGATAACCAGCGGCGGAGCGCCTATGCCGCCGACATCACCTACGGCACCAACAACGAATTCGGCTTTGACTACCTGCGCGACAACATGAAATTCCGCATGGAAGACATGGTGCAGCGCCCCTTCAGCTACGCCATCGTCGATGAAGTGGATTCCATCCTGATCGACGAGGCGCGCACGCCGCTGATTATCTCCGGCTCGATTGAGGATTCCGCCGAACAATACAACGTCGTCGATAAGGTGATCGCCCATCTTGTCCCCGAGGATTACGAAATAGACGAAAAGCACAAGACTGTCGTGCTGACCGATCGCGGCAACGAGCACGCCGAGGAGGTCATGCGCAAGCTCGGCATCCTGACCGACGGCGGCATGTATGACGCGCAGAACATCTCGCTTGTGCACCACGTCAACCAGGCGCTGCGCGCCCACAAGCTCTTCCACAAGGATGTCGATTACATCGTCAAGGACAACGCCGTCATCATCATCGACGAATTCACCGGACGCATGATGGAAGGGCGCCGTTTCTCCGAAGGCCTGCACCAGGCCCTCGAAGCCAAGGAAAACGCGCACGTCCAGAACGAGAACCAGGTCCTGGCCTCGATCACCTTCCAGAATTATTTCCGCATGTACCCGAAGCTGTCCGGCATGACCGGCACCGCCCTCACCGAGGCGGAAGAGTTCGGCGGCATCTACAACCTCCGCGTCGTCGAGATACCCACCAACGTCCCGCAAATCCGCATCGACCAGCATGACGAGATTTACCGCACCGCCGAGGAAAAATACGAGGGGATCGTCAAGCTCGTCATGGAGTGCCAGGCCAGGCTGCAGCAGGTGCTGGTCGGCACCACGTCGATTGAAAAATCCGAAACGCTGTCCAAGCGCCTCAAGAAGCTGAACATCGAGCACAGCGTCCTCAATGCCCGCTACCACGAGCAGGAGGCGCAGATCATCTCCCAGGCCGGCAAGCCGGGCGCCGTCACCATCGCCACCAACATGGCGGGGCGCGGCACCGACATCAAGCTGGGGGGCAACGTCGATATGCGGATCGCGCAGGAAGTGCCCGACGCCGCCTCCCCTGCCGACCGCGCCCGCATGATTGAAAAAATCCGCGAGGAAATCGACCAGGCCTACAAGATCGTCAAGCAGGCCGGCGGCCTTTATGTCGTCGGTTCCGAGCGCCACGAATCCCGCCGCATCGACAACCAGCTGCGCGGGCGCTCCGGTCGCCAGGGCGACCCCGGCGCCTCCAAATTCTACATCTCGCTGGAAGACGACCTGATGCGCATCTTCGGCTCGGAGAAGATGGACAGCTTCCTGCAGCGCATGGGCCTGCAGCGCGGCCAGCCCATCATCCACCCGTGGATCAATACCGCCATCGAGCGTGCCCAGAAAAAGGTCGAGGCGCAGCATTTCGAAGTCCGCAAGAACCTGCTGAAGTTCGACAACGTCATGAACGACCAGCGCCGCGTCATTTACGACCAGCGCCGCGAGATCATGGTCGCCGACGACGTCTCCGAAACCATCCGCGACATGCGCCACGACGTGATTGAGGGCATGGTCGCGCTGGCCATCCCCCACGGGGCCTATCCCGAACAATGGGATATGAGCCTCCTGAAAAACGACTCGCTGCGCATCCTGGGCATCCACCTCCCGGCGGAGGAATGGGTCAAGGAGGAGGGCATCGACGACGTCAAAATCACCGAGCGCATCAAGAGCATCATCGACGAGCGCCTGTCCCGGAAAGAATCCGCCATCTCCGCCGGCATCATGAACCAGATCAAGAAAAGCATCCTGCTGCAGCTGCTGGACCAGATCTGGAAGGAGCACCTGCTCAGTCTCGACTACCTGCGGCAGGGGATCGTGCTCCGCGCCTACGGCCAGAAGGACCCGCTGAACGAATACCGCATGGAAGCTTTCGCCATGTTCGAAGGCATGCTCGATTCCCTGCGCGAAAAAGTCACCAATGCGATCTGCATGATCGAGCTGCACGCCGACCAGCCCGAACCGGCGGTGCCGCAGCCGCGCGCACCGCAAAAGACCGTCCTGTCGCGCGGCGATACCGACCCGTTCCGGTCGCCGGAACTGAAACCCTACGAGATGCCCGCCTTTGACCCCGCCAGCCCGGAAACCTGGGCGCGGACGCCAAGGAACGCCGCCTGCCCCTGCGGCAGCGGCAAGAAATACAAGTATTGCCACGGCAAGGCGGCATGGGGATAAAGAGAAGCCCGGCGACAAAATCTTCGGGCTTCTCCCTGGCGGTTACTGGGGCTTAGGCCCTTTTCCCGCCGCCTTCGGATTTGTGAAAAACGCCATATTCAGATCCACAGGCTTGCCAATCCACATCTGGCGTTCGGCATGGTCTTTTTCTTCGTCGCTGGTTTCTGGGTGGATGAGAATGGAAAGCCCTTTGCTATCGAGCTGCATGGCGCCCACGATTTCTGCAAAACCTTCCGGCTTGATGTGCAAAGCGTAGTTGGGCTTGGTATGCGGCCCCACGAGCTTGTTATAGCGGATAGTTTCGTTAATCTTACCCCCGGATTGCGCACCAGCCCGTTTTGCCAGCGCTTCAGCAAGCTTTTCAGAAGGCGCCCCGTGCTCGAAATAAATATGCACGTGGTATCCCTGCACGGAATTTTGAGGTTTTGCATTATCATTGAAGGCATTTGTAGCCATCGTTTTTCTCCTTTGAGGTTATAGCCGGAATCATGATCAACCCGGCAAAGAAAAGCCTATCCTTGCACCAATTATAGGTATAATATTTTTAATAAATAAATATGATAGGAAAAAACTATGATACCAAGCCCCGCCGACCTCGCCTATTTTGTTGAGGTTTCCAACACGCTGAACGTGTCTCGCGCGGCGGAGCGCCTTGGCATCAGCCAGCCCTCCCTGTCGCTCGCCTTGCAACGACTGGAACGCACGATCGGCACTAAGCTCTTGTCCAGAAGCAAGCGGGGCGTGAGCCTGACACAAGCAGGCAGGCAACTGCTGGCGCATTCAAAATCGTTGCTGGAAGCATGGGGTCATGTGCAGTCGAAGGCGCTGGCCTCGATTCATGGAATTCAGGGTATGTACACGATCGGCTGCCATCCCTCGGTGGCTCTTTACCTGTTATCGGATTTCCTGCCGCAACTGATGGAAAAGCACCCGCTGCTGCAGATATCTCTCAGGCATGACCTCTCCCGCAAAATAGCCGAGGATGTCATTAGCCTGAAAACCGACATTGGCATTGTGGTCAACCCGGTCCAGCACCCGGACCTTGTCATCCACCCTCTATGCCGGGACGAATTCACGCTATGGACAGGCCCGAAAGCGAATTATAACGCACAGGACATACACAGCGGGAGAGCCGTTTTGATCTGCGACCCCGATCTGGCGCAATCAGAATTGCTCATAAAGCAACTAAAAAAAAGCGGTATCAATTTCGATCGCATCTTAACATCCGGAAACCTGGAGGTGATCGCTGATCTTACGGCTCATGGGTGCGGACTGGGCCTTCTGCCCGGGCGAGTTGCGTCACGCGCCGTCAAAAAATTGACACGTGTACCGAAGACCCCGGTCTTTTACGACGATCATTGCCTGATCTTCCGTGTCGAAAACAAGGACGTGAAATCTATCCAAGCCCTCAGCGCAGCGATACGCGGCAGATTTGGCAAGCACTAACAGATACCTTCTTGTGAAGGGCAATACTCTTTACGCCAAAACCTGCTTCACCGCATACTGCCAGCCGGCATAGAGCTTTTGCTGCGCGTCGCGCGGCATGGCCGGGGCGAAACGCTTTTCGCATTGCCAGGATTTCTGGATCTCGTCCAGCGAGGAAAACACCCCCGCGTGCAATCCCGCCAGATAAGCGGCCCCCAGCGCCGTCGCTTCGGTGACGGCGGTGCGCAAGACCGGCGTGCCGGTCATGTCGGCCAGGAACTGGCAGACCCAGTTGTTTTTCACCATCCCGCCGTCGATGCGGATTTCGTCGATGCTGTGCCCCGCATCCTCGGCCATCGCCTGCATCAGGTCTTGCGTCTGGTAGCCCTGCGCCTCCAGCGCCGCCCGGACGACATGGGCCGCCGTCGCGCCCCGCGTCAGGCCCACCAAAGCGCCGCGCGCCTGCGGGTTCCAGTGCGGCGCGCCCAGCCCGGAAAAGCCCGGCACCATATACACGCCGCCGTTATCAGGAACGGAGGCCGCCAGCGCTTCCGTCTCCGCCGCCGACTTGATGATGCCCAGCCCGTCGCGCAGCCACTGTATCGCCGCCCCGGCCACGAAAATCGAGCCCTCCAGGGCATAGGTGGTCTTTCCCTCCAGGCGGTAGCCGACCGTCGTCAGCATCTTGTTTTTGGAAGCGCGGAAAGCGCCGCCGATATTCACCAGCGCAAAGCAGCCGGTGCCGTAAGTGCTTTTGACCATGCCCGGCGTGAAGCAGGCCTGGCCGAACAGCCCCGCCTGCTGGTCGCCCGCCATGCCGGTGATGGGCAGCGCGGAGCCTAAAAATCCCTTGTCGGTGTGGCCGAACAGGCAGCTGTTGTCCCTCACCTCCGGCAGCATGCTGCGCGGAATATCCAGCAGGGCGAGCAGCTCGTCATCCCATTTCTGCTCAACGATGTTATAAACCAGCGTCCGCGCGGCGTTGGTGATGTCCGTCGCATGCACCCTGCCGCCGGTCAGCCGCCACAGCAGGAAGGAATCGATGGTGCCGAAGGCGAGTTCGCCTTTGCCGGCCTTTTCCCGCGCGCCTTCGACATTGTCCAGTATCCATTTTATTTTGGTGCCGGAGAAATAAGGGTCGATCAGCAGGCCGGTTTTCTGCTGCACCGTTTCCTCATGCACATGGCGCTTCAGCTGCTGGCAAAAATCCGCCGTGCGGCGGTCCTGCCAGACGATGGCGTTATAGACGGGCTGCCCGGTGGCGCGATCCCACACCACCGTCGTTTCGCGCTGGTTGGTGATGCCGAT
>JAIOQI010000043.1 GCA_021413445.1 Alphaproteobacteria bacterium | reverse complement strand
AACACTTTGGCCGGGCGCAGGTTGGCGAAAAGCCCGAGCTCCTTGCGGAGTTTCAACAGCCCCGCTTCGGGGCGGATGTTATATTCCACCTTGTCCCACTTCGGCCCGCCGACGGCGGCGAGCAGGACGGCGTCCGCGCTTCGGCATTGCTGCAGTGTGGCATCGCTCAAGGGCACGCCGTGTTTGTCGATCGAGCCGCCGCCGATGTCGCCGATGGCGGTTTGCAGGCTCGTATTGCCGTGCTGGTTGAACCAGGCAATGACTTTCAGCGCCTCCATCATCACTTCGGGGCCGATGCCGTCGCCGGGCAGGGCGACAATCTGCTTTGTCTGGGTCATTTTGAAATCTCCGCAAGGGCGTGATCGATTGACGACATGACGTGGATGGATTTTTCCATCCTGTGGCCCTCGATTTTGCGCATGATCCTGTCCGTCACCTGCTTTTTGCCGCAGACGATCACGGTGCGACCGTCATGGGCGACGGCGTTGAGGAAATCCTTCATCGCCACCATGCCGGTCATGTCGATCAGCGGCACGCGCGCCAGGTCGATAATGAGCTTTTTGACGTCGCTGCCGATCATCTCGGCCTGATCCAGCGCATGCTCGACCGTGCCGAAAAACAGCGGGCCGTTGATGTGATAAATCATCACGTGCGCCGGCAGCTTCTGGCCGTGAAACTCCTCGTATCCGGTCTGTTTCGAGGTGATGTGGCTGGTGGTCGATTCCGAAATACGCTTCATGAACAGCAAGGTGGCCAATATCATCCCCGCCGTCACGCCCGCCACCATGTCGATGAAGACCGTCAGCCCGAAGCATCCCACCAGCACGGCCACGTCGCTGTGCGGCGCGATGCGGATGGTGCGGATGAACTGCCCGGCGTGGGACATGCGCCAGGCGACGCTGAGCAGCAGCGCCGCCAGCGCCGCCATCGGGATATGGTTGATGAACGGCGAGAGCGTTAGCACGTAGATCAGGATGAACAGCGCATGAATGGCGGAAGCCAGCGGGGTCTTGGCGCCGGCATGGATGTTGACGCTGGTGCGCGCGATCGCCCCCGTCGCCGGGATGCCCGAGGCGAGGCCGGAGAGGACGTTGGCGATGCCGATGCCGTTCAGTTCGGCATTCGGGTTATGCCGGGTGCCGGCCATGCTGTCGGCAACGGTGGCGGAGAGCAGGGATTCCAGCGCGGCCAGCGCGGCGATCACCATCGAGGGGCCGAGCAGCTTTTTGAATTCGGCATAGCCGGGGATGCTGAACAGCTGGTCATGCGCGAAGGTCGGCAGGTGGAAGACCGGCGGATAGGGCGGGATGCCGTGCTTCAGGCCCTCCGCCGTTTCATAGGAAAAGCGCGTGCCGAGGGTGTCAATGGCAATGCCGTTATGCGAGAAAATCCACGCCAGCAGCGTGCCGAGCGCGATGCCGATGACCGGCGAGGGGATTTTGTCGGTGATTTTGCCGAAGAAGGCGATGGCCGCCAGGGTGACGGCGCCGATGGCCAGTTCCGGCAGTTTCAGCTCGGGAAAGTGCCGGGCGATCGTGATGACTTTCTCGATGTAGTCGCCTTTCAGCTGCGCGATGCCGAGGCCGAAGAAATCGTTCAGCGCCAGGGTGCCGATCACCACGCCGATGCCGGCGGTAAATCCCATGGTTACCGGATAGGGGACATAGGTGATGAGCTTGCCGAGCCGCGCGGTGCCCAGCGCGACCAGCATGATGCCGGCGATGATCTGGCACCAGACGATGCCGTGCAGGCCGAGATCGGAAATAATCGGCGCGACGATGACGACGAAGGCGGCGGTGGGGCCGCTGACCTGGGTCATCGAGCCGCCGAGCAGGGCGGCGGCGATCCCGGCGACAATCGCGGTGTAAAGGCCGTGCTGCGGCGGCAACCCCACGGCGATCGCCAGCGCCATCGCCAGCGGCAGGGCGATCAGCGAGACGATCAGCCCCGCGATCAGGTCGTCCTTGAATGTGTGGGCGTTATATTTCCTGATCCCGGCAAGCAGGGCGGTGGCAATGGGGAAAAAATGCTTTCTCTTCGACATGTCTTATTTATAAAGCCAGGACTGGCTTCCTTTCTGTTGTTTTTCAAAAGCTGTGATGTCTGGTTCGTGTTCCAGGGTCAGGCCGATATCGTCGAGGCCGTTGACCAGGCAGTGCTTGCGGAAGCCGTCGATCTCGAAGGAAAACGCCTCGCCGTTGTCACGCAGGACTTTCTGGCGGGGGAGATCGACGGTCAGGGGCTTCCCGGCTTCGGCGTCTTTCATGAGAATATCGACTTTATCTTTGGGCATGATGACCGGCAGGATGCCGTTCTTGAAGCAGTTGTTGTAAAAAATATCGGCATAGCTGGGCGCGATGACGCAGTGGATGCCGAAATCAAGCAGCGCCCAGGGCGCGTGCTCGCGCGACGAGCCGCAGCCGAAATTCTCCCCGGCAACCAGGATGGACGCCTGCCGGTAGGCGGGCTTGTTGAGCACGAAATCAGGGCGCTCCTTGCGGTCGGGCGTGAAGCGTATTTCATCGAACAGGTACTGGCCGAGGCCGGTGCGCTGGATGGTCTTGAGGTATTGCTTGGGGATGATCTTGTCGGTGTCGATGTTCGGCACGGGCAGGGGGGCGGCGACGCCTTTCAGGACAGTGAATGCTTTCATGTTACGCCAGCTCCCTTACGTCCGTCAGTTTTCCGGTGATCGCCGCCGCCGCCGCCATGGCCGGGCTCATCAGGTGGGTGCGGCCGCCGCGGCCCTGGCGGCCCTCGAAGTTGCGGTTGGAGGTGGCGGCGCAGCGCTCGCCCGGCTCCAGCTTGTCGGCGTTCATGGCGAGGCACATTGAACAGCCCGGCTCCCGCCAGTCGAAGCCCGCCGTCTTGAAAATTTTGTCCAAGCCTTCCTGTTCCGCCTGCGCCTTGACGAGGCCGGAACCGGGGACGATCATCGCATAGACTCCGGCGGCGACCTTGCGGCCTTTGGCGACGGCGGCGGCGGCGCGCAGGTCTTCAATGCGCCCATTGGTGCAGGAGCCGATGAACACCTTGTCGATCCTGATGTCGGTCAGCTTGGTGCCGGGAGCCAGCCCCATGTATTCGAGGGCGTGCTTCATGGCGGTTTTTCTGGCGGGCTCGGCCACTTTGTCCGGGTCGGGGACATAGCCGGTGATGGGCGCCACCGTTTCGGGGCTGGTGCCCCAGGTGACTTGCGGCGCGATGTCGGCGGCATTGAGGGTGACTTCCTTGTCGTAGGTGGCGCCGGGGTCGGAGGCCAGCGTGCGCCAGTAGGCAACCGCTTTGTCCCAGTCTTTTTCCGGCGGCGCCATCGGGCGGCCCTTGATGTAGTTGAATGTGGTGTCGTCCGGCGCGATCAGCCCGGCGCGGGCGCCGGCCTCGATCGTCATGTTGCAGACCGTCATGCGCCCTTCCATGCTGAGGCCCCGGATTACGGAACCGGCGAATTCGACGACGTAGCCGGTGCCGCCCGCGGTGCCGATCTTGCCGATGATGGCGAGGATGACATCCTTGGCCGTGACGCCCAGCGGCAGAGCGCCCTCGACAGTGATGCGCATGTTCCTGGCCGGCTTTTGCATCAGGGTCTGGGTGGCGAGCACATGCTCGACCTCCGAAGTGCCGATGCCGAAGGCCAGCGCGCCGAAAGCGCCGTGGGTGGAAGTGTGGCTGTCGCCGCAGACGATGGTCATGCCGGGCTGGGTCATGCCCTGTTCCGGGCCGATCACGTGCACGATGCCTTGGCGCTTGTCGTGCATGTCGAAAAGGGTGACGCCGAATTCCTTGCAGTTGCTGGTCAGGGTCTCGACCTGCAGGAGGCTTTCCGAGTCATGGATGCCGGTGGCGCGGTCGGCGGTCGGCACGTTGTGGTCGGCGACCGCCAGCGTGGCGTCAGGACGGCGCATCCTGCGCCCGGCCAGGCGCAGGCCCTCAAACGCCTGCGGGCTGGTGACTTCATGGACCAGGTGGCGGTCGATGTAGAGGATGCAGGTGCCGTCGTCATTCTTCCGGACAACGTGGCTGTCCCAGATTTTTTCAAACATGGTGCGCGGTTTTGACATGGTAAACCTCTCTCCCTCGTTGTCATCCCCGAGGTCAGGCGAAGATGTATCAGGATAAAACAAAACAGCCCCGCTTGCGAGGGGCTGTTTTAAGTGATTTTACAGGTTAAAGACGGTTCAGAGCATCGGCTCGATTTTCGTGACGCCCGCCATCTTGCGGACTTTATCTTCCGCATTGGTGTGCAAGGCAACGTGATACGTCACCAAAATTTGCTTCGGATTGCTGGCGGCGTTGAAAGCCACGCTGATAACGCCGTTGATCTTTTTGATCTGCTTCACAACATCGTCGCATTCCTTGGCGCTGAGGCTGTTATCCAGTGTTGCCTTAAATGCCGGTAATATGGACATAGTCGCTTCCTTGATTATAAAAAATACTGTTAGGCGTTAGCGGCTTTTTTTTCCGGAGTGCCGGATTCTTCCTGTGCGGAAGAAGTCGTGTCATTGCCGACGTCGGTACGCTCGGTGATGCGCGCCGATTTGCCGCTGCGGTCGCGCAGGTAATACAGCTTGGCGCGGCGGATGGAACCGCGGCGGACGAGCTCGATGGAATCAATGACCGGGCCGTAGAGCGGGAAAACGCGCTCGACACCTTCGCCGTAGCTGATCTTGCGCACGGTGAAGCTCTGGTTGAGGCCTTTGCCGCCGCGGGCGATGCACACGCCTTCATAAGCCTGGATGCGGGTCTTCATGTCCTTGCCGGCGCCTTCAACGATCTTTACGTTGACGCGCACGGTGTCGCCGGGAGCGAAATCCGGAATCTTTTTGTTTGCGGAGAGGGCGGCGACTTGCCGTTGCTCGAATTTTTCTAAGTCGTTCATGGTTCTAGTCCCTTTTATCGGAACCCGATATCGAAAGCGTTCACGTGAACGCTCCGGCGGCTCCATCTTGTTGTTTAGCGGGTGGATGAATCGCTTTATGTCGATTCATTCCGGTGAGGATTATTACGCTGAAAGGGGGCGGAATATCAAGCTATTATTTGGGTTTTTTGGGGCGGGACTGGTGTTTTCCCCACAAATCCGGGCGCCGGGCCTGGGTGATGGCCTCGGACTCTGCCTGCCGCCAGGCGGAAATTTTGCCGTGATGTCCGGAAGTTAGCACTTCCGGCACCGCCCGCTCCACCCCGTCCGGCCCGCTCCAGACGGTAGGGCGGGTGTAGTGGGGATATTCCAGCAGGCCGTTCTCGAAGCTCTCTTCGTTGTGGGTTTCCATATTTCCTAAAACATCGGGCAGCAGGCGGATGCAGGCATCGAGCAGGATCATCGCCGCCGGCTCGCCGCCGGAGAGCACGTAGTCGCCGATGCAGATTTCTTCGGCCTGATAAGCGTCGAGCAGGCGCTGATCGACCCCTTCATACCGTCCGCACAAAATCGTCAGCTGCGGTTCCTTCACCAGGTCGCGGACGAGCTCCTGCGTCAGCGGCTTGCCGCGCGGGGTCATGTAGATGAACCTGCCGATGGGCTGGTGGGCGCGCAGCGCCTTGTCGAGGATATCCGGCTTCATCACCATCCCCGCGCCGCCACCGCAGGGGGTGTCATCGACGGTTTTGTGGTTGTCGGTGGCGAAGTCGCGAATCTGCACGGTTTCCAGCGACCAAAGGCCTTTTTCCAGCGCCTTGCCGGACAAGCTCATGCCCAGCACGCCCGGAAACATTTCGGGGAAAAGGGTCAGGATTTTGATGTGAAAGGCTGAAATCATTGTTTTTCTTTCTATGGCAGCCATTATAAGTTCACCATTCTGGCAAAACCAGTTGTTTTTTCAGAGTTTTCTGTTAAAAAAGAGCATCATTTTTTCAAAGACTATTATGAGGACAATCATGCACGCCTACCGCACCCATACCTGCAACCAGCTGCGCGCCGAGCACAAGGGCCAGACCGTGAAGATTTCCGGCTGGATCCACCGCAAGCGCGACCACGGCGGGCTGCTGTTCGTCGATCTGCGCGACCATTACGGCCTGACGCAATGCGTCATCAATACCGACAACCCGATGTTCCCGGCTTTTGAAAAGCTGCGGCTGGAGAACGTGGTCTCGATCACGGGCGAAGTGGTGGCGCGGACGCCGGAAACCGTCAACAAGCATCTGCCGACCGGCGAGATCGAGGTCAAGCTCAAGACCTTCGACCTGCTGTCCGCGCCAGTGACCGACATGCTGCCGCTGCAAGTGAACACCGACGAGCCTTACGGCGAGGAAGTGCGCCTGCGCTACCGTTTCCTCGACCTGCGCCGCGACGTGCTTCACCGGAATATCGTGCTGCGCTGCGACGTTATTTCCAGCTTGCGCCGCCGCATGATCGAGCAGGGCTTCCTTGAATTCCAGACCCCGATCCTGACCGCCTCCTCACCTGAGGGCGCGCGTGACTTTCTGGTGCCCTCCCGCCTGCATCCCGGCAAGTTCTATGCCCTGCCGCAGGCGCCGCAGCAGTTCAAGCAGTTGCTGATGATGTCGGGCTTCGACAAGTACTTCCAGATCGCGCCCTGCTTCCGCGACGAGGATGCGCGCGCCGACCGCACCGCCGGAGAATTCTACCAGCTTGACGTCGAGCGCTCTTTCGTGACGCAGGACGATATTTTCGCCACCATGGAGCCGGTCATTTACGGCGTGTTCGAGGAATTCTCCAATTTCACCGGCAAGAAGTTCGAGGTTTCAAAACCTCCGTTTGTACGCATCCCTTATGATGAATCGATGCTGAAGTACGGCAACGACAAGCCGGACCTGCGCAACCCGCTGGTGATTACGGATGTGACATCTGTATTCAAGCGTGACGATGTGACTTTCAATGCCTTCAAATCCGTGCTGGAAAAGGGCGGCGTGGTGCGTGCCATCCGCGCCCCGAAAGTCTCCGACCGTCCGCGCAGCTTCTTCGACAAGCTGAACGACTGGGCGAAGGGTGAGGGCGCTGTGGGTCTGGGTTATGTCGTGTTTGAAGGCGCCGAGGGCAAGGGCCCGATTGCAAAATTCATCCCCGCCGCGGCGCAGGAAGAACTCAAGAAACTGACTGGTGCCGGATCCGGCGACGCCGTGTTCTTCGTCTGCGACATGGTCGAGAAGGCCGCGCCCTTCGCCGGCAAGGCGCGCACCAAGATCGCGGAAGAGATGGACATCATCGACAAGCACAAGTTCATCTTCAGCTGGATCGTCGATTTCCCGATGTACGAGATCAACGAAAAGACCGGCAAGGTCGATTTCTCCCACAACCCGTTCTCCATGCCGGCTGGCGGCCTGCACGCGCTGAACACGCAGGATCCGCTGAAAATCAAGGCCTATCAGTACGACTGCGTCCTGAACGGCATCGAGCTGGCCTCGGGCGGCATCCGCAACCACGTGCCGGAAATCATGGAGCGGGCTTTTGACATCGCCGGCTACCCGAAAGGCGAGGTCGAGACGAAATTCGGCGGCATGTACAACGCCTTCAAGTTCGGCGCCCCGCCGCACGGCGGCTGCGCTTTCGGCATCGACCGCATGGTGATGTTCCTCGCCGACCAGAAGAACGTGCGCGAAGTCATCGCCTTCCCGATGAACCAGCAGGCGGAAGACCTGCTGATGAACGCGCCGACGACCGTCGAGCCGAACCTGCTGAAGGACGTCCATATCAAGATGGATCTCCCCAAGGCGCAGATAAAGGCCGCCGGTTAAAATGAAGAACCTTTCCGCCGCATTCCTGAAGGCCGTTGGCGACTATATGCTGGTCGAGACGCCATTGGCGCGCGCGGATGTCTGCCTGGTTTTCGGCAACCCGCATGCCGACCATCTGGCGGCGCAGGCGGCGGAGCTTTATCACCGCGGCTATTTCAGCCTGATCGTGGTGTCGGGCGGCGTCGCCACCGACGACGGGCGGCTGGAAGCCCACCGCATGCGCGACGTGCTGCTGGCCAGGGGCGTGCCGGCCGAGATTATCATGGTCGAGGACAAGGCGCGCAACTGCGGCGAGAACGTCGTCTATTCCATGGCGCTGCTGGACGAGAAGAAGGGGCTGGCCAATATAGGTTCGGTGCTCGCCATCGGTCACGTCCACGCGTCGCGGCGTTTCCTGATGACGCTGGAGCGGCACTGGCCGCAGGTCGCCAAGATGTTTGTCGGCGGCAATTGCTTCGGCGTGCCGAAAGAACTCTGGCACACGCATTCCGAATTCAGGGCAAAAGTCCTCAGCGAATTCGACAAAATCCCCGACTACAAGGCGAAGGGGTTTATCCAGGAAATCGACCTTGAAAAAATTCAACAGGAGGCGTCCCGGCGGCCAAAACCACCGGGTTCCCGTCCGCCCGCACCCTAAGGAACCCCGGCCATGACCAGCCCAGTAGAAAATTATATCGACACTTACTATATGCGCCATCTGGATGAAGATGTGCATTACCCCACGCTCAGCGGCGTGACGGAGGCCGATGTCTGCGTCATTGGCGGCGGGCTGGCGGGGATCAATACCGCGCTGGGGCTGGTCGAACGCGGTAAAAATATCGTGTTGATCGAAGCCAAGCGCATCGGCTGGGGGGCGTCGGGGCGCAACGCCGGCTTCGTCGCCAAGGGTTACGCGGCGGGCGAGAGCAGCCTGGCGAAAACGCTGGGGCTGGAAAAGGCTCAAGCGCTGGTCGAGCTCACCAAGAACGCGCGGAAGCTGATTAAAAAGCGCATCAGCGAATTCAATATCGACTGCGGCCCGGTGATCGACGGCGTGCTGACCGTTTCCTGGCGCAACAAGGCCGAGGCGCTGAAGAAATACATCAACGAGGCGAACGACAATTTCGGCCTCGGCTTCGAGTTCTGGTCCCGTGACCGCGTGCAGGAGATCTGCAAGACCGACAAGTATTACGACGGCATCTTTGCGCCGCACGACTTCCAGTTCAACCCCCTGCGCTATGTGCGCGGGCTGGGCAAAGCTATTGCAAATAAGGGCGGCAAGATCTTTGAAAACAGCCCGGCGCTGAAAATCGAGCGCGAGGGCGCGTCGTGGGTCGTTCATACCGCGGCGGGCAAGGTGAAGGCGAAGCATGTCGTGCTGTGCTGCGCGATTTACATGGAAGGGCTCGACCGCCGCCTGGAAAACGCGGCGTTCCCGGTGCAGACTTATATCATGACCACGGCGCCGATCGAGGAAAGCGTCCTCAAGAGCGCCATCGACACCCCTTATGCCATTTACGATACGCGTTTTTGCAGCGACTATTACCGCATCCTGCCGGACAACCGCCTGCTGTGGGGCGGACGGGTCGGCCTGTGGGCGCACCCGAAGAATATCGCCGAGGCCATGCTGCACGACATGTTCAAGCTCTACCCGCAGCTTGAAGGCCATGTGACGCCGGAAGTGTCATGGGCGGGGCTTTTGTGCTATGCGCCGCACAAAATGCCGCAGATCGGCCAGATCGAGCCGGGCTACTGGTACAACACCGGCTACGGCGGCCACGGCCTCTGCCCGACGACGGCGGGCGGCGAAATCGTCGCGGCGGCGATTGCGGAGGGCGACCAGTCCTACAAGGCCTTTTCGCCGTTCGGCATTTCTTATGCTGGCGGCAAGCTGGGGCGCTACGCCGCGCAGATGGTCTATTGGTGGTGGCGCGCCCGCGACGCCATGGACATATAGAGCGTTTCTCATTTCATCGTACGCGTCGTTATCCTTCGGTCTCGGCGTGCTCACGTACTTAAAAGTACGCTCCGCGCGCCTCGCCTCGGCTGCCTAGCGTACAATGAAAGCAGAAACGCTCTTCTAAAAGACCAACGCCCCCGAGGATTCTCCCCGGAGGCGTCGTTCAAGCCAGGCTTGTATCCCTGTCAGCGTTTAACGGAGTTGCAGCAGCTCCTGCATCATCTGGTCGGCGGTGCTGATGACTTTGGTGTTCGCGGAGTAGGCGCGCTGCGTGACGATCATCTTGGAGAACTCATCGGCAAGATCCACGTTGGAGGCTTCCAGCGAGCCGCTGGCGACGGAACCGGCGCCGCCCTGCCCCGCTTCGCGCAGGTTGTAGCTGCCTGACGAGTCGGATTCGCGGAACACGTTGCCGGTCAATTCATTGAGGCCATTGGCGTTGGCGAAGGTGGCGATCGCCAGCTTGAAGATCCTGGATTTCTGGCCGTTGCTGAACTGGGCCACCACATAACCGTCCTTGTCGATGGAGATGCCGGTCCTCAGGCCGAGCTCGGCGCCGTTCTGCGCCGACGAGATCACGTTGTACTGGCCGGCGAACTGGCTGAAGCCCGATATGTCGAAGGAAATATCCTGCGGGGTCGAGTCGTTTGCCCAGTCGATATTGTCCAGGCTGACCTGGGTCTGGTTGTTCAGGTCCTGTACGCCGTTGAGCACCCCGTCGCCGGTGAAGTTGAGCGCGCCCGTTTTGATGATGGCGCCTGACGGAGTCCTGAAATCGACCGTCCACCACCCTTCGGTGCTGATGGTGTCGTTTGTGCTCAGCGGGGTCAGGAGCGTGGGGGCTGTCGGCGCCGCCGTGACCCCGATGTTGGCGAGGAGGCCGAGCTTGTTGGCGGTTGCAAGGGGGGTTCCCACGCCGTCGGCCAGCGTGATGTTTGAGCCGGTCTCCCTGGTCTTGATTGAAAGAAAGCCGTTGGCGTCGATCTGGGCATAGGCCAGGGGCTTGAGGGTCAGGGGATCGACGATGGCGTTAATGTCAGCCAGCAGTTTGGCAACGCCCCCGTCGAGGGTGATGGTCGTCGGCCCGACGGCCCCGATGGTGATGTCGAAGGTTTCCAGGCCGGTGAAGGGCGCCGTGTTTGACAACGGCCCGACAATGGAACCGATGTCGAAAGTGCCGGTTACCGTTGCAGTGGGGCTGGTCATCTTCTTGAAGTTCACGGTCAGGTCATGACCGGCGCCGAGCGAGTCATACACCTTGATGCTGCGGGAGAAGTCCGCCGTAAAACCGTCCGCGATGGGATAGGCAGACTGCGTTTCGCTTGATTTCAGGTTCATCGCCAGAGCGGCGGTGGTCGTGGGCAGGGTCAACCCGCCGACGAAGGCGACATCGACCGGGGAAAGCGAGGAAATATCGGCCTGGGAGGCGGGCAGGTTTCCGTTCTGGTCAACCGGCCAGCCTTGCAGGAAGAACCCTGAGGCATTTCTCAGGACGCCGCTGGAATCCTCGGAGAAGGAGCCGGCGCGGGTATAAAGGGGTTCCGAGAGCGGGTCGGTCGCCGATGATTTGACAATGAAGAAACCGTTGCCGGAGAGGGCGATGTCGGTGCTGGACGTGCTTTGCTGCAAAATGCCCTGCTGGTCGATACGCGCGTTCTGCACCGAGCGCACGGAGCCGGAGCTGTAGGCGGTGGAGCGGCCGGAGCTGGTCACCAGGCTTGAGAAGGCGGCATCGGTTCTTTTATAGCCGATGGTGCTGACGTTGGCGATGTTGTTCGAGATCATGCTGATGGAATCGCTCTGCGATGCAAGGCCCGAAACCGCCGTGAACAGGGAACCGAAAACGCTCATACTTAGTCTCCTTCTTTAAGGTTGAAATTAAAACTCGGAATGTTTGTTGCAATACTCATGCCAGTTGGGTTCACGGCCTTACAGGGTTGCCTTGCGGATATCCGACATCGGGACTTCCTGGTCGTTGACGATCAGCATGATGCTGCCGTCATCGGCCGTCTGGATGCCCTCGACGAGGCCCGGAACCACCGTCGTCACCGTCATGTTTTTTTGCTGCGTGTCGAGCGCATCGACGCGGAAATGATAGGTTCCGGCGGGAACCGGATTGCCTTCCTGGTCTTTCCCGTTCCAGGTAAATTCATGCGCCCCGCCGGCCAGCACGCCGCCTTGCGAATAGACCGTATGGCCGTCCTGGTCGATGATGCTGACCGTGTTGATGGCGGCGTCGGCAGGAAGATTGTAGGACATTTTGGCGTCGCCGGCGCCGTAGTACTTGAAGTCGCTGCCCTGCATATCCACATTGAGGCCGATATAGCTGAGCCCCAGCGTGGTCTGGCTGGCGGCCGACAGGGCCAGAAGTTTTTCCAGGCGGCTGTTCATCTTGATTTGCTGCTCGACGCCGGAGAAGCTGACCAGCTGGTTGGTGAACTGCGTGGAATCCATCGGCGAGAGCGGGTCCTGGTTCTTGAGCTGGGCGGTGAGCAGCAGCAGGAACTGGTCGAAATTCTGGTTGAGCTGCTTCCCGTCCGATACCGTCCCCGTCGCGGCGGCCGGCGGTGCGGCAGAGGCGGGATAGGTCGTGGCCGGGGTTGCTGATACGCTGATGGTCATTTTTATCTCCTTAAACCATGATGTTCACGCCGTTTTGCGTGATGTAGCCGTTGGCCTGCACGGCAATTTTTGCCTGCAGTGTTTTTTCAGTGCCGTTGATGTGGGCGGAAAATTCATCCGCATTGCCTTTGTCGCTGCCGCTGAAGCCTTCCAGATTCTGCCGCTGGTTTTGCTGGCGCAGGTCGAAGCTGAGCGCATTTTCGTCAAAGTCGAGCCCGGTTTGCTGCAAAATCTTTTCAAGATGATGCGAATCCCTTTGCAGCAGCGCCAGGGTTTCCGGCTTTTCGACGCTGAGGTGCGCCTTGACGCCGCCTTCCTTGTCGAACTTCAGCTTGATATCCAGGCGCCCCAGGTCGGCCGGCTCCAGTTGCAGGGTCATCGTGCTGATTTTGGCGCTGATATTGCGCTGCAGCTGGATGCCGATCATCTGCGTCACGGCCCCCGGCAGGTTGCGGGCGGCGGCCAGGTAATTGGTAAAGCTTTGGGCGGTCAGGACATCGGCGGGCTTCAGGAAGACGGCGCTGTCCGTCATATTCCGGGATTGGCCGTCGCTTCCTGCGCCGAAACCGTCGAAGTCAAGGCCGCCATCGCTATTGGCCAGCATATTCACCATGTTCGTGGCGAGGTGAACGGCGGCGGTCCTGGCGTTCGCGCTTTGCGGGGGAGCGGGCGGCGGCGCTTCGGCGGTGGCTGATTTCAGGCGCGGCGCCTGTTCATCCTTTTGGGGCAGGGAAGGGCCGGCGGTGCTCTGCGGTGCGTCAGGCCGGGGTGTTTCTTTCGCAGGGCCGGCATTCCCCGCGATATCGGACGGCGCCGGTATTTGCGGGGGCGCCATTGGCCGGGAGGAAACTTCCCCCGCAGGTGCGGTGGCGGCGGCGGCCGGTGGAATGAGCGGCTGTTCCATGACAGCGACGGCATCCGGCTGGCCTGATAATTCAGCAGGGGGAATATGCTTCACGAACCCGGCGAGCGCCGCCAGATAGACTTCGACGGCAGGCTGGTCCAACCCCTGGTCTTTCAGGGTTTTGCCAAGTTCGGTTTTGAATTTGGCAAGGGCGTCATTGCCTGTTTCGTCCCCGGACGCCTGCAGCCGGGCTGCCGCGTCTTTCAAAAGCTGCAGAACGGCGGGATCGGGCGCAGCGGCGATGTTTTGCGCCAGGGTTTGATTTTGTGCTTGAGACTGAAGCCGGGCCAGGACTTTTGCAATATCCCCCATATCGCCGCTTCCGGACTGGATTTTGTCCAGCAACGTCGTCAGTTCCGGCGCCGGGGCCGTCCCGTCTTTTTGCAGGAGACCGGCGATCGCCTGGTAAAGATCATTGTCCGCCACGGGGGCCTGATCCTGAATCTGCAGGGAGAGTTTCCCCACCAGGTCGCTGATGAGCGCCGGCCTGATCTTGCTGTCGCCGGGGGGCGCCCCTGTCTTCTGCAACAGGGCGGCAATTTTTGCCATCAGGTCTTCCAGGGACGCGGCTGGCGGCGTCTCCGGCGGATTTCCGTCTTTTTGCAGCAGGGCGGCAATTTCTGCCGTCAGGTTTTTAAGGTCTGCCGGCGGGAGGCCGAAACCGGACGCATCCTGCGGCTCCCGGACGCTTTCTGCCGGAGCCTGCGGGAGAGGGGGGATCCCTGCTCTGTTCAGGGACACTATGTTGGCCAAGTCATTCACCGCGGCGCCTCTGAAATGGGTTTATGTGGCCAGCTCTGCATAGATCGTGCCAATCGTTACAAACTTTGGTCTGTCGCCAGCGACAGGGATGAAGATTTACAGGACATCGCTTTTCCCGCGCGGGAATAATTGGTCTGCTGGTTTTCCAGCACGTTGCGGCGGGCGGCATCCAGGATATTGTTCACCAGGCGCTTGACGCTGTTCTGCGCCCGTTCAAGGGCATAGGCGTTATCGCTTAAGATGGTGGTGAAGCGGTTCCGCTCCTCGAGCAGCCTCTCGCGAAGGGCGGGATCAAGCCCCCGGAAGTCTTCTTTGCGGATGGAAAGCTCCTTGACCTTGTCGTGGTACTGCCGGGCAAAGATTTTCTTGCCGGCCTGCAGGGTGTCCACGGTCTTGAAATCGGCTTTTTTCAGGGCTTCGGTTTCCTTGAGCAGCAAGGCCGAGAAACCGGCGATGATATTCCTGACCTCCTGTAATTGGGAAGTCAGGGGAAGTTTGTCAGTCCCTTTGGTCACGCTTTTTACGGGGTCTTTCTGCACGGCGTCCACCCTTATCGTTGCTGCATCTGGATCAGCATTTTTTGCAGCTGACTGGAGATGCCGATACCGTTTCCTTTGGCCATCATCTTGCCGTATTCCTGGACCAGCATGCCGCGGAACATCTCTTCGCCCTGGCCGCCGCCGAAAGCCGTGTCGGTTTCGACTTCGTCGAACATGTGCGACATCATTTGCGAAAGGAAGACGGCCTCAAAATCCTTGGCCGCCGCTTTTGTTTGGTCATCGACCTGCTGCGGGCCAGCGCCTCCCGCTGTCGCCGGATTGGAAGATGAGGGGGGAATGACAGGAACGCCGATCATGTTACATCACCTTTATATCGGCCTGCAGCGCGCCGGAAGCCTTGATGGACTGCAGGATGGTGATGATGTCGCGCGGCCCGACGCCCAGCGCATTGAGGCTCGAAACCAGCGCCTGCAGGCTGACGCCCTCGGGGAGCATGGCGATTTTCCTGTTGCTGTCGGCATCGACCTGGACATCGCTGCGCGGAACGACCACGGTGGTGCCGCCTTGCGAGAAGGCTTCCGGCTGCGAAACCTGCGGCGTTTCGGTGACGCGGATCGTCAGGTTGCCCTGGGCGAGCGCCACGGTCGAGATGCGCACGTCGTCGCCCATCACGATGACGCCGGAGCGCTCGTCAATCACGACGCGGGCGATCTGGTCGGGATGCACTTTCAGCTGCTCGATGTCCGTGAGCAGGTTGACCATGTTCGTCTGGTATCCGTCGGGCAGGTTGATGGAGACGGAGGCCGGGTTTTCGGCAGAAGCGGCCTGGATTTTCAGGTGGTCGTTGATGGCGGCCGCGATGCGCCGCGCCGTGGTGAAGTCCGGGTTGCGCAGGGCCAGGCGCGTCGAGGTCATGGCGGCCAGTTCAAAAGGAATCTCGCGCTCGACAATCGCGCCGGAGGAAATGCGCCCGGCAGTGGGCGTGCCCTGCGTGACGCCGCCACCCGCCTCGCCGCCGGCGCTGAAGCCGGCAACGGAGACTGAGCCCTGCGCGACGGAATACACCTGGCTGTCGGCGCCGAGCAGCGGCGTGACCAGCAGGGTGCCGCCCTGCAGGCTCTTGGCATCGCCGAGGGTCGATATGGTGACATCAATGCGGGAGCCCTGATTGGTGAAAGGGGGCAGGGTGGCGGTGACCATCACCGCCGCGATATTCTTGGTCTTCATGGATTCGTCGCGGATGTTGACGCCCAGACGCTCCAGCATGCCGATGATGCTTTGTTCGGTGAAGGGCGAGCCGTTGAGCGTGTCGCCCGTGCCGTTCAGGCCGACGACGAGGCCGTAGCCGACCAGCATGTTATCGCGGACGCCTTCGATATCGACAATATCCTTGATGCGCGCCGTGCCGTCGGCCTGCGCCGAGGCAATGAAAGTGGCGGCGGCCAGGCCTGTGGCGATAACGGCCATCAGGAAGGCTTTCGGCAGTTTCTTTAAAATCGTTTTCATGGTTACTCCCGTCTCCAGGGTTACGTATCCCCATAAGAGATGCGAGAACCGTGCCACAAAAAAGCCAATATTTATCAATATGTTAAAATATGATCTGCAAGTTAAGGCAGGCCATTTGGGGCAGATCGGGCAAATATTGCCGGTTGTTTGGCGCGTTAATGATGTTTATATGTATGTATGAAAGTTGAAGGTCCCCACAAACCCTCCGGCGTCAAGGGCGCTTCTAAAACCGGCGCAAAAAAGGACGGTGCCGACGGCGCGTTCGGCGCCCTGCTGGATGAAACCGGAGGGGCGGATAGTTCCGTTCCGGTGGCCCGCACGGCGTCGGTGGGGGTTCTGGATGCGCTGCTGGCGCTGCAGGGCGCGGACAGCGCCCTCTCGGAGGAGGCGGCCAAAAAGGCCAAAAAACGCGCCACCGACCTGCTGGATCAGCTGGATAAAATCAGGGCCGGCCTGCTCTCCGGCGAGCTGCCGCAAAGCACCCTTCAGCAATTGGCGCAGATCATTGCCTCCCACCGGGAAAAGGCGGTCGATCCCGGGCTGGCCGAAATTCTCGATGAGATCGACCTGCGGGCGCAGGTCGAACTCGCAAAACTGGGGCGATAGCCCTATACTGCCCTTAAATCCGCGCTCAGAATGAAATACAGCTCGATTCTTTGGAGACCATGATGACCGATTGCCGCGCCAGACTTGCCGTGATTGTTAACAATAAATACTTCACCAACGCGGTCATAGCCCTGATTTTATTCAACGCCGTCACCCTGGGACTGGAAACGGACAGGGCCCTGATGGCGTCCCATGCCGGCTTGATGCACACGATCGATCGCGCCGTGTTGTGGATCTTCGTCGTTGAATTGGCGCTGCGCATCTATGTCCTGCGCGGGCCCTTCTTCCGCAGCGGCTGGAATGTTTTTGATTTCGTCATCGTCGGCATTTCATTGATTCCGCACGTGGGGCCGTTCTCCATGCTCCGCACCCTGCGGATACTGCGGGTCTTCCGCCTGATCTCCACGGTGCCGACGCTGCGCAAAGTCGTGTCCGCCTTGTTGATCTCCATTCCCGGCATGGCGTCGGTGTTGTCCATCCTGTTTCTGGTATTTTACGTGTCGTCGGTCATGACCACGCAGATTTTCGGGGTTGTTGATGATCCGAAAATGTACGAACTTTACGGCACGATCGGAAATTCCATGTCTACCCTGTTTCAGCTGATGACGATGGATAACTGGGTCACAGGCATCGCCGCCGTGACGATGGTGCATTTTCCCAATGCCATGCTGTTTTTTGCCGCGTTCATTATTATTACAAGTTTCGCCGTGCTGAATCTTTTTATTGGCATCATCGTGGATGCCTTGAACATCGTGCATGACACGAATCCGAAAAATGAAAGGTCCCGCATTCACGAGGCGCAGATGCAGGTGCTGAATGACATCAAGGCGGACGTCGAACGGCTCCTGGAGAAGACGGGGGCCAAAAAGAAGTAAAGCGGATTTTTGGCGGAGGCTGAAACGGCTGCGCATTAGGTAAAATAACGCCTTTTCTCTGGAGTTTTAGCGCTGTTTGGATAATGTACTGGGTTGTGCATTTGTTTTCCGGGCATTACAATGATCCACGCATTCGCACATTAACTTAGGTAAGCAGCTATGAATTTAGGACAGGAAACATCACCGACCATTCTGCCGCCTGATTATAAACCCTCGGAAAAAGAGAAGTTTATGAATCCGGTGATGGTGGAATATTTCCGCCAGAAACTGCTGCACTGGCGCTCCGAGCTGCTGGTCGAGTCGAACGAGACCATCAAGGAACTGCAGGAAGAAAACCTGCAAAAGCCGGATATTGCCGACCGCGCCTCCGCTGAAACGGACCATGCGCTGGAACTGCGCACCCGCGACCGCGAACGCAAGCTGATCTCCAAGATCAACAGCGCGCTGGAAAAAATCGATGAAGGCACCTACGGCTATTGCGAAGAGACCGGCGAGCCGATTTCCATCGCCCGCCTCGAAGCACGCCCCATCGCCACCTTAAGTCTCGAGGCGCAGGAGCGTCACGAGCGCAAGGAACGCACGCAGCGCGATATGCGCGACTGATCGCCCCTTCGGTAATTTTTCACAAACTATCTCTTCGGCCCGGCAGGCGCTTTTGCGTTGCAGAATTGATGGGAATTCTGGAAATGTATAACTATCCATAATTAAAAAACTGAGAAATAAAAATACAAAGCATGTTTATATGCTGAAGTTTACAGCCGAAAAATTGTCCATAATTTTACGTTGTATTTCATTTTTACCCTTTTACCTATTCTTCAGAAATGTTACGCTGGCGCTCGTTCAAAAGCGCCGTTCTTGAGTCTCAATCAAGTTTTTATGAAAGTCTTTCGATGAGCAATAAAGACCGAAGGAAAATAGAGAGTATTCTCCGCGAGCCCCTGACGCGCCACAGGTTTTCCCTGAACGGCAAGATTCGCGCTGCGCAGGCTGCCGAAAACCCGCAGCCTTTCACACTGGAAGATTTAAAGGCTTTTTATGCCGCGTTGCCCGGCAACGCGCAGGATTTCAAGCAGGAAGTGCTGAACGCCGTTGAAGCGGTCGAGAACGGCCTGGCGCCGAAGACGCCGCAGTTCGACACGCCGGAAAAACAACTGGTCTGGGGCGCCGCTTTTGCCTACCTCAAGCTGAATCCCGATGCGCAGAAGACGTGGAAAAAGCCCGTCGCCGAGCCTGTCTCCCTGAGCGAGACGGAGCTGTGGAAACAGGTGATCGGCACCAAGGGCGCGTATCAGGAGCTTCTCTCCCACGCCCACCATATCCGCGAAGCGCTGCGCGACAAGGACACCAAGTATTCCTGGGGCGAGCCGGGCACCGGCTTCAGCTTCAACCGCCAGAAGAACATCATCGACGTTGACCTGATGCAGACGATGATCGTCGGCTTCGAGCACGCCCGCGCCGACGTTTACCGCGAAATCGGCCACGCGCTGCTGTCGGTCAGCTACCCCAAGCGCATGCAGCATCTTTACAGCGAGATGCGCCCGCTGATGCTGAAGGAGAACAAGGCCGCTGCTAAAAAAGGCCCCAAGCTGACGCCCGAAGAATACAAGAAATTGCAGATGCTGAGCACGGAATGGCAATTGCGCCGGATGATGTTCATGGCGGCGGAAGAAAACGTCGCCAACCGGTTTGTCGCCAACATGGGCCTGCAGATGCTGCAGGATTACAGCGTGTCGCTCAACAACACGGCGGTCACGCAGCGCGCGATCGGCCTGACGCGCCTGCCGGCGGACAAGAACGCCTCCGAGGAACTGCGCCGCTATATGAACCTTTGCAACGCCGTGCAGTTGAACTTCTTCCAGAACAACGGCCTGTTCGACAATACCGACGACGGCTGGTTCCGCGTCGGCGTCGATCCGAACATGGTGCGCAAGACGGCGACGCTGGCCGGCCGCCCGGACGCCGCCAAGGACGACCAGGACGGCGTTTCTCACGCCGACTTCCAGCACCTGCGCGAGCTGTGCGGCGGCCCCAAGGGGCTGGAGAATTTGCAGCCGAAACAGCACGAGCGGCTGTACGGCTGGAACAACCTGATGGGCCGCGTGGCGCGGGCCGACCAGGACCGCAAGGCGATCATCGAGGAAATCTGGAAGCTGTATGCCGAGGACCTGATCCAGAAAATCCTCACCCAGGCCAATGACCAGATCGACCAGCAGCTGAAAGAAGCCAAGGAAAAGCAGCAGGAAAAAGGCGACGAGCAGGATCAGGACGGCGACGACGGCCAGGAACAAGACGGTGATGACGGCCAGGAGGGCGATCCTTCCGACGGCCAGGGCCAAGGTCAAGGCAAGGGTAAAGGCAAAGGGAAGGGCAAAGGCAAGCCGCAGCGCGGCCAGCAGCAGGGCGATCCCCAGGATGCCGACGAGATTGACGAGGACGGCGAGCCGTCTGACGACCAGCAAGGCGACCCGCAAAAAGACGGCGAGAGCAAGAAGGGCGACAAGAAAGACGGCAAAAAAGGCGACAAAAAAGACAAGGGCGATAAAGGCGATAAAGCCGAAGACGGCGAGAAACAGGACGGCGACAAGGACGGCGAAAAAGCCGAAGGCGCTGAAGGCAAGCTCGGCGCGGACGGCGAGGAAACGGTTCCCGTCGAGGGCGCCGGCGATATGCCGAAGTCGAAAAACGCTTCCGAAGTGCCCGCCGATGAAACCGATCCCGGCGCGGACGGCAAGGATGCCGACGGCGAAGGCAAGGACGCTGATGGCGACGATGCCGATGCCGACGAAGACGCCAAAACCATGGAAGAGCTGGAAAAAGAAGCCGAAGACGCCGATGAAGACGGCGATGACGCCGATGCCGATGGCGAGGATGCCGACGGCGAAGACGCGGACGGAAAGAAAAAAGGCAAGAAGAACGGCAAGGGCAAGGGTAAAGGCAAGGGCGCCGGCCATGGCGACGGCCGTTCCCTGGCGGATCTCGCCAAGCAGGACTGGAAGGATTACCCGCGGCGGATCGCCGAGTTGAGCGAGCCGATCCAGCAGGTGCGCAAGGTTTTCAAGGAAATCCAGAAGCGCCAGCTGCAGCGTAAGGTCGTCCAGTCGAAATCGCTGGACATCCTGCCGGAAAACGGCGAGGTCAAGGACCGTTTCAACATGGAAGCCCACCGCAACCTGACGATCAAGAAGCTGGCGGGCGGCGTCGAGGAAAACGACCTCAAGCGCTTCAACAAAGATGAAAACAAGATGGTCCCGACCGAGATCGACATTGTCATCCTGATCGACGGTTCGGGCAGCATGGGCTCGGCCATGGGCAGCGGGCCGTCGCCGCTGCAAAGCGCCCTGCAGTCCGCCGCCATCCTTTATGAGGCCGCGGCCGGCAAGGACATGAAGATGAACGTCTATGTCGGCATGTGGGGTGATTCCGACCCGCCGATCCTGATTAAGCCCGGCGACGACCGCATCACGGTCGGCAAGGCCATGGAGAAAATGCGCGGCGGCCTCAATTCCGGAACGGATTTTGCGCCTGCTGTCGTTAAGACCGCCGAGACCATCGGCGAACAGCGGGGCAAGAGCGGGACCCTCAGCGGGTTCACGCACGTACTGATCATTTCCGACGGCGACATGTTCGATGTCTCCGAAGCCAAGGAAAAGATGCATACCATGTTCGAGTACTCCGACAAGGTGACGTTCGATGTCGCGATCATCACCGCGAACCGGGGCACGCCGATGGAAAAAATGGCCAACAGCATGAAGTCGCGGAAACCGTCCCAGGAAATGGGCGTCGTTCTCGGGAGCGATCCGAACAAAGTGCCAATGGCGATCGTCGGGCTGCTGCTCGATAAAATCAGGAAATGCGGTAGTTTTATCGCCGTTCCAAATACCCAGAAACGTCGGGCCATGAAAAAAGCTCATAACAAGATGGATAAAAAACGATGAAAAAAGACGCAAAAAACCTCCCCGCTACAGACCTCCTCGCCACCAAAATCAAGGATTTGACCCCTGAGATTCTGGCGCAGCTGGAAAAGCCGCTCGGCACCGCCGACCGCCCTTTCCCGATGTGGGGCTCGCAGCGCGTCGAGTACAAGGGCAACTCGGAGCTGGAGCAGGTCCTGTCCGTCATCGCCAGCGACGCCCGTCCGATGAAAATTTATACCGAACGCTCCTATCAGGAGGTTATGGCGCTGGCTTATTGCGACATGCCTGTGCCTTCGATGCTGCAGCTGTTCTTTGACGGCCTGGAAAGACGCAAGCCGGAAAGCAAAAACCGCACCCAGATGCTGATCGGCAACCCCGGCCACGGCAAGTCCTTCATGGGCGCCCTGCAAGGCCGGCTGCGCAGCAAGAAGTCGGTCGAAGTATTCGACTGCGGCGGCAAGAACATGAACGAACTGCTGTTCGAAATGGTCCTCGATTTCGGCTCCGGCGACGCTCTGCCCTCCGCGATCGACAAGCGCCTGAAAGCCGGCACGCTGCAGGCCCTGTCCCTGGCGAAACTGAAATCCCTGCCGGGCGTCTCCATTGAAAAAGATGAAGTGAAGTCCATCGACTGGAATTACTTCAAGGGTAAGGCCAAGCCCGAGGAAGTCGATGCGGCCTACAAGATCATGAAGGAAGTCAGCCATATCGAAGGCCTCGACAATGCCGGCGGCAACGCGCTGGGCATGAATTCCCAGTACGGCCCGCTGATCCGCTGGTTCAAGGAGAACCGCGAAGGCGTGCTCGACGAGTACAACAAGTCGCGCGAAGGCTCCGACAACGCGTTGCAGACCGTCTGGCAGTTCCTCAACGGCGAAATCGACCAGTGCACCGTTGAAAACCCGCTCAAGAACAAGGACACGACGTCGGGCCCCAGCTCCTTCACCTTCAAGCGCGAAGACATGGGCATCGGCTTCTTCGTCACCCTGACCGGCAACAAGACCGAAGACGGCGTCACCACCCGCAGCCTGAACAAGTCGGTTTATTCCCGCCTTTCGCCGCAAACCCTGCCCGATCCGGATGTGATCGACTGGCAGCACCGCATCTGCCAGATGATGGTGGGTTTGCCGGTATCGACGCTCTACACCGTGTTCAAGGACCAGGCCAACAAGGACCCGGATGCCTTCGGCGCGTGGCTGATGGCGCTCCGCAAGGAAAAAGCCCAGATCGAAGGCGTCGCTATTCCGGCGCTACAGGAAGCGTTGCTGATGAACTGGAAGAACGTGGTGAGCGCGTCCGAGAAGCTCGCCCAGTTCTACGACAAGTGGGCGACCCTGACCGATGCCGAAAAGATTATGCAGGGCCATGCCGACCTGGTCGAGGAAGTGGACGAAGAGTATTCCAAGAAAGAAGGCGTCGATTTCCGCAAGATCAAGCAGCACCTCGAAGAGGCTGCCGCCATCCGCCCGCGCATGGAGCCGGCCGAGGCGCCGGCGTTCATCAACTTCAAGGATTTCATGAAGCAGCCGGTGCTGAGCGAGCAGGATGACGAAAATCCGGCGCTCTTCTTCGGCACCCGCCTGGTTGAGTTCCTGGAGCGCATGGTCTATGAGAAATCCGCCGCCATCGGCAAGGAAAAGCTCTACGCCAAGCTGAGCAAGGCGATGGACGAGTTCGGCCTGCACGACGTGCACCTGCTGGAAGGCGCGCACAGCGGCCAGAAATCGGTCGAGGAGGCGCTGAACATCAGCTCTTTCGCCGACCGCGATCTTGGCAAGCAGGCGCAGCTCGCCCGCAAGGTGTTCTGCGACTATATCCGCCAGATCTCCCCCGAGATCACGGCGGAAGACGACCAGATCGTCACCATGAAAAAGGTGCATGATGCCCTGGAAAAAGTCGGCCAGAAAAATACCGCCGAGACCAAGGAACTCTTCATCGTCAACCGCGACCACGAAACCCTGGGGGCGTCGCCTCTGACGGGTGCGAAGATCGAGGACGTGGCGGCCTATACCCTGGCGAAGAAGGAGCTGGACCTCAGCTACGACGACCTGGTGCATCATGATGATTTCATGGCGTCGCTGGCGTTGCCGACGATCAGCGGCAAGAATATCGCCGCGATCTGGGACGCCAACATCCGCCCGCTGACGGAAGACCAGAACACCGCTCCGGCCAACCAGAACACGCCGGATGCCGGGGCCAAGGGTGCTACTGCTGATCTTGACGAAGCCCTGCACATCGCTGAGAACCGTTCGGCCCAGAAGCTGGCGACCACCACGCTGCGCGTGCTGTTCAACGATGCCAGCGGCGCGCCCTGCGACGTTTCGATCCATATCGTCCGCAACGAAGCGCGCGGCAAAACCCTGATCGTGGGCGAGAAAGTGCCGTCCAAGCTGCTGGCCGCCTTCCGTGAAGCGGGCATCACCCATGTCGATCGCAACGACCCGAACGCGATCGGCAAGGTCGAGGCGGCGCTGAACGACCTGACGCGCAACATGCCGGAATCGGTGAGGGGCCGCCTGGCGGAAGCCTTCAAGTACCGGAACGACGTCGATGCGGAGCACCTGAAGGGCAAAAACCCCCAACTGGCGGAGTTGCTGGTCGATGGCAATATTGATATGATGTACGGCAAGTATCTCATCAAGGCCAGCAAGAAGGCCATGTAAGGAGTTCTTGCCGGGGGTCATCCCGGTTGAAAAGGGGGCGTCATGTCATCTGAGCTCATGAACAAGGTTGCCGTGGAAGTCGCGCACCAGAACGCGATGGAGCGTGGGTGCAAATTTTTGCCCCACGGCAGCCGGCTGTTCACGGTCGAGCAGGGGTGGGAAAGCGCCATCATCTCCAAAGACAAGGGGGTGGCCGTGGCCGATACCCTGCTGACGCTGGAAGCCGCCCTGCGCAATCCGGAAAACAAGGTCATTTTCATCCCGCTTGACGCCGCGATGACCGAGGGCGATATTGAAAAGCTGTGCCAGAGAAATGCGATCACCAAGACGCTTTTTAAAGAGGTAAAGAAATCATCATGAGCAGCGGCAAGTACATCAAACAGGCGATCATCGCCTCCCTCTGCGAGCACCCGGAAGCCGAGAAGTACCGCCAGCGCGCCTTTTCCGGCGACAACCTGGCGAAGACGATGGAAGCGATGTCGCAGCAGCTGCAAACGCTGACCAAGGCGGATTTCCTGGCGCCGGACGACGAGGGCAAGTTCATCATCGACAGCGAAGGCGCCTGGAAAAACTTTGAGAAGATCGCCAAGATCGTGCAGGCCAACGGCGACACCTTCAGCTATGACGACTTCATGAAGCCGCTGGGCAAAGACCCGAACAAGACGCTTCTCGACAGCGCCGTGGAATGCAAGGGCCTCGGCAACGTGTTCACTTTTGAAGTCTGGCAGGGCCGTTACGAGGAGATGGAGCGCCTGTGGTACAAGGTGCCGGTGCCCAACCGCAAGGATATTTTCAAGTCCCAGGGCCTGACTCCCGCCAGCCTGAAACGCAAGCTGTTCGCGGCGGAAGGCAAGACCACCCCCGAGGACAGCCTGGCCAAGGCGCGCCTGACGCCCTACGACGTCCGCCAGGCCTTCTCGTGGCGCGGCGAATTCGACGAGTTTACGGCCAAGCTGGCGCTGGCCGGCGATTATCTGCGCAAGGAATACGTCCTGATGATGGACGGTTCCGGCGACACCGTTTTCGACGGCAGCTCGGCGTGGGGCAAATATGACGCGGTGGTCAAGACCCTCAAGGACCATGGCGAGCGTTTTGAGATCGTGGACTTCATCAAGCAGGTTTCCTATGCCAAGAATATCCTCGCGCGCGCCGCAGAGCACGGGGCGCTCGCCAAGGTTTTCACGGCCGCCCATTGGGTCGATCGCCTGCCGGACATGCTGACCCTGTGGTCGCATGTCCTCGACGGCTGGAAAACCGCCTCCATGACGACGCGCGATTTCGACAACGCCTATGCCGAAGCGGAAAGCCTGACCTATGCGTCGCGCTTTCAGGCGCTGACCGTGACGGGCAAGGCCGACCTGCTGAAACCCCTCAATGAAGCCACTCCGGCGGAAAAGGCCGTGCTGCCGCTGGGGCTCAAGGCGGTATGGGACAAATTTGATTCCGTGCAGGCGGCGCTCTCCCAGCGGGGAGAGAAACTGACGATCGCCGATTTGCGCGCGCCCACGGGCCAGATGGAGAATTCCTGCCTGATGTGCGCCGTGAAGTTCGGCCATTTCGACAAAGTGCTCGCGATTTCCAAGCAGGGCGGCGACCTTGTCACGCTGGGCGATTTCCTCTCCAAGGACCGCCACGGCAATACGCTGCTGAGCATCCTGGCGGAAAAAAACCAGCTGACGCTGGCTTTCGCGCCGGATCTCTGGGCGGGCCGCGTTTCCGAGATGAAAACCCTGTGGGCGCAGGTCAGCGTGTCGCAGCGCCATCAGGTGGATTTCGCCCAGGCGGAAGTCAATGCCAAGCAGGCGACGCTGAAGCAGAAAAAAGGCGGCTTCAAGATCCAGCCCAAGCAACCGCCGAAGGGGCAATGAGATGACGCCGAAGAAACCGGATATTTTCACCATCGCCTATCTGGCCAGCGAATTCCAGGCAGCCGTGGAAAGAAAAGTAAAAGCCAATCCCGGCCTGGTCGATGCCTTCCGCAAGGCCGCCACACAGCAGGAACTCGGCGAGATGAAAAAAATCGCGGAGATCCTGTTCGAAAATATTCCCCATGATAAGGGCGGAAATGATGACGCGGTTCAGGCGCCGCGCGCGGCCTTGCTTGTCCAATTAGTCGATTTTTACGCCGCTATTTCCCTGCGGGTGATGAAGGAAGGCGACGTGTCCGCCCTTGTCCCGCAAGACGGGCGCACCCAGGCCATGAGCGACCTTTTCGCCGTCAACAAGGCGCAAAACCTGGCCAAGCTGTTCAAGCCGGTTTAATTTCAAGAAATCTTCGGAGGCTTGTTCTGTGCGCCGGGCTGCGCCTGACGCGGCGAGATAATCACGTGCGGCGGCACCTGCAGGTCGGCGGCATCATAGCGCAGCGGCTGGCCTTCCAGCGTTTCCACTTTCCCGCCGGCTGATTCGACGATGGCGTGGCCAGGGGCGACATCCCACCAATAGGTCCGCCCCTGGCGCCGCAAGGGATAGACGACGGCCATATCGGCCATATTTTCAGCCACATAATTGGTCAGTACGGCGCCGCCTTTGGTGTCGATGTGGGCGGCCCTGTCGAACTGTTTGGTCAGGTAGCCCCTGATGCCGTCGATATTGGCGTTGGACTTGACCAGGACGCGCATCTGCTCGGTGGCCGTTTCATTCGCCGTGAGGGGCGTGCGGATGCCGTCGCTGCCGGTTTTGGTGGCCGTGCCGGGACCCATGCCGGAGTACATCAGGCCCTGCGTCGGGTGGTAAATGATGCCCATGACGGCCTGGTTATCGACGATCAGCGCAATCGCCACCACAAAGCCCCCGGTTTTGTTGATGAATTCACTCGTGCCGTCCAGCGGATCGACCGTCCAGAAGGTGCCGCCGCTGATATCCGGCACTTCGCCGGCGGCGACGCGCTCCTCGGAAACAATCGGGATCTGCGGCGTCAGCGCTTTCAGCGCAGGCAGGATGAGGTTTTCGGCCGCATGGTCGGCATCCGTGACCATGCTGCCATCGGCCTTGGTATAGATGCCGGTGCCGGCGTAATGCTTCATGATCTCGGCGCCTGCCTGGCGCGCAATATCTTCCACAGCAGGAAGCAGCGTTTTTAAATCCACTTCTTTCATAACGCCATTGTATTGACATATCATTAAAAAGCCGTTAACGGCGGATTTGCTGAAAAGATTCATGGGAGTAGGGGTTTATATTGACGAAAGCCTTCAGGGATTTTATGCTCATTCTATCGTCAAAATAGCCCACCAAAATAAACAAGGATTTTTCATGAATTCTTCATTAAAGCCCGCCTTTGAAAACCTGGATAAAGCGCTGCAGCGGCTCGAAACAGCCGTCGAAAAACGCTTCACTCCCCCCAAGAAACAACTTAAAGAAGAGCCGAAGCTCGACCTGGGCGCGAATAACGAACGCGAGGTCAACCGCAAAATCGCGGCGAAACTCGACCAGACCATCAACCGTCTCGAAATGCTTTTAACCGAGGAGTAATGCTGTGGCTGAAGTGAAAATTTACATCAATGGTCGCACCTATGATATTTCCTGCGACAGCGGCCAGGAAGGCCGAGTCGTTGACCTTGCCGCCTTCATCGACCAGAAGCTGCAGCAGATTTCCCGCTCCGGCGCCGCCTATAACGACGCGCACCTGATGGTGCTGACGGCCATCGTGCTGGCGGACGAGTTGTTTGACACCCGCGAGGCCGCAACCACCCCGAAACCCGCGCGCGGGGCCGCTTCGGCGCCGCAGAAGGCCTCCTTCGGCAAGGAGGACGAACTGGCCGTGGCACGGATCCTCGACCACCTGGCTGAGCGCATCGACGGCATCGCCACCCGCATCCAGCAGGCCTCCTGATAGTTTAGGTTGCTTAAATTTCAATAATAGCCTAGATTGATTTCCGGAAGGTTGCTGCGGAGTGCGTGAGACAGCACTGTCCCAGAGGCCGATGATCGTTAGATTGGGTGCTGTCGCTGATCAGGCCGTGGTCTGATTACATGGTGCCCACCTGTTTTACAGGGCCTAGCGGATAATCCCCGTCCACGGCTCAGGTGGCGCCTTCCACTTTTTTTTTCCGGAGAACTGCGTGACCGGCCAGCCCCCCTCAAAATCAGTTTTGCGCCAGATGTTCTTGGAGCGGCGGGCGCTGATTCCCCCCGCGGCGCGCAAAGAGTCTGCCGCCAAAGTCTGCGAGCTTTTTTTTAAGAACGTGCCGGTGCCGGCCGGCGCGGTGGTCGCCGGCTATTGGCCGATCCGCAACGAGCTGGACGATATGCCGATCCTGCGCGAGTTATTGCGGCGCGGCTGTTCCTGCGCCCTGCCGCATGTGGCGGGGGCGACGCTGCCGCTGGAGTTTCACCTCTGGGACGAGGCCACGCCCATGACGGCCGGCAAGTACAGCATCATGGAGCCGGCGGCCGCACCGGCGGTGGTTCCTGATATTGTCCTTGTGCCGCTGGCCGCTTTTGATGCAAATTGTCACCGGCTGGGCTATGGCGGCGGTTTTTATGACGCGACGATTGCGCGGCTGAAGGAAAACAGGCCCCTGCTGGCCATTGGCTTGGGCTATGAAATGCAACTGTGCGCCGGGCTGCCGGTGGAGGAAGGCGACATCAGGATGGACATGATCGTGACCGACGGGAATATTTATAAATGAAAGTTCTTTTTCTGGGCGATGTGGTGGGGCGCAATCCGCGGGATGAGATCATCGCGCGGCTCCCCGACCTGCGCAAAAATTACAAGCTGGACGCGGTGATCGTGAATGCCGAGAACGCGGCGAGCGGCTTCGGCATCACCGCGCAGATCTGCAACGATCTTTATAAAGCGGGGGTCGATTGCATCACCACCGGCAACCACATCTGGGATCAGCGCGAGATCATCCCCTACATCGGCAGCGACCCGAAGCTGCTGCGGCCCATCAATTACCCTGAAACGGCGCCCGGCAAGGGCGCCTACATCATCCAGACCGCGCAGGGGCATAAAATCCTGGTGACCAACGTGATGTGCCGGCTGTTCATGGACGCGCTGGACGACCCCTTTGCGGCGATGGACAAGCTGTGCAAGGCATACAAGCTCGGCAAGGATGTCAATGCCATTATCATCGACGTGCACGGCGAGGCTTCCAGCGAAAAGCAGGCGATTGGTTATTATTGCGACGGGCGTTCTTCGCTGGTGGTCGGCACGCACACCCATGTGCCGACGGCGGACGCGCAGATCCTGCCGCAGGGCACCGGCTTTCAGACTGATGCCGGCATGTGCGGCAGCTATGACAGCGTGATCGGCATGGACACGATGATGGCGGTGAACCGCTTTGTGCGCAAGGTTCCGGGCGAAAAGCTGCGCCCGGCGGAAGGGCCGGTCACCCTCTGCGGCACGATGGCGGACATCGACCCCAGGACGGGGCTGTGCACGCGGATCGAGCCGTTGCGCATCGGCGGGAAATTGTCGCAAGCTTTACCGGAGGTCCCATGAATCTGCACAAATCCTTCATGTTGTTTCTGATCGCGGCGGCCATCGTGCTGGTGGCGGGTTTTTATTTTTCGAGCGTTGCGCAAAAAGGGGCCCGCCTTGAAACGCTGGTCATTGAGGGCAAGCTCGGCGGCCGGCATAGCTTCGAGGTCGAAATCGCCAGTACGCCGGCAGAAGAGGAAATCGGGCTGATGTTCCGCGAGCAGATGGCGCCGGATCACGGCATGCTCTTCGAGATGGGCCGGACGGCAAAGACCAGCTTCTGGATGAAGAACACCCTCATCCCGCTGGATATGCTGTTTATCGCCGCCGACGGCGAGATCAAGACGATCCATGAAAATGCCGTGCCGAAATCCCTGGAGCCGCTCAGCTCAGGAGTGCCGGTGGCCGCCGTGCTGGAAATCAATGGCGGCCGGGCCCGGGAATTGGGAATCCGGGCGGGGGATCGGGTTATCCACCCCTATTTCAAGGGTTCCCAACCCTAACTCATTGAATACCCACAGGGAAACAACCGGGATAATTATGTATAAAAGCAGCCTTGCTTTAAGTCCTGAAATCCTCTATAAATTAAGACACTTAGTACAGTCGGAGCGTAGCGCAGTCCGGTAGCGCGCCTGTTTTGGGAGCAGGATGTCGGGGGTTCAAATCCCTCCGCTCCGACCACTTAAATTAAAGAGAATGGTGTTCGCGAGCTATGAAAGTCAAAATTTACAAACCCGCTAAAAGCGCCACGCAATCCGGGCGCGCCAGTTCGGCCAGATGGGTTCTGGAATATGAACTGGAAGCGCCGCGCCGTCCCGAGCCGGTGATGGGCTGGACTTCCGCCAATGACACCCTGAACCAGGTGCGGATGAATTTCGCCAGCAAGGACGCGGCGGTCGCCTTCGCCGAGGGCGAGGGCTGGGAATATGAAGTGGACGAACCGCGCGCCCGCCGGATCACGCCGCGCAATTATATCGACAACTTCAAATACCGCCCTGACGCAGAAGAAAAATAAGCTATAATTCCCCCTGGATACGTGCCCGTAGCTCAGCTGGATAGAGCAGGTGCCTTCTAAGCATCAGGTCGGGAGTTCAAATCTCTCCGGGCACGCCATTTCCACGACACGCGACCGTTTGCAAATCCCGGATACTATTTGACGGAGGATTTAATCAATGACCACGCATAAATTTGACCTGACGCGGCGGCTCTTTGCGGAAGCTCTCGGCACCGCGCTGCTGGTTGCCGTCGTCGTCGGCTCGGGCATCATGGGGGACCAGCTTGCGGGCGGGAACGCCGCCCTCGCGCTGCTCGGCAATACACTGGCGACGGGCGCGGCATTGGTGGTGCTGATCCTTATTTTCGGCCCCGTCTCCGGCGCGCATTTCAACCCGGTGGTCAGCTTGTCCTTTGCTTTGCGGCGTCAACTGCCGTGGATCGAATGCCTGGCTTATGCGGCCTTGCAGGTCACGGGAGCTGTCGCCGGTACTCTGTTGGCACACGCCATGTTTAGCCTGCCGCTGATTGAGGCATCGACGCATGTGCGCACCGGCGTGGGGGTATGGACGGGCGAGGTTGTGGCTTCCTTCGGCCTGCTGGCGACGATCATAGGCTGCCTGCGCACACGCCCGGAAGCCGTGCCTTATGCCGTCGGTTTGTTTATCGCTGCCGGTTACTGGTTCACGTCATCGACGTCTTTTGCAAATCCGGCGGTGACGATTGCCCGTTCGCTGACCGATTCGTTCTCGGGCATCAGGCCGGACGATGTCCCGGGGTTCGTTATAGCGCAGGTATGGGGCAGCATCCTTGCCACCGCAGTATTTAACTGGCTTTGGGCATTACCGAATAAAAGCCGCTGACGGCGCTTACTTATTCTTTTTATCGCGCTTGGCTTGCCGTTTTTCTGCGGGGGTTTTAAGGGGGGCTTTTTTTGTGGATTTTTTGGCGTCGTGTGATTTGGCCATGTGAGTTGTCTCCTGATGACAAGGTTAAGCAAAGGATCGTTTCTGACGACCTGCGCTCATTAAAGCACGGCTCCGGCGTCAAACATATAAAAATAATCCGGAACAGATCCGGGAAGAGTTTCTGGAATAAAGCGGCGATAACGGGTATAGTGGGGAAAGCTGGCGGAGAAAAGCGTTGCCCTGGACAGTTTACATTTTAGAGTGCGCGGACAAGACCCTTTATACCGGGATCACGAACGACATGGAGAGCCGCCTCTCCAAACATGCGCAGGGCACCGGCGCCAAATACACGCGGGGGCGCGGGCCTTACAAAATATTTTATACCGAATTGCACCCGACCAGGGGACGCGCTTTAAAACGGGAAGCCGAGATCAAGTCGCTGGGGAGAGAGCAAAAACTGCAACTCACCCGCTCTTCATCGGGGGAAAACGGATGAAGCTCGATAAAGAAAAGATCACGGCGCAGGCTGTTGACTATGGCAAAATCGGCTTTCGCCTTGCCGTCAAGGCGGGGATTTTATATGCCGCTTTAGCCGCGCTCGGTTTTATTTTGGGGGGTATCGGCGGGTACTGGGGGGCGGTGCATTTCGGGTATAATGCCTGGATCGGCGCCGTATGCGCATTGGCGGGCGTCATGACGGGCGGGCTGGCGGGATTCTTCCTGGCGCAGATTGTCCTCATGGGTATGATGCAGGATATGCTGCTGGATGCGGGGATCCAGGCGGGGAAAACCGGTTTCAGGGCGGCGATGAAGCTTTTGGAAGAAAAAAGGGAAAAGGAAAAACACGATAATGGCCGAAACAAAGATTGACCGCGAGACCATGGGGAAGCTGGCCAAGGCGCTGGCGTTCATCTGCGGAGCGGATGACCCGACGACCGTCGCGCTGAAGAAGGCCGCCGAGAGCGGTTCCGCGCAGGACATCAAGAAGGCGCACACGCTGTTTCTTAAATTGAAACCGGGGCACCGTCAGGCGGCATTGTCCATGCTTTCCGATTGAGGGGCTTGTGCCGTCCCCTTTATACGTACATAATCGAGACTTCTGAAGTCTCATTGAAAGATGTTTCAGCATGCACGCTCCGGGCGTAGTTGAAGAGAAGCAAGCGCAGTTTGAAAAAGACGCGGTCGCTTTCAATGTCCTGAGTCCCGGGCAGCAGCGCACGGCGGTTTTCTTTGCAAAGTTCGGATATGACTGTTTTGATGGCCTTGCCGCCGCGGGCAAGGCGGTCATGGGCGGCGCCGATTGGCTGTTCAATATCCTGGTCGCGATTCCCGCCAACGCCGTAAAGCCTTTGGCGATGAAGGCATGGAACCCGCTCGCCCAGCGTTTCAAGTTCGGCGCTTATAAAAACCCGGACTCAAAATTCAGCCAGCGCTGGCGGACCATAAAAGGAAAATTCACCGCTGGCGCGAAGAAGGCGGGTGAGTTCTTCGAATACTACTGCGCCTTGAGCGTCTATCGCGCCACGGCGTGGCTTTTAAACCCCCGCCGCCGCTCCGGAAAGCCGCTCTTCGGCCATGAAACGGTCAATAAAATCATCGGCACCGGCATCGGCGTCTGCGCCTTCATCGGCCTGTCGGCGGCGCTGACCTGGGTGGAAGTCATGGCGAAAGTATGGCACGCCCAGATCGCGCAGTCCGCGCTCACCGATAAAGCGCCCCGTTTTATCAGGATCATCAAGCAAACCGTGCTCCATCCCGTTTTGTCGGGCGTGCTGGCGGCGACGCAGTTTATGGCCGTCCCGGCTCTCGCCGCGGCGCGGCAGGCGCTGAAATCGACAAAAATCGCGCAGGGCATCGCTTATCAGTTTAACAGCAAGATGCGCGCCCGGCCCCGGGAGCAAAAGCCGCCGACCGGGTGGAGGCCCTCCACCTACGTCGAAAAGTTTTTTGGCGAAATCGCTGAAAAGACGTCGCCGGAATTTTATATGGCCCGGCTCAAATATTTTCAGGCGCAGCGGAAGAAAAAACCGGCGGGGAATTCTCCGCCGCCGCCAGACTCAGGTTCCGCCGCGAAGGCCGGCAGCCTGGAGCTGGGTAAAACCTTTAACGACAAGGCCGGGGATGCCCCGGTCGCTCCTCCTGCAAAAAACACGCCGCCCTCTCCCGGCGCACCCTCTCCGTAAATTTTGACGGGAGTTTCAGGAAATAACGCGCCAGGTCGTCCCGGCTTTTTCCAGCTGATAAAGGGACTCGCCGTTCTCCTCCAGGACATATTTCCCGTTTTTGAGGACATAGCCGTTGATGGATTGAACGTAGGCGGTGACCATTTTTTGCGTGACGACCGGCACGCCGATATTTTTAATTGTCCGGGTGTTGACATGCACCATGTAATCGACGTCGTATATCCCCTGCGCCGCGCTCATGTCGCGCAACTGCGCTTTTCCGCGTTTTGTTTCACTGTTCATTGTTACGTTCTTTCAAGTGGCGGCGGTGCAGATAATGCTGCGGTGCGATGACCACTATTGATCAAAGCTGATAAAAAGCATGTGCGCCGGCTGGGTTGTCAGCGGCGGTCTTTCAAAGAAACAAAATTTTTGCAGGTCACATTGCCACGGCTTCAAACGGTACTTGCGACAAAGAAAGATGCAGGACTTTATATCCTTACGAAGAGGGAGTATTACATATAACCTGGGCTATGTCAATTTATATGGAATCACGCTCAGGCTATAAACGATTCCGCGCAAAGCGATCACACGACGGACAAAAAGATGAACAATGTCAGGGTCAAAAAAATATAAATGAGATAGTTCTTGCTATTCCGCGCCAAAGGCCTACGTTGGTCATATTCGAGATTTTTAAGTTCTGACTTGTTTGTTCGCCGTTACGCGGCTTTCCCCCAAGACATCGCTATTTTCGGATAAAGTTCGCGCAATGGTGTGCGGGCTTCATGCACGAGAGTGCGTTTCTTAAAGGAGGCCAAGATGGCTCAAGGTACAGTTAAATGGTTCAACGCTCAAAAAGGTTTCGGTTTCATCCAGCCCGATAGCGGCGATGCAGATGTGTTTGTTCACATCAGCGCCGTTGAAGGTGCTGGCATGCGCGGCCTGAACGAAGGTCAAAAGGTTACTTTTGACATCACTTCCGAACGCGGCAAGAACTCTGCCACGAATCTGAAGGCGGCCTAACTCTTAGGTTGCCGACGTAATCAAGCCTGGCGCTATCTGCGCCAGGCTTTTTTATTTGTGAAGGGAAACAAGGGGATATGTCCCCCTTGACAGCGACCCGGCAAATACCGTAATCTCCCCCTCACTTCGCTGTGGTTCCTTAGCTCAGTTGGTAGAGCAGCTGACTCTTAATCAGTAGGTCGTTGGTTCAAATCCAACAGGGACCACCATTTTTTCGAGGGCTTAGTACATTTTGAAATGTGCAACTGTACTATAGAATCTCAAGTGTACTATTAAAACACTCGATTTTTGTAGTACGCTTTAGTGGTTAGTCATTGTATTCCAACAATTTAAAGCAATTCGACCCACTGACAACCCATCAGTGGGTCACTTAAGAACAACCCGTGCTGAGCCAAATTATTCGGATAGCCAAGTTGTGATTCTCGACTTGTGTTTGCCCAATATAGGAGTTTCTGAATGTTTGAGTCTATTTTATTTCGCCCTGTTGATAGCTTGTCACGGGCTGCTGATGTTGGGCTTCTGGCTGAAACTTTACTTTTTTATCAGCAGGTGATCATTGCGGCAGATAGGGGACAGCTCGTTTCCTTACTGAAGGGTATAGGCCCTGATGATTTTATTGGGCTTATGGATGATGGACACATTTCAGTCAGCGTTTTAGAAGATTCATTGGGGGTCAGTACCAATACAGGAAGAAGTGGCATAGAGACGCATAACTTTATTGCATTTGAGGTTTCTGGGCATATCTCCAAAGGGAACATGTCGCGTGAAGAAATACTTCAAGAGCTAATTGAGAAGGCCGTTCCCGACAAGGTACAAGCGAAGAGAGTTTTAAAAAAGATTGTAGAGAAAGCTCCTGTTCTTAAAATTAACCAGATGTGCCGCCACAAAAAGGGAGTAACTGGTGTCGCTTATGATGACCTGGATAATGAGCGCTATGCCAAGTCAGCAGCAAAAGCTTTATTAGATCTATATGTTCCTAACTACTCACAATCAATTGATCTCCAATTCCGTGTTGTAAAAACTGATAACGGCATTGTTGCAATGCATAACATTGATTATGCGCTTGCAAATAAAGAATTCCACCGAAGTATCCCCCCAAGCGTTGCTAGTATTAATAATGCTTTTATTCTCTCGAGACTTCTTTCTGCTCGAGGAGAGATGTTCTTATCGGCACATTATCTATCAGAGCTTGTGACCTCGCCAGAGGTTGATTCGTTACTGGAGAGTCAATTCGACTATTTGTTAATAAAGCGTGACCGAAATGCAAACGAAATAAAATCGTTTCAGGACCTAATTCTAAAGGGCAATTCGATCCGTAACACACTCAATAAGGGCGAAAAAACCTTCTCAGATTTTCGCCAATTATTAGATCAGGCTAAGAAGTTTAAGGGTCATCTTGAGAAGATCGGTCCTGATGAAAAGTTAGTCACTGAGTATTATAAGGCCGCCACGGCCGAAACTTGGGTGGATAGGCTGCCAGAAAAAATTATCCGATTTTCTATTTTCTCGTTAATTGGGTCACTGGCACATCCACTTATTGGCTTTACGGCGGGCGCTGCGGATGCTCTTTTATTAGATAAGGTTCTTAAGGGATGGAAACCTAATCACTTTGTTGAAGGCCCCTTAAAGAAGTTTATGGATGGGGATTGAGTGGCCGTATAGTTAGGACAGGAGCAGATAAATACCCCCGCTGCCCCGGATATTCACAAAAATTTAACCAATCTCCTGTAATCTGTAAATAACCGTTTTTTTAAACAGGGACAGGTGCGGGTGTGAGCTTTGACATCAATAAAGTGCAGGAACTGCTCGCCGAAGCTGCCGCCGGCTGTTATCAGCAGAACGGTTTTCCGCAGAAAAAGGGAGTGGAGGAGTCGAAGTTCGCCGGTGTGATGCCGGAGAAATTCGCCGACTTCAGCCAGGTGCTGGCCATGATGGAAGAGAGCCAGGACAGCAGCACCCCTGAAAAAGCCAAAAAGCTCTCGCCGCTGGCCGAGGGTATCAATGCCTCGCTGCAGCAGATGGGCATCACCTCGCTGGAGATGCTGTCCACCGAGGGGGCGGGCGCGACCGTGCTGCGGGGCTATGGCCCGGACTATCCCAATGGCTGCGTCGTGCGCATCACCGATTCCCAAAGGGAGGGGAAAGCCGTCAATACGCCGATCGTCCTGCAGCCCTATGACAGCACATTCGTCAATGCGGCGGGAGAGATCGTGGCCGACCCGCTCACGCCGACGCCCAAGAAGGATGACGTGACGGGAGAGCGGCTGGCCAGCGGCGCGCGCATCGACGTGCTGCCGGAAGTGGTGTCGCTGGGGCAGGTCGCGAAATACCTGGTCAGCACCGGCCAGCTTGCCGAGGCGGACGTTTCCAATTTCACGAATGAGGCCTATAAGCAATTCTACAAGGACCTGCCGCAGGGATACATCAGCCTCGACCACAACCCCGCCAACCTCTGCGTCTTTCCGGGGGGGAAGGTCGGCACCTATGACCTCGGCGACATCGTGCCCGACGAAGGCGACAAGAAGAGCGTGAAGCGGCACGATAATATGGTGATGAATGCCGAAAGCTTAGGCCTGGGCGCCGGGGAAGTCGGCAGCACCGCCGCCCAAGAGGCTGTCAAGCTGGCCGCTGCCCAGAAGGGGCTGACGACGCTCCAGAAAGGGTCGTCTGTGGCGCCGGTGACGCCCCAGGCGAACAAGACGACGCCGTCGAAAATGAAGATGTGATGTGAGCGCATAAAAAAAGAGCCGGACTTGCGCCCGGCCCCTTTTTCGGGAAGTTATTGTCGATTAGCTGCAGCTGCCGCCGGATTTTTTCGTGCCGCAGGCGCCGGTCTTGACATCGCCGTTGCTGACGTTGCCTTCAAACTTGAAGCCGGATTTTTTCCAGTCTTCCTTGCCGCCGGCATACACAACCACGTTCTTGTAGCCGAGGCCGAAGAGGGCTTCCGCCGCCGTCTTGGAGTTCTGGCAGTTGGTGTTTGCGCAGTAGGTGACGATGGTCTGGTTCTTGTCCTGCAGGAACTTGGGAGCGAGTTCCTTGATTTTTTCCGGAGCGATCGAGAAGGCGCCCGGCAGGTGGCCTTCGGTGAAATATTTTTCCTGCATGGCTTCGACGAAGGCGACTTTAACGCCGTTGTCGATGTATTTTTTGATTTCCTGGCTGGTAATGGTCTTCATATTTTTTTCTCCCTGAATGTTGAAACGACGGTGAAGTAAAAAAGGCTGTTGAGGCCCGTGTGTAAGAATATAGGCAAAACGGGGTGTGTCTATCCCGTTTTTAAAATAAATTTTTGCTATTCAGAATCATCCGTCGTTTCTGAAAACGGCGGTGAAAAAATAGAATTGATTCAATGCGTGCGCCGCCGAATACATAACTTAAGCAGCGCGGGAGGTGATATTAGAGAAATAGCCGCGCAGCTTTTCTTTGACGATTTCGGGGTCGCCGATTCTGTTGACCTCGGCGCGGAATTCCGCCGACCCCGGCAGGTCTTGGCAATACCAGGAAATATGCTTGCGCGCGATGGCGACGCCCTGCCGCTCGCCGCTGCCGTAGTGCGCCAGCATCGCGTCATAGTGTTCCCGGATGAGAGATGATATTTCCGCCAATGGCGGCGTTGCGCTGATGATGCCGCTGCGGAGAAAGTCGATGGTCTGGCGTAAAAGCCAGGGCTTGCCGTAGCAGCCGCGGCCGATCATCACGCCGTCGGCGCCGGAGATGCTCAGCGCCCGTGCGGCATCCTCGGGCGTTAGGATGTCGCCATTCACGACGACAGGAATCTGCACGGCTTGCCTGACGGCGCGGACCGCCTCCCAATCGGCGCTGCCGCTGAACAGCTGGTTGCGGGTGCGGCCGTGGACGGTAATCATTTGGATGCCGACTTCCTCGGCGATTTTGGCCAGCCGCGCCGCGTTGAGGCTGGCCTCATCCCAACCGAGGCGCATCTTGACAGTGACCGGAACGCCGACAGCTTTGACAGTCTCTGCCATGATTTTTGCGGCGAGCCGTTCGTCCTTCATCAGGGCGGAGCCGCCGTAGGTGTTGACGATTTTCTTGACCGGGCAGCCGAAATTGATGTCGATGATCGCCGCGCCGCGCCCGACGTTGATGCGCGCCGCCTCGGCCATGATCTCGGGCTCGCAGCCGGCGAGCTGCACCGCCATCGGGAATTCTTCGGCGTAGTCGGGTTTTATTTTTGAAGGGCTGCGCCATTCCTCGATCATCGAGCGGCTGGCGATCATCTCCGAAAACACCAGCCCCGCGCCGTAGCGCTTGACGAGGCGGCGGAACGGCAAATCCGTCACGCCGGACATCGGCGCGAGGAAAACCGGGTCTTCAATCCTGATGGGGCCGATGGAGAATCCCACGGATTTTATCCCAGGTGGTTTTTAGAAGGCTTGTCGATTTTGCCGGTCAGTTTTTCATCGAGCGGGGGAGGGTTGCCGCCTTTTTGTTTCAGGATGGCGTGCATCTGCTCGAGCTCCACCGTAGAATCCAGGCTGCTGAAATTCTGGATCTGCATCTGCGAGGTGAGAGCGGTGGAAACGGCAACGGAAACGGCAACGCCGCCTTCGGAAGAGTAGGTGCTTTTTTCAGCGCTATCCTTCATCTCCGACCGCTGGGTGAAAAGGGTCACGATCTGCCCGGCGGCGAAGTTGAAATAGCGGCTGAGCGTGCCGCCGGTCGGCAGGTTTTGGGTGGCCAGCAGGGTGTAATCGTCTAATTGTGTGTATTCGGTCATGGTCTCTCCTTTTTTCAGATTCTTTGGGCGATTCTATAAAATAACAGAATAAATACTAATCGAGTTCTTGTTATATGTCAAATAAATATGTAAAAACACTTATAAGGTATTGATAATAATATATTATATTTATAGGCCATCAGCTTGAACCCCTGCATTTAATACCAGAATAGTCAAAATAGGTGTTGACAGATTGTTACAACGATATGTATAACACATAAAGTTACAACGATTAACCCCTGAAGGAGATCACCATGAAGAACACGAAAAACATACTGACCACCGTTTATAATGCCGTTGCCGGTGCCGTTGACAGGGCTCGTTTTGACGGCCCCTTTACCGGATTTATCAACTACGTTGAAGGCCTGCCGATTAACTATCCGGCCAACCATCCGAAAGCCAAGCAACAGCAAGACAACACCCCCAAGCACTAAGCTTGTCGGGCTGATGAATTAAAACGGCGACCAGCCCTTAAAAGGCGGTCGCCGTTTTTTTTATCTTGATAGTGCGAGATTATTATCTCGGAGAGATGTTCGCTGCATCCGGCAACCGCGGATTCGGCACGCATTTCTTTTTTTCATTACTATAAGCGTATCCGTAGTTGCATGTTACAGTTGCGGAGAAAGGGACATCACCACTCTGTTGCAGGGATCTCTTGATTATCTCATCACGCACAGTACGCGGATAGAATATCAAATCACCCCGCTCGTTTCCGGGGAAAGAGGATTCCAGGCCAAGGATATAATTGGTATACCCACCATACCACCTCCACGCTGCATCCGGGGTAGCGAAACCAAGTTGCCCGTAGATAGTGTCAAAATTGGGCATTGTAGCCCCTAACTTGTAACCTGTCAGGACGCGTTGGCGCATGCTGAAGAATTGTTCTGCATCCCGTGCCAAGGCAAGAAAATCATTCTGATCTTTGAGGCCAAGCTGTTGCCAATCTAAATCAACACGAATTTGCCGCGTTGTGAAATAGTCGCTTATGGCCTTTGCGCGGGCATGAAGTATCCCGGGATTAATACTGGCTTGAAATGGCGCATCTGCCGGATTGTCCACACGCGCTGCATCCATCGGAATTGAACCTAGGCTACACTTTACCACGACGCCAGCCTTGTTGGTGCACAGAGTCAAAGCCCATGCCGATGTAAAAACAGCCGCACTCAAAACCACCGCCAAAGCCGCCGCCACGATATATTTTTTCATGAATAATCCCTCTGAATGAAACACGTTAAAGCGACAGAGTCGCAGATACCCCTATCCTTTAATTTGTAACATATAAAAATTAACCAATAGTTATTACCTATGGAAATAAAGTATCCGCAAGCTCCGGGCTGTGATAATTCTGCAAAACAGCCTCTCCAGGACAGGGGCGGATTCCCCCTTCAGGATGAAGGGGATAAATATTTGCATACAATGCAATGCATATATTTACTTCCCCTACGCCACGTAGTAAGAATTCGTTCCTTATTCTTTCAGAACCCTTCCATTGAAATCGACACATACCATTGAAGCCTAACAGGAAATACAAGGTCATGCGACATCGCCCTGATACGCGGAGTTTTAAGGCTTTGGCGGCCGTGGCGTTTTTCGTGCTGGCTTTGCCGGAAGCGTCCCCGGCGCAGTCGATACCCTCTCCCGCCCAGCCCGGCATCATCCTGCGGAGCCTGGAAGAGGAAAAGCGCGCGCCGTCCCGCCTCGAAGAGGGGGTCGTGGTCCCCCGGGAAGAGGCTGCCGGCAAGGGCCTCAGCACGGAAAAAGTTTTTGTTCTCAAGAAAATCGTTCTGGACGGAACATCCGTTTATAAGGATGCCGCCCTGGCCCCTTTGTACAAAGGCATGCTGGACAGCAAAGTTTCCTTTGCCGACCTGAACATCATTGCGCAACGCGTCACCAAAAAATACCGCGAAGACGGGTATATTTTCTCGCGGGCGGTCCTGTCGCCGCAAAAAATCTCCGGCGGCGTCGTCCACTTGCGCGCCGTTGAGGGCCGCATTTCCGACGTCAGGCTGGTGGGGAAATTCCGCGATAAAGACGGACTCATCGCGGCATTCGCCGATAAGATCAAGGCGGCGGGCGTCGCCAATACCAGGGAGATGGAGCGTTATCTGCTCCTCATCGACGACCTGCCGGGCATCACCGCCAAAAGCTTTATCAAGCCGTCCGGCACTGTGGGCGGCGGCGACCTGATTATCAACATCGAGGAAGATCTTTTCGAGGGGGCCGCCAGTATCGACAACCGCAGTTCAAAATATATCGGCCCTTATAAGGGAACGCTGGTGGGCGCCTTCAGTTCAACGCTCGGCATCCATGACCGCACGACCCTCCGCGGCATTGTGACAAGAGAGACGAAGGAACTGAAGTTCGGCGAAATCACGCATGAAGAGCAAATCGGCTCCGAGGGATTTAAAATCAAAGGTCAGGTGACGCTCACCGGCTCCGAGCCGGGCGGCAACATCGCGGCGCTGGGCATCCAGGGAGACAGCCAGACGTATGCCCTGGAAGGCAACTATCCCATGATGCGCAACCGCCGTTACAACCTGAATCTTCTCGGCGGGCTGGAGGCGCTCAATTCGGTGACGGATATTCAGGGCATCAAGACGGCCAATGACCGCGTGCGCACCCTGCACGCCACCGCCCAATTCGACTATGCCGATTCCTTCAATGGCGTCAGCAAGGTTGACCTGACGGCGACTCAGGGTCTGGACATCCTGGGCGCGACCGAGGACGGCCCGGGCCGTTCCCGCGCAAACGGCGCGCACCGGTTCCTGAAAGGCGCCGTGACGGCCACGCGGGTTCAGACCTTGTCGGATCACTACGCCCTGATGTTGTCCGGGACCGGCCAGGTCTCCCGCGATCCTTTGCTGTCCTCTGAGGAATTTACGGTCGGCGGGCAGTCCTATGGCCGCGCCTATGATTCCGGCGAGATTACAGGCGACGGCGGCTGGGCGGGCGTGGTGGAACTGCGCTATGGCGCCGCCGTCAGCAATCGTTTCATCGAGTCCTATCAGGCCTACGGCAACATCGATTACGGCCGGGTGAACAACAAAGACCCCGCCGTGGGCGAAAAATCCAGGGATTCGCTGACCTCGGCGGGACTCGGTATCCGTTTCAACGGGGTGCAGAACTTCTCAGGCTACGTAGAATTGGATAAGCCCTTGAATAAAGACGTTACTTCTGAGGGGAATGACGGCTATCGGTTATTTTTAAGCATGTTAAGCAGATTTTAATAAAGTTAAGAGATAATTTACATAGTAAGCGCTTTTTATTTTCCTTAAGCTAATGTTAGAATTAAAAGATTCGGGTTATGTGAGTTAAAGCTTCATCTTTCTTCAGGAAGTCTCTTGGAGTATGCAGTCATGGTCGATCATCGCCTCGTCAAGGATGAATTTCGCTGGAGCTTCCAGAAAAAGGGCAAGCAGGTCCTGAACATCTGCACGCGCATGGTTTTGTTGTGCGGTGTTTCTTCCGGCCTGTCCGGCGTCGCCCTGGCAAATCCGCTTGACGGGGTTGTGACAGGGGGGGCGGCGACCATCACCAGCACGGCGGCGGAGCTGCAGATTAACCAGAGCAGCAGCCGCGCCATTATCGACTGGAAATCCTTTGACATCGCCACCGGCGAAACGACGCATTTTTACCAGCCCAGTTCCAGCGCGGTGGCGCTTAACCGGGTTGTCAACAGCACCCAGCTCAGCGCGATCAACGGTAACCTGCTGGCCAACGGCCATGTCTTCATCATCAACCCCAACGGGATCCTGATCGGCGGCGGTGCCCATGTCGATACGGCGGGTTTCATCGCCTCTTCGGCAGGCATTGCCGATGCCGCCTTCATGGGATCAAGCGGGGTTTATGAGTTCAATATCCCGGGCAATCCGAATGCTGTTGTCGAGAACAGGGGGTATGTCACCGTTCAGAACGAAGGCCTGGCGGCTTTTGTCGCGCCGGTCGTGCGTAACAGCGGGGTGATCGAGGGCAATCTCGCCAAAATCCAGCTTGGCGCCGGCGATACCTTTGGCGTCGATTTGTATGGCGACGGGCTGATCCATCTGGCCGTGGCGGAGCCGAAAGGCTCCTCTGCCCGCAATATTTCAGCGGAAAACAGCGGCTCCATCGTGACGGATGGCGGCAAAGTCCTGATGACGGCGGCGGCCGCCAGCGACATGGTGAATTCGGCAATCAACAACTCCGGCATCATTCAGGCGCGCGGGCTGGTCAGCCGTAACGGCGAAATCATCCTGACCGGCGGTGGCGCTGCTGTAAAAGTCAGCGGCACGGTCGATGTTTCCGGTGTCAACGGCGGTACCATTAAAATTGGCGGCGACGCGCAGGGCGCGGGCGCCCTTGAAAAGGCGGATACGGTTAAAATCGCCGATGACGCTGTTATCAGCGCGAATGCGGCCGACAACGGCAATGGCGGCTCCATCGTCGTGTGGTCTGAAAAGAACACGACCAGCAGGGGCAGTTTTTATGCCAGGGGCGGCGCCAGCGGCGGCAATGGAGGGTTGGTAGAAACATCTTCCAAAGGTGTGCTGGACGTGGCGGGCACGACAGTTGATGCGACCGCCCCCTTCGGCGCTCTCGGCCTATGGCTGCTGGACCCGACGACCCTGACGGTTGATGCCGCCCTGGCGGAGACGATCAGCGCGTCCGGTGCGGATGTCAGCCTTGTTACTTCCGATGCGCTGACTTTCGCGGCGGATATCAGTGTCAGGAAGGCGGGGGGCATTAACCTTTCCGCGACGGCCGGCGGCGGCGGGATTAATATTGATAACAATTATATCCGCACCAATGGCGGTGGCCTCACTTTTAACACCACTGGGGCTGTCAGCATCAATAATTCAACATTATACACCCGCGGAGGCTTTATCAGCCTGACGGGAGACACGGTTTCCATGAATGCCTCCGCCATCGGGACCGGCGGCGGAAATGTTGATATTTCTGCGACCAGCACCTTCGGCGGAGACGCCGTTTCCATTAATAAATCCAGTATTGATGCGAGCGGCGGCCTTACGGCAGGGGGGATCGATTTGCTCAAGCTTGACGGCACCCCGCATGTCACGGGAACGGATGCCGATAAAGCCAATTTTTTTGGCAACTCGCAAAACCATTTTGACAGCTCCCAGTTCGGAGGCAAGATCACCGTCAAAGGCAAGAAGGTCGGCGGCAACAGTGACTGTTTTAATGCCGGCGGCACTTTGGCTTGCGGAGCGGTCGATGATCCGCTGCCCGCGATCAGCCTGACCGTCGTGGCGGACGCGCAAAACAAGGTTTACGGTTCTGATGATCCGCTCCTGACTTACACCTATAACGGCGCCCTCGAGGGTACTGATGCGTTTACCGGCGTGCTGGCGCGTGACGCCGGCACTGACGTTGGCGATTACGCGATCACTTTGGGCACGCTCACGGTCAATGGTGATTATTACGTCTATACTATTACTTACACCGGCAGCACCTTGTCGATCACGCCTTATGAGCTGACCGTGGCCGCCAATGCGCTGAGCAAGGTCTATGGCGACACCGACCCGGCGCTGACGTACGGCCTGGGCAAGACCGCGCTGCAGTATGACGACAAGCTGAGCGGCGCGCTGGCCCGCGACGCCGGCAATAACGTCGGCGACTACGCGATCACGCAGGGCACGCTGGACGCAGGCGGCAACTACAGTATCAGTTACACCGGCAGCACCCTCAGCATCACGCCGTATGAGCTGACGCTGACGACGAACGCGGCAGGCAAGATTTACGGCGATCCCGATCCCGAGCTGACCTTCAGCCACGGCGGCTTGCGCAACGGCGACAGCGACAAGGTGTTCAGTGGCGCGCTCGACCGCTTGGACGGCGAGAACGTCGGCGCTTATGAGATCGGCCTCGGCACGCTGACGGCGGGGGGCAACTACCTGCTCAACCTCAACCGTGACGGCGCGGGCGGCTTCACCATCACGCCCTATGAGCTGACGCTGACGACGAATGCGGCGGGCAAGATTTACGGTGATCCCGATCCCGAGCTGACCTTCAGCCACGGCGGATTGCGCAACGGCGACAGTGATGGTGTATTCAACGGCAGCTTAAGCCGGCTGGAGGGTGAGAACATTGGTACTTACGAGATCGGCCTCGGCACGCTGACGGCGGGCGGCAACTATATCCTGAACCTGATTTATGGCGCCGAGGGCGGTTTTGTGATCTTCCCTGTTCCGGGGTCGGGGATAACCAATTTAGGACCGTCTTTCGGTATTGATGTCCTGGGGCGTCCGATTATTTCTCTTGCCAACCAGAAAATCGTCCTGGATTCACCGTTCGAACGGATTGAGACACTGACGATGAATGGCAATATCAGCATCAGGTTCCTGCCGCCGGGTCTGAACCTTGGCGACCTGCCGAATATCGAGCCCGCAGCAGGCGGTGAGCCCGGCGACGACGCTTCTTGTGCGAACGCGTTCCTCGACGGCAAGCCCTGCGCGGGGCAATAGCAGAAGAATATCTATAAATACACTTGAGTAAACCTGCCATGGAGGCGATTTTTGCCATAGTGCCGCCGCATCCATACATTATTTTGACGGGCCTTCCTATATTTGTTAATAAAAAATGATTTTTTTAGCTAATATACAACCGGACTGTTTTTTATAAATTCCAATTTAAGGAACTAAAGTGCTCCCCCTTCTTCCCCCGCATGATCCTTTTGAGAAGCCGCTGGATCTTCGCCTGACGGCATCAACGGGCAAGCTCAGGCTTGCCGTTATTCTCTTCATCGTGGCGGGTCTTTATATCATCTCAGCCAAGCTGGGATTGTCGCTGGCCCTGACGGCCAAACAGGTCACGCTGGCCTGGCCGCCGACGGGCATCGCGCTGGCGGCCTTGCTGTTGTCCGGATACCGTGTCCTGCCCGCTATTTTTTTAGGCGCTTTTCTCGCCAACGTCACCGCAGCCGAACCCGTCCTGACGGCGCTGGGGATCGGCGTCGGCAATACTCTCGAAGCCCTCTTCGGCGCCTGGGCCCTGCAGCGATTCGTCGGGTTCAGGAACGACCTGAACCGCCAGCGGGACGTGCTGGGCCTGATCCTGTTTTCCGCGGTCCTGAGCACGATGATCGGCGCCACTCTCGGCGTGACAAGCCTGTGTCTCGGCGGCGTCCAGAAATGGGCGCTTTTTCTTCCGCTCTGGCGGGACTGGTGGCTGGGCGATGCGGCGGGCGCCCTGATTGTGGCGCCGCTGCTGCTGGTGTGGCTGAACAGGCCCTGCCCCCGCCTGAGACCGGGCATGCTGCTGGAGGGGCCGCTTCTGCTGGGGGCGCTGGCGGCCGCCTATGCCGGCATTTTTATGGGGCTGCGTGAAGCGCACAGCGAATGGAAATTCATCATCTTTCCTTTCACCATCTGGGCGGCGCTGCGTTTCGGGCAGTGCGGCACGACGCTGGTGACGTTCATCGCTTCGGCCCTGGCCATCTGGGCCCTGACGGGCGGCGCCGGCTCTTTCGGCAGCGCCCTGTTGGGGGAGAACCTGCTGGTGCTGCAAATCTTCATGATGATCGTGGCGGCGACGGGCCTGTTCCTGGGCGCCATCATCGCTGAACGCGGGGAAACCGAAAAGAAACTGCAGGCGACGCACCAGTACCTGAAAAACATGCTGGACAATATCCCCGACCCGATCTTCATGAAAGACAAGCAGCACCGCTGGATCGACGGCAACAAATCTTTCTGGGACCTCATGCACGGGCCGCCGGAGAAGTTTCTCGGCAAAAGCGACTATGAGTTTTTCCCCAAGGAAGAAGCCGATGTTTTCTGGGAGAAGGACAACAAGGTCTTTGATTCCGGCGAGGTGGATGTCAACGAGGAATCCTTCACCGACTTCAGGGGCGAGCGGCATATCTTGTCCACCAAAAAAGTGGCCTTCCGGAACGAGGAGGGGGAGCCATTCCTGGTGGGGGTTATCCGGGATATCACGGACCTCAAGAAAACCGAGGCGCAGCTCCTGAAATACACCAAAGAGCTTGAGCGCAGCAACCAGGAGCTCGAAGACTTCGCCCATATCGCGTCCCACGACCTGAAAGAGCCGCTCCGCGGGCTGAATATCCAATCCGGGTTCCTGATGGAGGATTTCAAGGACAAGCTGGGCCCTGAGGGGCTGCGCCGGCTGACCCGCCTGACGCAGCTGAGCCAGCGCATGGAGCGCCTTGTCAACGATCTTCTCCATTTCTCGGGGCTGGGACGCACGGAGATGGCCGTGCAGGAAGTCGACCCCAATATCCTCGTCAGGGACGTCCAGCAAATGATGGAAACTTTCCTCAGTGAGCACAAAGCGCGCATCGTCATGCCGCAGCCGCTGCCGAAGATTGTTTGCGACAAAACCAAGATCACGGAAGTGTTTCGCAACCTTATCACCAATGCGGTGAAATATAATGACAAGCCGAAGCCGCTGGTGGAGGTGGGGTTCCTTGACGCCGTGGAGACGCCCCAGGGGCAAGAGCACGGCGTGTTCTATGTCAGGGATAACGGTATCGGCATTGAAAACAGGCATCATCAGGAGATCTTCCGCATTTTCAGGAGGATCGCCACGCCGGACGGCGAAAGGGAGACGGGCACCGGCATGGGGCTGAGCTTCGTCAAGAAAATCGTCGAAAGGCATGGCGGGCGCATCTGGGTTGAATCGGCGCCGGGAAAAGGCACGACCTTTTATTTTATCCTTCACCCCAAAGGCGGCGTACATGAGTGATCGTCCATCAGAATCGCAAATCCTCCTGATCGTGGAGGATAACGAAGAAGATTATGAAGCGATAACACGCGCTTTTAAAAAGGTCCATCTCCCCAACCCGATCTTCTGGTGCAAGTCGGGTCAGGAAGTGCTGGATTTTCTCAGGCGCGCAGGACCTTCCGACAATAAAAAACCGTTGCTGGGGCTTATTTTGCTGGATCTCAATATGCCGGGGCTGGACGGCCGCCAGACCCTTCAGGCGATCAAGGAGGACGCCACGCTGAAGCGCATACCCGTCGTCATCTTCACGACCTCATCCAATGAACGGGATGTCCAGGGCTGTTACCAGATGGGCGCCAATGCCTACATACAAAAACCGAGCAGTTTTCAGGACATGATACGCGTCGCTGAAAGCATCAAGAATTACTGGTTTGAAACGGCCCTGCTGCCTAAAAACGGCTATACCCCCGAATAATTTATTTTTAGCCAGTTTTTGTAAGGGGTTACAGATAATTTAATGTATTTTTAAACATTTACTCACAGGCTGCGGGGTATAATAGAAGATGGGACCAAAAATTTTAGGATATTTTTAACAAGGCAAAGTTGTTGCCGGATATTTTGGATCCGGCGGGACTGTTTTAAAAAAGAGGAGGGGAAGATGTTTTCCACTACTCGAAAAAATACGAGCCAGGGCGCGCAGCAGAAGGCTTATCTGCACAGGCAGGTGTCGGAAAAGAAAAGACGGAAGCGGGACCAATATACCGTTTTTTTGATCGAAGATAATATTGACGACCGGGAACAGATTCTGAATACCCTCGAAAAGTCCCCCTATGTCTATAACGTGCACTGCTTTGAAAAAGGCGCTGACCTCGTGACGTATTTTGTCAACGAAGGGTACTATAGCAGCGGCGCGGCGCGCAAGATGCGGCTGTTGATCCTGATGGATATCCATCTGCCGGGCGTCGATGGCCTGGAAATTTTGCGGGATTTGAAAGCGCATCCCATGACGCAAAACATACCGATGATCGTGATTACCGGCGACACCTCAAGTAAACGCGTTGAGGAAGCCCGTCAGTTGCAGGTCAGCGGATATATTCTGAAGCCGGTGTGCCTGGATACTATCCACAAGGCCATCCACCCATAAAAATATGAGAGGCTTTTTCCAGCCGCCTTCCGGATGCTCAGGGCGCGCGGGCGCTCTCGTCGCTCCAAAGCAGGCGATGGCAGTCGCCGCGGTCGATCGTGGATTTCTTGCGGCGGAGACTGTCGCCAACCTTTACGCCGGGCGGGGGCTTTGCCCCGTCATCAAGGGAGAGAACCTCGACCGTCCGGACCTGCAGCTGCAAAAAGTCGCCAAGAGCCTTTACTTCAGCTGTAACAACCTGTTCGCCGATCTGATCGGGCTTGCCGCGCTTCTTGGTCGGCGCGGCCCATATCGGCTCATGCCAACGGATGACATCGGCGACGATCGGTGAAGGGCAGTGGATCCAGGTCATGGTGATAATGTCCATAGTGGAAAATATTAAAGGCGCTTCTATGACCCAACTTAATTTTAGCCGGGAGCAGAGTCTTGCCGTGTTTTATAGACGCTGGCGCCAGGGCCGTCAATAAAACTCTTGGACTGGACGAAATAGACGTTATTTTGTGCGTTATTTTATGATGCAGATGCCGGGAATGCCCGATTTTGGATAGGAAAAATTAAGGCTGTTGCGGGGAAGGACAGTGCTGTAGGGTATTTCATGGGAGGTCGTGGGATCATGCTCTCTGAGCGCAAAACCGGAAATGACGCGGATGATTTCCTCCGTTTATTCCTGAATGATGTGCCGCTGCTGGATGTGCGGGCGCCGGTGGAATTCAGCCGGGGGTCATTTCCCTCGGCCGTCAATCTCCCCCTGCTGAATGATGAAGAACGTCAGGCCATTGGCACAATTTATAAAAAAGAGGGAGCGGAGGCCGCGATCAGCCTCGGGCATCAACTGGTCAGCGGCGAGGTCAAGGCCGAACGCCTCCGGCAATGGCAGGCTTTTGCGCGGCAAAATCCCGCAGGCTATCTCTTTTGCTTCCGGGGCGGCATGCGCTCCCATATCGTGCAGGAATGGCTCAGGGATGCAAACATCCATTATCCGCTTGTCAAAGGCGGCTACAAGGCCCTGCGGCGTTTCCTGATTGATGCGCTTGACGACATCGTCTCGCGGCGGAATTTTGTCATCATCAGCGGGCGCACCGGCATCGGCAAAACCCTCCTTATTCATCAACTGCCCCATGCGGTCGATCTGGAAGGGATCGCCCGGCATCGCGGCTCGAGCTTCGGCAGGAGAATAACTCCGCAGCCCAGCCAGATCGACTTTGAGAACGCCCTTGCGGTCAGGCTGCTGAAGCTGGCCCATAGCACTGAAAAAACGCTGTTCATCGAGGATGAAAGCCGTGTGGTGGGCCGTTGCGCCCTGCCGCTGAACCTGCTCGCCAAAATGAAGGAGTGGCCGACCGTCGTGCTGGAAGAGAGCCTGGAAAACCGGATCTCCGCCGTGCTGAAAGATTATGTGACGGATATGCTCGCGGAGCACCAGGCGGCCTATGGCGACCAGGGCTTTGCCAGGTTCTCGGATTTCCTGCGCGACAGCCTGTTCCGCATCCGCAAACGGCTTGGCTCCGAGCGGTATAAGGATATTTTGGCGGCGATGGAGAATGCGCTGGGCGTTCAGCAGGCCACCGCCGATGAATCCCTGCACCGGCAGTGGATTGGCGACCTGCTGACCCGTTATTACGACCCCATGTACGACTACCACTTATCCCTGAACGAAAACCGCATCGTTTTCAGGGGAAACAGAGCCGAGGTATTGGCGTGGTGCCAGCGGATTTAGATAGCCGTATAAATTTTTGCTTGTGGTCTGGGTGTTCGTAATATGAGAGGCTTTTTCTAGCCGCCTTCCGGAAGTTCAGGCGGCTCAACTTCAGGAGTTTCTACTTCCGGAGTTTCTACCTCAGGAGTTTCTACCTCAGGAGTTTCGACTTCAGGGGTTTCTACTTCAGGAGTTTCTACTTCAGGAGTTTCTACCTCAGGAGATTCGACTTCGGGGCTTTCCGTTTCAGGGGAGTCTATCCCAGGAGATTCCGTCTCGGGCCTGTCGTGGCCTTCTCCAGAGCCCGAATGTTCATGGCCGCCATCTTTTTCATTTTCTTTGAGATCTTCATTTGCATGATGCCCTTTTTCCTGCTCAAGGCTGCCGCCAGGGTGGCCTCTTGACTCAAGGTCGCCTTCGATAACCTGCGTGGGAATGTCCGACTTTTCGATGAAGATCGTGTCGGCGCTGAGCTTGCCGTTCTCTCCGACATCGCCAAAAACGATCACTCTGTCGCCGTTGGAAATATCTTCCAGTTTTCCGCCCTTGATTTCGGCATTATCCGAAATTTCGACGGTCGTGCGATCGTTCAGCCGCAGTTCTCCTTTATCGCCGGTCATTTCCGCATACCCCTGGATGGAGATGTGCCTGACGTCGCTGGAGAAGCGGACGTCAGGGGAGGAATGCCTCTGTTCTTCCTGCGGCGGGATTTTTTCAACCGAGCTTGCAATGACGTGGCCGGCAGCGTCCCTGAAGCCACCCACCGCGACAAAGTCGCCGGCGTGAATGGACTTGACGCCCTCCGGATTATTCATCTGGACGAGCTGGCCCATGACATGCAGGGCGCCCTTTTGCGCATCGACGCTGTCAACTGGGCCCTTCAGGATGCTCTGCACCTCGATTTGCCGCGCGACGGACCGGTTGTTGACGCTGTCCGCGATGACGGAGACCATCTGGCCGATCTTCAGTTCGCTGGAGGAGGTCTGCTTGCTGTTATCCAGGACGTGGGTGTTCTTGCCGTAGAATATCTCCATGCCGTTCACGCAGACGCTGCCGAAGCCGGTGATGCGGCCGTAAACGCCGATGCTGCCGTGCGCGGAAATGCCGGTGCCGCCGATACCCCTGTCAGCGAACTTGATGCCGGTGCCGCCGATGCCTTTGTCGGCGCTTTGGATGCCGGTGCCCCCCATTCCCTTGCCGCCTTTTGTCTTTTCATTTGACGGCGAGGGGTCTTTTTTATTTTGAAAAACATAACCGTCCGGGGTTTGGCACATTCTTGCCGCTACTGCCGGTGATGGAATCAGGGTGCAGGCAAGAAGCAGGGCAAACAGCATTGCTGCCGCAGGTGTTGTAAAAATGCCCGGAATATCCTGTTCCCGCCTATTTTTCATTTTTGTCATTTTCCCCTGAAGAAAAGAAAAAGGCGCCGAAATTGATCCGCCACAGCGCGCCCGGTTTGTTTTTATCCCGTTCCGACAGCTCGAGCGCCTTGCGATTGATGGTACGTAGCGTCTTCATGCCGCTGTCATTCGCCAGTTTTTGCAATTCCTGCGCGGATTCCTCAGTGAGCTCATCATAATAAACGGAGCGGTCAAAGAAGGGATGTTGCTGTCCCAAGAGGTTATGCACGGAGGCTTCCATATGGTCGCCGCTGTTGCGGCCGAAGTAATACAGCTTCTCCTCGATTCCGTCCCTGGGCACAAAGGCGTCCTGTTGCAGGGCGACCGTGTTGTTGAGGGGATCGTGAACGGCGATGCCCTGGCGGATGAATTCATCCAGCATGGCGCGCGGGCGGATATCCTTCGAAACGCTTTCCGCCAGCGCGCAGAAACTCCGTTCGGGATCTTCCTTGTTCTGATAGGGAAGGGGGACGGGGTTTCCCTGCGGGTCGAGGAATTCCGGAAGGCCCAGCCATTTGCCCAGCAATTCCGCCCCGACGGAGACGTGGGGAGGGGCTTCGCCCATATCAAGGCGGAGGTTGCGGTATTTCTTGACGTCTTTTCTGTGCACGCCGGTCATCAGGCTGATGTGGCTGTCCGTCGCTTTGCCCGTTTCTTTTTGCAGGCTTTCTTCGGCTGCGTTGACGTACAATTCCTTGAACAGGTCGGACGTCATTTGAAGGGTGACGCCATTCCTGATAAACAGCCGCACCAAAGGCCGCAGGATGCGCCTGAGGGACTGAAGCAGGGTTTTGTTCGGTGTCGTCATTTGTTTCCAGCTCTTTAAATTCTTTATGGCGAAATTTCTTCAGGCCATATACTTTCATTCTATCACAATAAATGTGAAAATATCACATTTATTACTGTTATTTATCGTTAATAAATGTGAGTTTAATTTTAACTATACAATTAAAACAATATGTTAGCAATTTTACTAGCAGAAAAAATAGTTATTGACGTGGTAAAATTTCCCACGTACTATGGAGGTATAGGGTGTAATATCTCGCGATTCGGGTTATTACGCAGCGGCGGCAGGGTAAAACAACCAAAGGAGAAACGTCATGAAAAATAAAATCATATTATTGGCGGCAGTCAGCGCCGTTGCCTTGATGATAGGGATCCCACCCGCCAAAGCGGGGATACTGGATTTATTCCAGGGAGGGACGGTAGCTGAATCGGGAGCTGTTCTGTCTTCCGGCGGTACAACCACTAAAGATGGGAGCACAGTAGAAATACAGGATAGCGCGAAGGATGCCGCTGATTTAGGCGATAGCGGGCAGGATGCTACGGAGGTTGAGAATGAGGCGCCCGAAACGGAAGCAATCGAAACAGAAAATGAATCGCCGGAAGTAGAAGCCCTCGAGGTCGAGAACGAGGCGCCGGAAATAGAGGCTCTGGAAATTGAAAATGAAGCGCCGGAAATAGAGACTCCGGAAATTGAGAATGAACTTCCAGAAGTAGAGACCCCCGAGATCGAGACGCCAGAGGTTGAAACTCCGGAAATAGAAACTCCTGAGATTGAGACGCCAGAGATCGAAACTCCGGAAATAGAGACGCCGGAAGTGGAAACTCCTGAGGTCGAGTTGCCGGAGATCGATGACTAAAAAAAATAAAAACAGGACTAATAACCTCTGAGAGGGTAGGGATTTTTCTCCTACCCTCTCTTTCTTGAATATGGTAGTGATAAAACATGTGCAATAAAAAAAACAACAGGAGACACAGAATAATGAATAACACAAAACTAACTCTCACATTGCTGGCGACTGTTTGCGGTTTTTCTCTCTTGGCCGCGCCGGCTGCGCAGGCTGAGACACCCGATAGCCAGGACAAGATGAAAGTGACCCTTTCGACCAGCTATAACTACAGTATAGGCGATTACGGCCAGGTTAATGATACGAAGATCACCTATGTTCCGGTGACGGCAAAGGCCAAATACGACGACTGGACGGCAAAGCTGACCATCCCTTACCTGAAAATCACCGGCCCCGGCGTCGTTGTCGGTGGTGACGGCGGAGACCCCTTGGGCGCGGCCGGCGCTGTCGGCACGGAGAGCGGTCTCGGCGATATCATTGCCAGCCTGGCTTATAAGTACAAACTGAACACACAAGGCACCGCCGCCGATCTGACCGGGAAGGTAAAGCTTCCGACGGCGGATGAAGACAAAAACCTCGGCACCGGGAATACCGATTACACCCTGCAGTTCGGTTTGACGCATCCGATCGGCGACGCCTTTGTCACCGCTAACGTCGGGCGTAAATTCAACGGGTCTTCAGCGCGCTTCCGGCTTGACGACGTGTGGAAATATTCCGCCGGCGGCGGCTACAAGTTTACGCCGGATTTGACGGCGGGCGCGATGTATGACTTCCGTCAGGGCGCCACGGCAACCAGCAAAAACTTCAGCCAGGCGACGGCTTTCATCACTTATGATCTGTCAGACAGCTGGGCTACGCAGGTTTACGGCGCGACGGGCTTTACGGATGCAGCGCCGAACAGCGCCTATGGCATTCAGTTGAGCTATAAGTTCGGCTCTACTGACTCTGGCGATTAAAAATATCGCGGAAAATCTCTTGAAGCACCCGGATAAAACCGGGTGCTTTTTTTTTAGAGGTGCTCCACGCTGTAACAAAACACAAAGCTTTGCTAGCGAAGCGCATCCATCCATCTGGAAACACTCACAAACTAAGGGAAATGGTGCTGTTGATAGGATTCGAACCTACGACCCCCGCATTACGAATGCGGTGCTCTACCAACTGAGCTACAACAGCAAAAGCTAGGGCGCAGAATAGGGTAAATTGTCCGGGTTTTCAAGCGTCTTGATTCGAAGGTTAGCCCTTTATAATTGCCCATGATTTCATGCTGTTAACTCTGAAGTGGACAGCGGAGTGCGAATCTGACAATATCCTGGGCGGAAGGCTGGGGCGGGCGAATGTCTCGCCAATCCGGCCAGGGCCGAGAGGCAGCAACCGTAACGAGTTTTACATCCGGGTCGTTTCCAGCCTTCCACCTTTTTCACCGGGACAGGATCATTTCGTGGCCAAAAAAGCGTCATCCGCACCTGAAGCCGTTTCCGCCGAATACCGCGTTCTGGCGCGGAAGTACCGTCCGCAGAATTTCTCCGAGCTCAAGGGTCAGGAAGCGCTGGTGCGCACCCTGACCAATGCCATCCAGTCCGGGCGCATCGCCCATGCCTTCATGCTGACCGGCGTGCGCGGGGTGGGCAAGACCACCACGGCGCGGATCATCGCCCGGGCGCTCAATTGCGAAAAAGGCCCGACCATCACGCCTTGCGGCCAATGCGAACAATGCCGCGCCATCGCCGAGGACCGCAACATCGACGTGCTGGAGATGGATGCCGCCTCGAACACCAGCGTCGAGGGAATCAGCACCCTGATCGATTCCGTGCAATATGCGCCGGTGGCCGGCCGCTACAAGATCTTCGTCCTTGACGAAGTGCACATGCTGTCCAAGTCGGCCTTCGCCGCGCTGCTCAAGACGCTGGAAGAGCCGCCGGAGCATGTGAAGTTCGTTTTCGCCACCACCGAGATCCGCAAGGTGCCGGTGACCATCCTCTCGCGCTGCCAGCGCTTTGACCTGCGCCGCATCGATTCCGGTGTGCTGGAGAAATATTTCACCGAATTGCTGGCGCTGGAAAAAGTGGCGGCGGATGCCTCCGCCGTCGCCATGATCGCGCGCGCCGCCGACGGTTCGGCGCGGGACGGCCTCAGCCTGCTCGACCAGGCGATTTCCCGCGAGCCGAAAAAAATCACTGCGCAGCAGGTCAGCGACATGCTGGGGCTGGTGGACCGCTCCGTCACGCTCGATTTGTTCGAGGCGGTGATGAAGGGGAGCAGCCAGCCCGCGCTGGCGTTGCTCGACAGCCTTTATAAAGGCGGCGCCGATGCCGCGATGGTGCTGCAGGACCTGCTCGATCTCACCCATTACCTGACCAAGGTCAAGGTGGCGCCGGAACTGGCGAAGGATATGGCCCTGCCGGAGGCCGAGCGCGTGCGCGGCCTGGAGCTGGCGCAGGGCTTGCCGATTCCGGTGCTGACCCGCGCCTGGCAGATGCTGCTCAAGGGCGCGCAGGAAGTCCAGCAGGCGCCGCACCCGCAGTTGGCGCTGGAAATGCTGATGATCCGCCTGATGTATGTGTCGGACCAGCCGACGCCGGGGGATGTCCTGAAACAATTGAAAGACGGCGGCACGGTGAGCATGGGCGGGGGGCCGCTGGGGTCGCCCGGGGGCGGGTCTTCCCGGCCGACGATCATGTCGCGCACGGCGGCGGCGCCTGCCGCGCTGGGCGATCTCGATGCCGGCGTCCAGGCCTGTGTGAACGGTTTTAACGATGTGGTGGCCCTGTTCGGCCAGCGCCGCGAAGCGATCCTGCAATCGCAGCTGATGAATTTCGTCCATCTGGTGAAGTTCGAGCAGGGGCATCTGTCCCTCCGCCTCAAAGAGGGCGCGCCGCACAACCTCGCCGGGCAAATCTCCAACAAGCTTGGCGAATGGACGGGTCAGCGCTGGGTGGTCAGCCTGTCGCGCGAAGCCGGCGAGCCGACCTTGGCCGAGGTGAAGCAGGGACAGCAGCAGACAGTGATGAACGACATCAAGGCGCATCCCGTGGTGGCCGAGGCGCTGAAATCTTTTCCCGGCGCCAAAATCATCGACATTCGCGAGAGGAAATAAGCCATGGCCAATATCGTGCAGATGATGCAAAAAGCCTCGCAGATGAAGCAGAAGATGCAGGAGCTGCAGGCGCGGGTCAAGCAGACGGAAGTGACCGGCGAGGCGGGCGGCGGCCTGGTCCGCTGCTGCCTTAACGGCCGCTTCGAGCTCAAGACCCTGAAGATCGCCCCGTCCCTCATCAATCCGCAGGAAGCGGAAGTGCTGGAAGACATGGTGATTGCCGCCGTCAATGACGCCCGCCGCAAGGTGGAAAAACTAATGGGAGATGAAACCCAGAAAATCATGACCGAAATGGGTCTTCCCGCCGGTCTGGAACTGCCCTTTTAACCTTTAACCCCAAGTATAACCCCTAAGGAGAAAAAAATGCCTTTCGATTATTCAAAATCAGGACTGCCCGCGAACCCCAAGTGGGAAAAGTCCCTCAACATGTGCTACGGCTGGCTCACCCGCAACATGAGCATGTTTGGACCGGAGCGCATCGAGAGCTTCATGCTGCACCAGCCGATCGCCGCCGCAAAACTGCTGATCGCCAACTGTTCGGATTGCTCGGAAGAATTAATCACGCTGACCCTGATGGGCCCTTCCAAAGGCAATGTGCTCGCCGACCAAAATGCCATGGACGTATCCCGCAACCTGTTTGGCGAGCGGACCGTGGAACTGATGAAGTACCTGTCCGGCATGAGCGCCGTGAAATTCGACAACGGCATGCCGGCTGATGCGACCCGCCTGTTCCTGGTCGAGGGGCTTTCCACCATGAACGACCAGCTGATCGGCCGCGCCAAAATAGACAAGCATCATCAGGTGCGCTGGAATATCCTGAAAGGCCTCGAACAGAGTTTTGCCACCGTGAAGGGGCAGAATCCCGGCCTCGACAAGATTTTCGGCGAGGCGCTGGTGAAATCCCGCGCGGCGCTGGAGGCGCTGGACAACCCTGCAAAAAAGGGCCCTAAGCCGCCGCAGCCGTAACGGCGATAAGAGATAAAAAAAGGCCAGTGAATTTCACGGGCCTTTTTATTTCAGGGTGTAAACGGCCAAGACGTCAGAGCCCGGGAACCTTGACCGAGTTCTTGATGATGAGCTGCAGGGCGTCCGCGCCGCCGCCTCGGGCGGCGGTGCTGATCAGGGAGATAATCGTCTCCTTGTTGTAGCGGTTGATTTCCTGGATGCCGGCAAGGGTGACCTTGTCGAGAATGCCGTCCTTGAAGGTGACCTGCAGCCTGAGGTCGTAGCCGGTGGTCTGGGTTTCCTTGGTCAGGACCAGGTTGACGCCGGCTTTTGTGGTGACGCTCCTGTAAACCAGCTCACGGACCGTGTAGCTGTCGGCGCGGGCCTTGATCTTGTCCTGCTCTTCGGCGGTGTGCGGCTGCGCGACCTGCGGGCCATCGACGTATTTCATCTTCTGGTCGTCGGGGATGGTATAAAACCGTTTTGGGGAAACGCCGAGCGTGTCATAGACCGCCGTGTCGCTCATGCCCTTTTTTATCTTGGTGAGGCGCGCGGCTAGGTCATCGACGCCGACAAAAACATCGCTGTTTTCCTGCACGGAGCCGATCTTGACGTTATGCAGCTTTGAGGTCTTGGGGAAAACCGTGCAACCGGAGAAAGCCAGCGTGGCGGCGGCAGCGAATTGCAGGATAAGGGAGGGAAGTTTTCTCATGTGTTTCTCCAGGTATTATGTGATTCCGAGGTTATGGTACGTAAACAAGGAGAATATGTCAACGACGGAATACCAATAATTTTATCTTTATAATCATGGAGATAAGGGGTATGGAAAGAGGCATGCGCCTTATCACCTGGAACATCAATTCTGTCCGCCTGCGGCTCGACCTGCTGACACAGCTGATCGATGCGCAGAAGCCGGACGTTTTTTGCCTGCAGGAGACCAAGACCCCGGACGAATTTTTTCCGGTGGAGGCGCTGGTGGCCAAAGGCTTTGCGCATTATCACTTTGCCGGCATGAAGGGCTATAACGGCGTGGCGGTGTTCTCAAAACTGCCGCTGGCCGAGCCGGAGGTGTACCAGCGCTGCGGAAAAAACGACTGCCGCCACATCTCGGTCAAGGTCAAGGCGCCGGGAAAAACCTTCGAGCTGCACAATATTTATATTCCCGCCGGCGGCTATGAGCCGGATATGGAGTCCGATAAATTCCGGCACAAGCTCGCTTTTGTCGATGAGCTGACGCAGTGGTTCGCCGAGGAAAGATCAGCTAAAAATTCGATGATCGTGGTCGGCGACCTGAATATCGCGCCGCTGGAGAATGATGTCTGGGACCATGAGAAGATGCGGAATGTGGTGTCGCACACGCCGATGGAAATCGAGAAGTTCGAAAAATTCTACCGCTCCGCCGGCTGGGTCGATGCCATCCGCCATTTCGTCCCCGGGGAGGAAAAGCTCTATTCATGGTGGAGCTACCGCGCCGAAGACTGGGATAGGGCGGACAAGGGCCGCCGCCTCGACCATATCTGGGTGACCAAGGACCTGAAGCCGGCCTTGAAAAAACACCAGATATTGCGCGACGTGCGCGGCTGGGAAAGGCCCAGCGACCACGCGCCGGTGGTGCTGGACTTGAAGCTTGACGCAGGAGTGAAAAATGACCGGTGACGAAAACTCAAGAAAGAATGCCATGTTTCACAGGGACATGGATGATGCCCTGAGCACGGCTGCCTTCGCAGGGCATCTGGAGGCGGTGAAAACGCTGTTGGAGCAAGGCGCCGACCCTTTTGGCAGGAACGGCGCCGCTTTGAACCTGGCGCTGTTCGACGGCCATCACGAAGTGGCGGCTCTTTTGCAGGAAGCCATCGGTGCGGAGAAAGCGGCGTTTTTTGCAGATATGGCGGCGCAGGCTGATATTAAAAACTGGCTGCGGCAGGAATATGGGGACACCGACGAGGTGGCGCTGGTGCGCGCCTGCAAGATGGGATGTCTGGGTAAAGTTACGGAGAAGATGATCGCGGCGGGAGATCGCCTGACTTTGCGGGATTTGTCGCAGTTCAGGGAACACGAGGGCAGGCGCGACCTTCTGGATCTGGCGGTCGGGAGCCTGCAGCTGCAGCACATCCTGAAACCGGCCCTCTGGCGCGGGCGGCTGGAGGAGATGCAGGCGGTGTGGCAAAAAGTGCCGGAGGACGGCAAGGAATTTTTAGGCGTTGATTTCGCCGTCGTGCAGGCGGCCTATCATCAGATGACGCTGAAAGAAAAACATAAAGGGACCGGTTTTAAAGGCTTCAAGCCTTAAGAACACCACGGCTGGCGCTTTTCCCCGTGGTAGGGGCGGGCCAGGCCTTTTTCGATCATGTGTTTGCCGATGTCGATGCCTTGCGTGGTCTGCGCTTCCGCCATCACGCGGCCGGCGTATTTTTCCAGGCGGACGTTGTAAACCCGGATCAGGTTGTCGCTCAGCAGGCGCTCGACTTCCTGCCGCGCCGCTTCGGCCAGCGTGCGTTCTTTTTCGCACTTGCCCTTGATTTCCGGCGCGTCGATGCCTTCGATGCGCAGGCTGGTCTCGATTTCCTGCCCGATCCAGACGCGGATTTTGACGTTGACGGTGTCCCCGTCGAGGACGTTAAGGACCTCCCCCGTCATCGGCCCCTGCAGCACCTCCTGGCGGGGAGAGGCTTCGGCGGCGGAAAAAGTCAATGATAACAATATTATAAGGTATGCAAGGCGATAAAGCTTATTCATGCTGACCCCTTCATTCTTCCCCAAGGATAGCATATGCAATTTTTAGTTGCAAGTAATTAATTTTTCATCTATAGGTTGTATCTACATTCAGTCGTACTCGGGAGGGTGCTCATGCGATGGGAAAAGAAACTGGCTATTCTGGCGCCGATTGAACAGGCGTCGCGCTGCCTGGAGACGTGGCTGAAGTCGGAGAAGCGTTTCCTGACGGCCAGGCAAAAGCAGCGCGCCGCCGCGCTGATGGCGCGTTACTTTCACCATGAAGACGAGGTGACGGACCAGTTGATGCTCTCTTTCCTCAACCATTATTCAGGGCAGCAGGAAGTGGATATGGAGGACCCGACCTCCGTGCGCATGGAAATCAAGGCGGTGCTGGACAAATCACAGTTGTATGACCATGCCGGCGGCGGCGGAAAACGCAGGCTGGCAACACTCGCCATCGCGGTCATGGTGATGGTCTTGCCGCTGATGGCCTGGGGGGTCAGTCATCAGAAAATCAACAAGGAGCAGCAGGCGGAACTGAAGGCGATGGTGCAGCGTATCGTGGAGCTGGATCCGTATGCCACCCACGCCGCCCTCTGGGCCGAGGTGAAGCAGCCGCTGGGGATCAGGAGCTATCAGGACATTACTCAATGGGATTACTGGCAAAGCCGCAAGCGGCTTGAAAAAAGGTTTAATGACTTAAGCCGGAAACCGTCAGTCGCTGCGGGCGCGCGGATGTGACTTCATGTAAATCGCCATGAGCTGCGCGTCGTCAAAGTCGGTGTAGCGCTGGGTGCTGCGCAGCGAGGCGTGGCCGAGCAATTCCTGAATCACGCGCAGGTTGGCGCCGTTCGCCAGGATATGCGTGGCGAAGCTGTGGCGCAGCGCATGCGGCGTCAGGCTTTCCGGCAGGCCGAGGGTCTTCCTGAGAATGCGCAGCTGCCGTTGCGCGACGCCCTGATTCAGCCGCCCGCCGCGGCTGCCGAGGAACAGCGGCGTATCTTTTTCAAAAGGGATGGGGCAGTGGGCGATATAGTCGTCGAGCATCTTCTGGACGACGTCGAGGACGGGAACCAGCCGTTCCCTGCGGCCCTTGCCCATCACGCGCAATTCGCCGTTCTGCGGGCGGGTGCCGTAGTTGAGCTGCAGCGCTTCGTCGATGCGCAGGCCGCAGCCGTAAAGCAGGGTGAACAGCGCCCGGTCGCGGTGGGCGATCCACGGCTCCTGATTGTGAATGCCATCCATGTTGTCCGTTAAAATTTTTGCCTGTTTGACCGGCAGGCTGCGCGGCAGTTTTTTCGGCAGTTTCGGCGTCCGCACGCAGCCGATGGCGGCATTGTGCAGGATGCCCTGTTTGTCGAGCCACTTGAGAAAGCTGCGGATGCTGGACAACTGGCGCGCGCGGGTCGCGTTGCTGACGCCATCGACCACGCGCTGGGTCAGCCAGCTCCTGAAATCGCGCAGGGAGGCGGCGCCGAGGTCGTTGAGGGAAGGCGGCTTGCCGAGGTGCTGCGTCAGGAAGTCGAAAAAATACAGAATGTCCTTGCTGTAGGCGCGCAGCGTATGGCGCGAGAAATGCTTTTCATGTTGCAGGAAACGCAACCAGGCGTCGAAACGCGCCGCCAGATCGGCGGCGGCGGAGGGAGGGGCGGCGGCTATACCTGAAGGCCCAGCCATATGCGGAAACAGCGTTCTACCACTGGCGCCAGGAAGCCGATCTGGTCCACGGCCTGATGCGGCTGGAAGGCCTCCGGGTCGCGCGAGCCGAAGGCGATGATGCCGGCGGGTGTGCTCTGGCTGATCTCCAGCCGCACCAGCGCGTGGCTTTTGACCAGCCCGGCGCCGGGGCCGAAAATTTCTTCCGCGCCGTTGATGTTGTTCTGCAGCAGGGCGTCGCCGGTGCTGAGCCATTTCTTCACCGTGCCCGGCTTGGCTAAGCGGATGCCGGCCTGGTTGATGAAGGGGATTTCCTTGGAAGTGGATTCGATGACCAGGTTGACGGTATCGACATCCAGCAGCATCGGCAGGTCCTGGGTGACGGTCTCGACGAATTCCTCGAAGCTTTCCGCTTCCAGGATCACCAGCACCGCCATCTGGATGCGGTTCAGGTTGTCCATGTTGGCACGGACGTTCTCGACCAGTTCCTTTTGCAGGCGCTGGGCGTTGGATTTGTCGCTTTTCAGCTTTTCCAGCATGCGCTGCTGGAAATCGACCACACCCTTGCCCTGCGGCGCGCCGGGGAGCGCATCCGGATGCGCGTTGAAAAAATCCGGATTTGCTTTCAGGTAGGCCAGCACGCCGACGTCATCGAGTTGTTTCGGGGCTTTTGCCATGACGGATTCTTTCATGTTACGCCGCGTCCAGTATGCTTTGCCCGGTTTTCTGCCAGTCGGCGACGAAGGCGGCGAGGCCCTTGTCGGTCAGCGGGTGGGAATAGAGCTGGCGGATGACCTTGGGCGGGATGGTCGCGACATGGGCGCCGATCCTTGCAGCATCGACCAGATGCAGCGGGTGGCGGATGGAGGCGACCAGCACCTCGGTCTTGAAGGCCGGATAGTTTTTGTAGATCTGCACGATGTCGCGGACCAGCTGCATGCCGTCGGTGGAAATATCGTCGAGGCGGCCGATAAACGGCGAGATGAAACTCGCCCCCGCCTTGGCGGCGAGAATGGCCTGCGAAGCGGAGAAGCAGAGCGTGACGTTCACCATCGTGCCGCCGTCGCTGAGCGCCTTGCACACTTTCAGCCCGTCCGGCGTCAGCGGCACCTTGACCGCGACGTTCTTGGCGATCTTGGCGAGGCGCTGGCCTTCCTTGAGCATGGTGGCATAATCGGTGGCGGCGACTTCGGCGCTGACCGGGCCCTTGACCACCTTGCAGATTTCCTCGATCAGGGCGATGAAGCTCTTGGCGCCCGATTGCGCCACCAGCGAGGGGTTGGTGGTCACGCCATCCAGCAAGCCGGTCGAGGCTAAGTCCTTGATTTCAGCTAAATCCGCGGTATCGACAAAGAATTTCATGATGTTAAGCCCTCTTCGCATTAAGACTGTTTTCAGTCTAGCGAAAGAGGGGCTAATAATCTACTGCGTTGACGGCGAAAATCAGGGGTTCAGCTTAAAGGTGCTGCCCGCAGTGTAGGTAACTTTTATGTTGCCGGTGCCGCTTTCCAACGGCGTGACAACCGCGTCCACCGACGTAACCTTATCGTCTTTTACCGTAAGGACGCCCAGTACTTTGCCTTGCTCTTTTGCCTTTTTCGCCAGGTCAAGCAGGCAAAAAGCATGGAAGAGCGCCGCGTCTGCAGAAGGCAGCCCCAAAGCTTCCGCTATGGCCTTGAACTCTTTTACGCCGGCTTCGTTAAAAATTTTGCTTATCATCGTTTTCTCCTTTTATGTATAACGTGAGCAGAGTGTAAACAGAAAAATATTTTATGTCAATAAATTTCCTGTAAATATGAAAAACAAAGTCAGTTCAAAGCCTTAACCCCTGTCCTTTCAAAACGCCTTGGTGTAGTCAGATGAGCATGTCTCAATCCAGTCCAAAACAGGGGATTCTTTTGCCTGACTTTGCGCCGCGGGCGCAGGTGCTGGTGCCTTATCCTTTGGCGCGGGCCTATGATTACCGGATTCCGGAGGGGATGTCGCTTGGCCTCGGGGATTATGTCAGCGTGCCGTGGGGTAAAAAAGAGGTTGTCGGCGTGGTCTGGGCGCTGGCAGGGGATGAAGAACTCGATCCGGCCAGGCTGAAGACAGTGCAGAAAAAATATGATGTCGCGCCGATGGGGGAAGTGCAGCGGCATTTCGTCGAATGGGTGGCGCGTTACACGATGTCGGACATGGGCGCGGTCTTGAAAATGGCCCTCAGCGCGCCGGATGCCCTGCAGCCGCCGAAACGGGCGCGGGTTTCAGAGCCGCCTTGCCAGATCGCGGCAGTGCTGGACAATACCCTGACTTTTTCGAAGTCCCAGCAGCAGGCCGCCGATGCGCTGAAGCAGATTGTGGATGATAAAAAGTATAGTGCTGTTTTATTGGACGGCGTGACCGGCTCGGGCAAGACCGAAGTTTATTTCGAAGCCGTCGCCGAAGCCTTGCGGCAGGGGCGGCAGGCGCTGGTTTTGCTGCCGGAGATTTCATTGTCGGCGCAGTTTCTGGAGCGGTTCGAGCGGCGCTTCGGCGTCCTGCCCGCGCTGTGGCATTCTGAAGTGACGCCGGCGCAGCGGCGCAATGTATGGGCGGGCGTGGCTTCCGGCAAGACACGGGTTGTCGTCGGCGCGCACTCGGCGTTGTTCCTGCCTTACGCCGACCTGGGTCTGGTGGTGGTGGACGAGGAGCATGAGGCTTCCTACAAGCAGGAAGATGGCGTGCTCTATCATGCGCGGGACATGGCGATTGTGCGGGCGCATCTCGGGGGCATCCCCATCGTTCTCGCCTCGGCGACGCCGTCGCTGGAAACCCTGCACAATGTCAAGCAGGGCAAATATCATTACCTGCATTTGTCGGCGCGTCATGCCGGGGCGAAAATGCCCGAGGTGAGCGTGATCGACCTGCGCGCGAAGGCGCCGGCGCGCGGTCAGTTTCTTTCGCCGCTGTTGCAAAAAGCGCTGCGGGAGACTTTTGCCGCCAAGGAACAGTCGCTGCTGTTCCTCAACCGCCGCGGCTACGCGCCGTTGACGCTGTGCCGCATTTGCGGTTACCGCTTTCAGTGCCCGTCCTGCGCGGCGTGGCTGGTGGAGCACCGGAAACATACGCGCCTGCAATGCCACCACTGCGGCCATAGCCAGCCGATGCCGAAGCACTGTCCGGAATGCCAGGCGGAGGGCAGCCTGGCCGCCTGCGGCCCCGGCGTCGAGCGCATTCAGGAAGAGGTGCAAAACCTGCTGCCCGATGCGCGGACATTGATTCTCGCCAGCGATGTGACGGCCAGTCCGAAGATGATTAACGAGGCGGTGCGCCAGATCGAGGATCATGAGGTCGATGTGATTGTCGGCACGCAGATGATCGCCAAGGGGCATCATTTCCCGTCCCTGACCTGCGTCGGCGTGGTCGATGCGGATCTGGGATTGGCGGGCGGCGACCTGCGCGCCGGCGAGCGCACTTTTCAGCTGTTGCACCAAGTCTCCGGCCGCGCCGGCCGCGGCGAGAAGCCGGGGCGGGTGTATATCCAGACTTTTATGCCCGAGCAGACGGTCATTCAGGCCCTCGCGGATAACGACCGCGACAGCTTCCTCGATGTCGAGGCGAAGGAGCGCGAAAAATCCTCCATGCCGCCCTATGGCCGGCTGGCCGCGTTGATTTTATCCGGTGCCGATGAAATGAAGCTTGACCAGTTCTGCCGCGCCCTGGCGCAGAAAGCACCGCGTTTCGACGACATCCGCATCCTCGGGCCCGCGCCCGCACCGATCGCTTTTCTTCGCGACAAGCATCGCCGCCGGTTTCTGGTGAAGGCGGGTAAGTCGGTGGCGATTCAGAAATTCCTGACGGACTGGCTGGCCACGGTCAAGGTGCCCAGCTCCATTCAATTAAAAATCGATATTGATCCGCAGAGTTTTTTTTAAGGCCTAAACCTCGGGAATAAAAACCTGCTCCAGTTTGGCGGTCTCCGGGGAAAAGTCGGACCACTCCCGGCAATCGGCCCTGAAGATCGCCAGCGTGGCGGGGGCGTAATGGTCGATGTCGCCCAATTGCATCGCCAGTTCGGCGATGCCGGGGTTGTGGCCCACCATCAGCAGGCGCTGGATGGACTTGTCGATCTGCCGGATTTCCGACAGCATCGTCTCGACCGGGGCGTGGTACAGGCGGCGGTCGAAATGGCTGGCCACTTTGACGCCGACCTGGCTGAACAGGACGCCGAAAATCAGCCGCGCCGTCTGGATGGTGCGCACCGACGATGAGCTGAGGACAAAATCCGGATAAAACTCATGCGCCTGCATGAACTTGCCGACCTGCAGGGCTTCTTCGGTGCCCCGCGGCGACAAAATCCGCTCATGGTCGCTCATCAGAGGCGGCGCGGCGGCGAAGGTATGAGCATGGCGCAGTAAATAAAGTGTTTTCATGATCTTGCTGCTTTTTAAAAACTCTTTAGACTATAAAAGAACCGAACGGAGTTGTCATGTCCGATCATCAGGCTGCCACAAAAGATTATGTCGCTGTTATCGATATTGGCTCCAATGCGGTGCGCCTGGTGGTTTATGACGGGCTGAACCGCGCGCCGTTCAAGGTTTATACCGAACGGGCCATCTGCAATCTCGGCGCCGACCTGGCCACGACTGGCGACCTGAACCCGGCGGCGGTGAAAAAGGCTATGACTTCTCTCCGCCGTTTTTCCGGGCTGCTGGCGGAAATGAAGATTAAAAACGTGCGGGCCGTGGCGACGGCGGCGCTGCGCGACGCCAAAAACGGCAAGGTTTTCATCGCCAAGGTAAAAAAGGACTTCGGCCTGACCATCGCCGTCATCGGCGGGGAGGAGGAGGCGCGGCTGGCGGCGCTGGGCGTGCTGGCCAATGGCTTCGGCGGTTCGGGCGTGATCGGGGACTATGGCGGAGGCTCGCTGGAGCTGATCGTGGTTAAAAACTACCGCGTGCGGCATAAGGTCAGTTTGCCTCTGGGTTCGCACCGCCTGCTGGCGGAAAAAAGCCGCACCGCGCGGGTGAAGATGATTGAAACTCATCTGGACCGCGCTGGATTTTTAAAAGAATACAGCGGCCTGGATTTTTACGCCATGGGCGGGGCGTGGCGGTCGATGGCCAAGGCGCATATGCACCTGTCGCAGTATCCGCTGCAACTGCTCGATCATTATCAGCTCGAGGGGGAAAAGGCGGCGGCCTTTGCGAGGCTGATCGCGCGGCAAAGCGCGGCCCGGCTGGAAAAAACCAGCGGCATGTCCGGCAAGCGCATCGGGGATATGGGCGTCGCGGCGCTGGCGATGGAAATTCTTTTCAGGAAAATTCGCCCGCGCCGGCTGATCTTTTCCGGCACTGGCCTGCGCGAGGGGGTGATGTTCGATCAATTGAAACCCGCGGTGCTGAAGCAGAATGCGCTGCTGGCTTCCTGCGCAAAAATCGCCGCGCATGCGGGCGATTCAAAGATTTTGCACCGTTGGCTGGCGCCCCTGTTCGCCGGGCAGGACGCGGAATTTTTGAAACTGCTGGAGGCGAGCTGCCTCTTAAGCGATGTCAGCACTCTTGAACATGAAGACTATCGGGCCGAGTATGCTTTCCGGCGCATCCTGGTGATGCCGCTCTACGGGATCGACCATGCCGGGCGCGCCTTCCTGGCGTTGTCGCAGTATGTGCGCTATGAGGGGCAGTTGGATGATGATGTTGCCGCGGTGGCGCAAAAACTTCTCGATAATAAGATGATTGATCTGGCGGTGACGGTGGGTTTGGCACAGCGATTGGGTTACTTGCTGACCGGCGGCGCGCTGGGTTTGCTGCGGCAGGCGGGGTTCAAAGTGACGCCGAAAAAGCTGGTTTTGAAGCTGGGCGGAAAAACCGCGGCGCTTCATGCCGATGTGATCGGTGATGCCCTGAAGGATTTGGCGGCCAGCCTGGGCAAAGCGGCGGAAATTTTATAGTGGAATCTAGGACGCTTCAACCAGTTTGAGTTTGTTGTCCTGAATGGCCAGCGCCAGCTTGCCGTCGCGCAGCTCCAGCGCTTCCTTGCCGAAGACCTTGAAACGCCAGCCCGACAGGGCGGCGACCTCGGCCTTTTCCCCGTAAGCGGCAATCAGCTCGAGGTCGGCGGCATTGGCCAGCAGCTTGCTGGCGACCTGGCTTTCCTCGCATTTCAGTTTCAGCAGCACCCGCAGCAGGTCGATAGTGGGGGCGAGCCCGGGCGGGAAGTGCGGGCGCGCTTCCCGCTGGGGCAGGTCCTTTTCAGGCATCTCCATGCCGCGCCTGACGGCTTCCAGCAGCTGCTGGCCCTTTTCGCTTTCGGCAAAGCCGTGCTGCATGCTGCGCATCTTGCCGAGCGCCTCCTTCGAGGGCGGCATGTGCAGGGCGATTTCGACCAGGGCCTCGTCCTTTAAAATCCGTCCGCGCGGCACATCGGCATTCTGCGCGGTCTGTTCGCGCCAGGCGGCGATTTCCTTCAGCACGCCCAGCACGCGCGGCTTGTTGGAGGGCACCTTGATGCGCTCCCAGGCCTCTGCGGGGCGGAAAATGAAGTTTTCCTTGTCGATGAGGTTCTTGAATTCATCCTTGATCCACGAACCGCGCTTCTGTTTTTCGATTTTCGCCACCAGCTTCTCGTATATGGGGCGCAGGAAGGTGACGTCGGAGATGGCGTATTTCATTTGCTTGGCGGAGAGGGGGCGCTGCGCCCAGTCGGTGAAGCGGCTGGACTTGTCGAGCTGTTTTTTGAGTAGCGCGTTGACGAGCATCTCGTAGCTGACCTGCTCGCCGAAGCCGCAGACCATCGACGCGATCTGGGTGTCAAAAACCGGGGTCGGCAGCTTGCCGTCCATCTCCTTGAAGAAGATTTCCAGGTCCTGGCGGCAGGCATGGAAAACTTTGAGGATTTTTTTGTTCAGGAAGAGTTCATAGAGGGGGGAAAGGTCGATACCCTCCGCCAGCGGGTCGATGGCGAAGGCCTCGTCCGGTCCCGCCACCTGAATCAGGCACAGCCGCGCCCAATAGGTGCGCTCGCGGATGAACTCCGTGTCCACGGTGATGAACTCCGCCTTTTTCAGGCGGGTGCAGAAGGCTTTGAGGTCTTTTGTGGTAGTAATCAGGGGCATTCGACTTTGATACACGAAAACAGGGGTCTAGTCCAGCAAACCGTGCGGCACGATGACGGTGGCTTCCCGCGCCGCCATATCCACGTTGGGCACGACGGCTTTGGTGAAGGGCACGTAATAGCTGGCGCCCTGAAGCGGTTTTATTTCCAGCAGGTCGCCGGCGCCGAAGTTCGCCACCTGGATGATTTTTCCGATGATGGCGCCATCAGCATCTTTGGCGGTGAGCCCGATCAGGTCCACGTGGTAGTAGGTGTTCTTGTCCTTGATCTGGGGCAGAGCTTCCCGGGGGACATACAGTTTGGTGCCGCGCAGTTTTTCGGCGGCGGTGCGGTCGGAAACACCTTCCAGCGCCGCCAGATAGATATTCTGGTGCGGCTGGAAGGTCAGGAAGCTGAACTTCTTTCCGCTGGCATCGCAAAGAGGCTGGTAATCCACCAGCTTGCCGGGGTCATCGCCGAAAACTTTCACTTTCAGCATGCCCTTGACGCCGTGTACGCCGACAATCTCCGCCATGAGAATCAGGGCGGGGGATGATACAGCCTCTTTGCTTTGCACGATCGGAATTAACCCTGAGCTTCAGCCGGAGCTGCGGCTGCGGCGGCTTTTTCGGCCTTGGCTTTCTTGCGGTCGGTCATTTTGACCTTGGCGACAGCCTTTTGCGGGTTGTTCTTGCGCGCGGGCATGGCGGCGATGCCGGCCTTGCCGAGGAAGATCGCGATGCGGTCGGACACTTGCGCGCCCTTGGCTATCCAGAACTTGATGCGGTCAGCCTTCAGGACCACGCGGTTGGCGTTGTCGCGGGGCAGCATCGGGTTGTAGGTGCCGAGCTTTTCCAGGAACTTGCCGTCACGCGGGGCGCGGGATTCGGCCACGACGATATTGTAGTAGGGCTTTTTCTTGGCGCCGGCGCGGGCCATACGGATTTTAATCATTTTATTTCTCCATTCACTCAAAGTTTACACGGCTGCTTGTTAATTTCTTATGAGACTGCAACCTTTACGTCTCAAATCCTATTTCTTGTCGTTCAGCGGAAACGGGTTGGGGCCCAGGATGCCGCCGCCTATCGCGCCGCCTGGCGCCTGCATATTCTTGGCCATTTCTTCCATTTCACCCATCGCGCCGCCGCCGAGCATGCCGGTCAGGCTGCGCATCATGCCTTTGCCGCCCAGCTTCGCCATGCGCTTCATCATCGTCTGCATGTCCTGGAACTGCTTCAGCAGGCGGTTGACGTCCTGCACCGTGGTGCCGGAGCCGGCGGCGATGCGCTTGCGGCGCGAGGCGTTCAGCACTTCCGGCTTGACGCGCTCCTGCGATGTCATGGAGAGGATGATCGCCTCCTGGTGCTTTAAAATCTTGTCGTCGATATTGGCGTTCTGCATCGCGCCCTTGATCTTGCCCATGCCCGGCATCAGGCCCATCAGGCCGGACAGCCCGCCCATTTTCTGCATCTGGCGCAGCTGGCCGAGGTAATCGCCGAGGTCGAACTTGCCCTTGGCCATTTTTTCGGCGGCGCGCCGGGCGTCCTCGATCTCGATGTTTTCGGCGGCTTTTTCAACCAGGCTGACGATATCGCCCATGTCGAGGATGCGCCCGGCGATGCGCTGGGCATCGAAAGCCTGCAGCGCGTCCATCTGTTCGCCGACGCCGATGAACTTGATCGGTTTGCCGGTGATGGCGCGCATGGACAGCGCCGCGCCGCCGCGGGCGTCGCCATCGACACGGGTGAGGATGATGCCGGTGATGCCGATTTTTTCGTTAAAGTTCTGCGCGGTGGTGACGGCGTCCTGGCCGGTCATCGCGTCGGCGACCAGCAGGGTCTCCACCGGTTTGGCGAAGTCGCGGACTTCGGCAAGTTCCGTCATCAATGCGTCGTCAATCGACAAACGGCCCGCGCTGTCGAGGATGATAATGTCGTAGCCTTCGCGCCGACCGGTGTCGAGGGCGCGCCTGGCGATCTGCAGCGGCTTTTCGCCGGGGACGATCGGCAGGGCGCTGACGGAAACCTGTTTGGCGAGAATTTCCAGTTGCTCCTGCGCCGCCGGACGGTAGATGTCGAGCGAGGCGAGCAGGACTTTCTTGCGCTGCTTGTCCTTGAGGAATTTAGCCAGCTTGCCGGCGCTGGTGGTCTTGCCGGAGCCCTGCAGCCCCGCCATCAGGATCACGGCGGGCGGCGCGGCGTTCAGGTTCAGTTCAGAATTCTCATGGCCGAGGGTTTCGACCAGCGTGTCATGGACGATCTTGACCACCTGCTGGCCGGGCGATATCGAGCGCAGCACCTTTTCGCCAATGGCCTCGACGCGCACCTTGTCGATGAAATCCTTGGCGACGGAAAGCGCGACGTCGGCTTCCAGCAGCGCGACGCGGATGTCGCGCAGCGCGATGATGACATCTTCTTCCTTGAGGGCGCCGCGTTTCTTGAGCGAATCAAAAACGCCGCCTAATTTATTCGCCAGACTTTCAAACATCTCTATCCCATCTTTCCCCGTCATCCCGGTAGGGGATGACGCGGTTATGTGTCAAAACAATTTCACCCCCGTGGGCGTAATTTCGCTGACGGGGGGACGCAGAGCGCTCAACTTCCCAATGATTGCTGGAGAGTTTGCCTCGGTAAAACTGCAAGATTTATAGGGTATTTTTATGGGCAGAGTCAAGGCAATCGCGTTTTGCGGCGATTCCGGCTATTAAATACATAATATTATACAATAATTTCAATTATCATCCCGCCTTGCATATTGTTGGAAAACAGGTTACTTAAAAATGGAATTTTCTTATAGCAATGGTTTTTATTTCAAGGGTGAGGACGATATGGCACGGAAAAAAATTCGCCAATGGGTCAACAACAGTAAACAAAAAGTCGCCGGGTTGTTTCGCAAAAAGCAGCAGTCCCAACCGCAGGAAGGCGACATCGAGATTCCCTATATCGATGCCCGCACCATAGGTCTCGTTGGCCTGACGCGGGATTTCAAGGACAAGGCCACGGACGTGGTCAAAAAGAGCCGTTCCACTTTCGGCTGGATCTCCAAGGCGGTCAGTCCGGCTTTTATGCCGGTGTCGGATTTTTTCTCGAAGCGCTGGCTGGAAAAATCGGACAATCCCTACCGCGACGAAATAGAGCAGAACGCGAAAATCATCGGCAAAAAAGGCGTCCATATGCTCAACCTCACCTATGAATGGGGCTGCACCAGCGGCGTTTACAATACCGACAACGGCCCGGTGCTGACGCGCGTGCTGGACTGGCCTTTCCCGGCGCTGGGCGAGAACATCGTCGTCGCGCATCAGCGCGGCCCGGCCGGCGATTTTCACAACGTGACCTGGCCCGGCTACAGCGGCGTCCTGCAGGCGACGGCCGAGGGCCGGTTTTCGGCGGCGATTAACAAGGCGCCCCTGCGCCGTACCCACAGAGGGGCCGTCAAAGACTGGTTCCGCGACCGCCACCTGGTCAACAAAGGCAATGCCCTGCCGCCCGCGCATCTGCTGCGCAAGGCTTTCGAAACCGCGGCGAACTATCAGGAAGCCAAAAAAATGCTGTCAACGGAGCCGGTCTCCATGCCGGTGATCTATATCCTGGCGGGAGTCAACAAGGGCGAAGGCTGCGTCATTGAGCGCACCGATACCCAAGTCAGGATTCGCGAAATGCAGGATGGCCGGGTCTGCGCCTCCAATCACTTCGAAACCAGCCTCAACGGCACCGGCGACGGCTGGATGTCGCGCGCCGAGGGCCTGACCCGCGTGGAATACGCCCGGGCGCTGCCGGTGGAGCATCTTGACAGCAACTTCACCTGGTTCCAGCCTCCCATCCGCTGCGAATTCAGCCGGGTGGCTACGGTTGCCAACGCATCGAAGGGCCGCCTCGAAGTTCTCGGCACGGCAGGCATCAAGCCGGTGACGAAGATTTTCAAGCTTTAACGGCCTGCAGGCTGCAATTTACATGGCGGGTGGTTTTGGCGTGGCTTGATTGTTCCCGCGAGCCTTGAGGATTGCCGCCACTTCCTTGAATTTATCCTTGGCCAAATATTGTTGGGCATATCTTGTCAGGATATCTTCCTCGCCGTTACAGGTGAAATCCGCCAAAGCGCCGCGCTGGGCGAGAACTTTTGCCATTCCGGGGTGCCTGGGTTCGGAATGAACGGCGTAAAAGAGGGCGGTGCGCCCCTTTGTATCCCGCTGATTGACGTCAACGCCGTGATCCAGCAAGGCAGTGACAATTTCTGGCCGTCCGTAATTCACAGCGTAGGTAAGGGGCGTATAGCCGTCGTAGGTTTTTACGACCTGATCGGACCATTGCAGGATGCGCCGGATGTCGGGATTTTTCTTCGTCATTTCCTGCGTCAGCCGTTTCGCAGCAACCAGATTATTCCCGCTGGGATTGAGTATTTCCGCCACTTCCGCGAACGACTCCCAGGCGAGAATTTCCTGACATTCCTTTGCATAGGCGTTTTTGTTGCCGGCGCCGTCAGTGAGGTCAAACGTGGCGCCGCGTTGCGCGAAGATTTTCGCCGTCTTGGGATGTCTATTAAGGATGGCAATGCTGAACGCCGTAGAAAACTTTGGTATCAGGGCGCCATGTCCATCCTTGTGCTGAGACCTTTGATTGACATCAACGCCGTGATCCAACAGGGCGGTGACAACTGCCGAATGCCCATAGATCGCGGCCAGCTCCAGCGGTGTATTTTCGTGGTTGGTTGTTACCACGCCTTTATCGTGCAATTGCAGCACGCGCCGGATGTTGGGATTTCTCCGGCGCATTTCAGCATCCAGCTTCTCCGCGTCCGACAGGTTAGCCGTATTCGAGCAGGCGTAGTAGATTTTGTCGGAAACGCGGTTGAATTTTGCCTTAAGGCTGTCAAAAAACTTCATCGGATAAATTCCGTTCATAATGGCTGTAATCCGGTGAGTGTAAGCGATTCTTTGTTGTTATGTCAATAGATACTTTCCTTAATTTTGCCGTTCTGACCGAAGCAAAGAATCTCCTGCTACATCAATGAGATCCTTCGCCTTCGGCTCAGGATGACAGGTCAGGAAATTTAGGAGCGCCGTCTCAATTTGCTCACCAGTTGCTTCTGCGCTTCTGCGAAGGCCGCGGCGAAGGCGGCTTGTATTGCGGACAGGCTGTCCTGGGCGGCTTTGGCTTCGGTATGGATATCGAAAGAGGCGGCGGGCGTTCCCTCGCCTTGCTTTCTCAGGGCGACCATCAGGCTGATTTTGATGACCGGCGCTAGTGTCTTGCTCTCATACTCCGCCTGGAAGGCGCGGATATCGACGTTCAGGATTTTTTCGCCGCGGCTGCCCGACTGGTCGGTGGCGGCGGTCCTGAACAGCTTCGCGTCCGAGAGCGTTTTCGTCAGGCTGTCCTGCACCATCAGCGGCAGGAAGTCCGCCCAGCGCGCGCCGGCGTAATAATCCCAGCGCTGGCCCTCCCGGTTCAGGGCGATGCGGTAAGTGTCCAGCTCCGGCGCGGCGGTCGGCAGTGCCACGGTCAGGCTGCCGCCGCCGGCTTTGGCGTGAACCGCGGTTTCAACCGGCGGCAGGGCGAACATAAAAGCCCGCCCGGTGTCTTTCGGCGTCGTCAGGGCGCAGGAGGCCAGCAGGACAAAGCAGGCGCAGAGGGCGAGGATCTTTTTCATTTCTGCACCTTGTAGCCGTCATAGCTCGTGCCGTGGAGGATGACCGAGGGGTCGTCGCGCAGCGTGCGCGCCAGCATCTTGAATTCGCGCAGCGCGCCGGTGGTCTCGGAGAGGACGTCATGCGATTGCAGGATCAGCCCCTGAAGGGCGGTGATGTTCTTGTCGCTGAGCAGCTTTTGCCCCTGCGTCGCCATTTTCGCCAGCCCGCCCATCACTTCCGGCGCGTTGGCGAGCACGGTCTGGAAGTCCGACTTTTCCGAGGCGATGACGGGATATTTTTCGCCTTTTTCTTTTGTCAGATAGACCGGCGGCGCGTCCGGCTTGGTGTTCTCCAGCGCCAGGTAGGTGGTGCCGGTGATGCCCTGGAAGGCGATCGAGGCGACCGTATCCTTGCGGATCGGCGCCGTATCGACGATATCGACGACGGCGAAGATGCGGTCGTTTTCCTTGGACACGAAACGGATGTCGTCCACCAGCCCCACTGCGATGCCTTTCAGCTTGACCGGCGCGCCCCGCGCGAGGCCGGCCACGGAATTGTCGAAATAGATCGCGTAGCGGACCAGATTCTTGCTTTCCTGCCCGCCGCCGAAGGTAATCAGGTAATAGACAAAAGCGGCGGTCACCAGAATGCAGAAAAGCCCCACCCTGAAATAATATTTTTCTGTTTCCATTTTTATCCCCTTGTCATGAATCTTGCGCGTTTATTGTGAAAATATTCCTGCAGCCAGGGATGCTTGTCCTTGAGGTGGTCCTGCAGCTTGCCGGTCCGGATTTTCCGATCGACCAGCACGGCGATGCGGTCGCAGATGGAATAGAGGCTGTCCAGGTCGTGCGTAATCATGAACACCGAGATGCCGAGATAATCCACCGTATCGCGGATCAGCTGGTCGAAGCTTTCGGCGGCGACGTTATCGAGGCCCGACGTCGGCTCGTCGAGGAACAGGATCTTCGGGTCCAGCACCAGCGCGCGGGCCAGCGCGGCGCGCTTAATCATGCCGCCGGACAGCTCCGCCGGGTATTTCGCCCCGGCGTTGGCGGGCAGCCCCACCATATCGACCCGCATCCGCGCCAGCTTGTTGATGACGTCCTCAGCCAGGGTGGTTTTCTCCTTGAGCTGGAAGGCGATGTTCTCGATCACCGTCAGGTTGGAGAACAGGGCGCCCTTCTGGAACAGCACGCCCCAGAGTCTCTGCACGTTCAGGAACTCTTTCGTGTCCAGCCTGTTGATGTCCTTCCCCTCGATCATGACGGTGCCCGAGGTCGGGCGCTGCAGCCCGACGATCGAGCGCAGCAGCACCGTCTTGCCCGTGCCGTTGCCGCCGACCAGGCCGACGATCTCCCTGGGGAAGATGTCGAAATCAAGCCCGTCATGCACGACGTGGGCGCCGAACTTGTTAACGAGGTTCCTGACTTCGATCAGCGGTTTCATCATATCCCCAGCTTGGTGAAGATGACGGAGAAAATGGCGTCCGCCACGATCACCAGGAAAATCGACTGCACCACGGCGGTGATGGTCTTGCGCCCGACGTCCTCGGCGGAGCCCCGCGCCTGCAGGCCCTGCATGCAGCCGACGATGCCGATCAGCAGCGCGAAAACCGGGGCCTTGGACAGGCCGACGTAGAATTGCCGCATGTCCGCCGCCTCCTGCATGCGGGAGAGGAACTGCACATAGGAATAGTCGAGGTAGGAATAGGAGAAAATGTAGCCGCCCAGCAGCCCCATGATGTTGGCGATGACAGTCAGCAGCGGCAGGGAGATCACGATGGCGATGATGCGCGGCAGCACCAGCGCCTCGAAGGGCGACACGCCCATGGTCTGCAGGGCGTCCACCTCCTCGTTCAGCTTCATGGTGCCGATCTGCGCGGCGAAGGCGCTGCCGGACCTGCCCGCCAGCATGATGGCGGTGATGAGCACGCCCATTTCGCGCAGGGTGGAGAGCACGATCAGATCGACCGTATAGATGGTCGCGTCGAATTTCTGCAGCTGGAACGCGCCCTGGTATCCCGTCACGAAGGCGATCGAGAACGCCATCAGCGCGATGATGGGGATGGCCTTGATGCCGGCCTCGTTGATGTGGAAGACGATGCTGCGGAAGCGGAAGCGTTTCGGCTGAAAGACCCGCAGCGGGATGCCGGCCAGGAATTCGCCCAGAAAGCCGATGCCCCTGATGCAGTCCTTCCAGATTTCGACCAGGTTCCGCCCGGTGGCGATCATGAAGGCGCGCACCGGGTGGATTTTTTGCGGCAGCTTTTCTTCTTCGGGCCGGAAGCCGGAGATGCGGTCGAAGACGCGGCGGTGGTTGTCCTTGAATCCCGTCATCGCGGCCTTGATGCCGCTCGCCGCCAGCCCGGCCAGCAGGTCGTTCAGGTACCAGGCCGCCGAGGTGTCGAAATCCTCCAGCGCGTCCCCCTTCAGGGTCATTTTTTTGATGCCGGCGAGGGGGATTTCCTCTATTTCCCGCCGGATGGCGGGCAGGGACAGGACCGACCAATGGCCCTTGAGGCTGAGGTCGAGCGCCGCCGCCGCCGTGCCGGTTTGCGAGGTGTAATATAATGACATAAAAAACCTTCTCGTGTGAGAAAGAGCCTCTATGTATTTCTATTGGTTTTTTATATACTCATCAAGAAGATAGTGTCATCCCTGATGATCTACCGAACCGGTATCATCGGCGCACAATCTTGTCCGGCAAGAATAATTCGGGGTTTTTTGAATGCTCTACGTTCAACAGTCATTAGGCGCCGGCGAAGAAATCCTGCTAGGCGCGCGCTTTCACTGGATGTACACGGTGAATGCCGTGTTCTGGATCCTGTTCGGCCTGGCGGTCGGCATTGCCATCGGGTATGGCGGCATCTGGTGGATCGTAACGGCCAATATCCGCGACATGTATCCGGGGCTGCCGCAGGAGTCGTACGGCGAGGTCTGGGAGACGGTGGTGAAGGCCAAGGGCGGTTACCTGCAGATCCTGTGGCTGCTGCATCCCCTGCTGCGCTTTTCCATCCTGGGATTTTTCCTGCTCGGGCTGTTTTTCTTCACCCACATGATGATTATCAAGGCGACCACCGAGATTGCCGTGACCAACGACCGCCTGATTTACAAGAAAGGGCTGGTCGCCCGTCACGTCGGCGAAATCAGTATCGACCGCATCGAGGGCGTTTCCGTCAGCCAGGAGTTCTGGGGGCGCATTCTGGGCTATGGCCGCGTCAGCATCCGCGGCATGGGCGTCGGCGAGATCATCCTGCCGCCGATCGAGACGCCGATCGCCTTCCTCAAGGCCATCCAGACGGCGCGGTCGATGAAAGCCAAAGGCGCCGGCCCGGCCATCAAAACGACGGATGATGATTTTTAGATATATATATCAATAAGATAGACGATAGTATATTTACGTATTTCCATTGACATAAATCAAGAATCTCTATAAACTGCCTTCACGATAAAAGCCAGAAGGCAGAACGATGAATTTATTGAAGAAAGCATTCACGAGCTGGGAGTATCAGTTCCGCGCTGCGGTCAAGGCGCAGGACGCGGCCGAGGTCGCCAACCTGCTGGATCAGATGCACGTTCCGCTGGAAGAGCGGGAGCTGGAAGTTCTCGCCCGCGAGGCCAACCTCGAGGTGCTGAAAACCTACTTTGAAAAAGTGAAAGACAAGGGCGGCTGGGGCTGGATGTTCTCCCCGATCAATTACTGCCTGGATAAAAACCTTTTCGACCGCGTGGACCTGATGCTGGAGGCGGGGATCGATTTCAATCGTGAAGACTACAAGTCTCATCCCCTTCAACTGGTCCTGAAGAGGCGTGCTGACGTTCGGCAGGAGGAGATGGCACATAGGGCTGAATACGGTATGCATATCCCGTATTTTGATAGCAGGACGTACAGCATCCCTTCCAACACGGAGAAAGCTTTCCTCGGGAAAATGGCCGCCTGCGGGATTGGCCAGGTTCACGGCAGGGAAGATTTCTTGCGGGATGCTATCGCGACCGATTATGCGGACGTTGTGGACCTGCTCATACAATTGGGAGTCAATCCGCAAGTCCATGGCAAATACGCGTTGCATTTGGCGGCAGAATATGGGCGGGAGGAAATCTGCCGCTACTTGATTGAAAAATTCGATGCGCATGTTGACTACGTCATTGCCGATGCGCGCAGGCTGACCGAGTGCTACGACGTGGATGAAAATGAAAAAAACAAAGAGTTCAAGGTCATATACTTTCTGACCGAAGTGAAAAAGAATATGAACCTCCCTGAGCCGGAAAAGCCGGTGGCTCCAGAAAAACCCGCCACCATCGAAACCCTGTCGGAAGACCTGAAAAAACTGCGCGAAATGGTCGCGGAGCTGACGCAGAAGGTGGTGCAGTTGCAGAACCCCGTGGTCAGGCTGGATAAAAATTCCAACTCGACTCCCCAGCCCTGAAAGGCACAGCCATGAAACTTCCCTTCATTTTTCAGTCCGAGGCGCGGAAATTGAAAACCGCTTTTTATGAAGCGCTGCAAAAGCAGGATGCGGCCTGGATGGGCCGGATTCTGGATGGGGGCTTTGAGCCGCGGGGGGAAGCCTGTGTCGCCTTGCGGAACCAGGGCAGCCCGGAAGTCCTGAAAATGTATATCCAGAAAAGAATCCGGCATCTCAACAAGGTTTCGGCTTTGTACTCCGAAGGCCAGGGGATGGCCAGAGATTTTCTGGAGTCAGGTCAATATGACCGTCTGGAAACGATTCTTGAAACGGAAATCAATTTCAATCAGGGGGATTATTCCTGGCACCCCATTGCACATGTTTTCTCCTGCGCTGCGGACAAGCAAAAAAAGCTGCAGTGGCTGGAAAAAATGACCGCCGGCGGGATTGACCGGATCGACGGAAGGGACAGGATTTTAAGAAGCGCCATCTATTATAACCTTCCTGAGGCCGTCGATCTGGCGGTGCGCCTCGGCATCCCGCCCTATGCCGAGGACGAAAAATATCTGCGCCTTGCGGCAGAGTGGCAGAACAAGGAGATGTGCCTCTACCTGGTCGAAAAGCACGGCGCGGACATCGAGCGCGCGAAATATGTCGCCCGCTCGGAACCGAATGACCTGAAGGCCTATGTATTCCTGAGCGAACTGTCGCCGGACGCGCAGAAAAAGCCCGCCACCCTGGACTCCCTGTCCGAGGAAATCACCGCCCTGCGCCGGACGGTCGAGGAGCTGACGCAACTGGTGAAACAGCAGCAGAACCCCGTGGTCAGGCTGGATAAACCCTCGCCGAATGCCAAGCTAACCCCTTGAATATAAAGCATTACGAAAATCACTTTCCCTCCCAAAATTGACAAGCTGTGCTATTATTGCTAAGTAAGGGCGTTGCAATGACTATAAGCAAGGTGTTGATTTGAACGATCTCATTCAAAAGAATAACGCGGCTGCGGAAGCCTATCGCGCCGACCGCCGCGGGTTCCTGAAACATGGGTTGCTGTTTTCCGCTGTGCTGGGTTTCTGGACGCCGTCACTCGTGCGAGCGAGCCAGCCGGCTGCCGCGCGCGAAATGTCTTTCACCAACGCCCACACCGGCGAAAGCTTCAAGGGCGAGTACTGGTACGACGGGAAGTACCTGCCGGACGCCTTTGGCGAAATAAAATCGGTGCTGCGCGACTACCGCAACAACGAGAAATACCCGATCGACCCGCGCCTGATCGACGTACTGTTCGTCCTGCAGCAGCGCACCAAGAATTTTACGCCCTTCGAGGTCTTTTCCGGCTACCGTTCGCCGGCCACCAATGCGTGGCTGCGGCGGCATAGCGACGGCGTGGCGCGCGGCAGCCTGCATATGCAGGGCCAGGCGGCCGACATTAACCAGCCGGGCACCCGGCTTGCTTCGCTGCGGGCATCGGCAATGGGCCTGAAGGCCGGCGGGGTCGGGTTCTACCCCTCCAGCGATTTCGTGCATGTCGATACCGGCAGTGTCAGGAGCTGGTAGGGTCTTTCTCATTTTAATTTAAATAAGCACCCGTCATCCCGGCGAAGGCCGGGATCTGGTCCGTGCGAAGCACCTTTATAAATGCCGCCTTGCGGCGGGGCCAGACCCCGGCCTTCGCCGGGGTGACACATTGATTATCATTCCTGCTTTATATTCGGGATCAGCGGCTGGCCGGTGGCTTTTTTCTTGGCGATTTCCCTGTGGGCGCGGTCGATGGCGATGAAGCGCTCCGGCGTCGTAGGGTGCGTGGTCCGTTTGCTGACCGACTTGGGGCTCTCAGCGGCATAGCGCCGCCAGAAATCAGCCACGCCCGTTGAATTGTATCCCGCCCGCTCCATGAAATACATGCCCACATAATCCGCTTCCTGCTCGAAGGCGACGGAGTAGGCCTGGCCGCCGATCTCCTGCCCCATCTGCCCGAATTCATTGCCGCTGTTGACGCCGGCCGAGGCGAGCAGGGCGTCGATGGCGAGACCGCCGAGACCGCCGAGCATGGCGTTGCTCTGCTGCTTGTCGATGTGGTGCATGGCGTTGTGGCCAAGCTCGTGGGCGATGACCAGCGCCAGTTCGTTGTCATTCTCGGTAAAGCGCACGATGCCCTTGTCGATGACGATGCGGCTGCCGTCGGACTGGGCGTTGAGCTCCGTGCTGCTGTAGTTGAGCTGCACCGGATAGGCGCAGATGGCTGCCGGCTGGACGACAGTGTTGATGAGCTGGCCGTTTCTTTCAAACAGGATGTCGGTTTTTTTGTCTCCGGCCTGGTCCAGATATTCATAGGCGGTCTTGCGGGCTCCCGGGCCCGGGGGGATGCCCTGGCCGTTGATGGCGACGATCAGATCCCCGGAACGGATGCCGGCGCGCCCTGCCGGGGACTTGTCGGCGACGAATTGCGCCGCCAGTTTGGCGTGCAGGTTGTAAACATTGATGGCGGCCTGGCGGTATTCGTTCGGGATCGAATAGACATTCCACATCGTCAGTCCGAAGGCGGTGGCGGCCCTGTCGCAGAAAGGGGTATTCGCCGCGAGGACCGGGAAGGAGACATTGAAAACCCGGTCCTGGTCCCGGATGAGCTGTTTATACGCCAGATCCTTTTGGCGCTGGGTTTCCTGCATGATTTCGATGCCGCTGCCCTGCGGCGACATGGTGACAGGGCCGGCGCAGGCGCCGAGGAGCAGGAGGCCGGCGATAAAAAATGAAACAGATGAATTTTTCATGGATTATTTGTAGCATGGGAAAGGGTATTTTTAAAGATGGATAAAAACATGAAAGAGATCAGCCGCTGCCCCTGGGCCGGGACCGACCCCCTGTATGTCGCCTACCATGACGAGGAATGGGGCGTGCCCGTTTTTGACGACCGCAAGCTGTTCGAGTTCCTTATTCTCGAAGGGGCGCAGGCGGGCTTGAGCTGGATCACGATCCTCAAGCGCCGCGAGGGATACCGCAGGGCCTTCGCGGCGTTTGACCCCGAAAAGGTCGCCCGCTTCAGCAAAAAGAAGGCCGAGGTTTTGATGCAGGATGCCGGCATTATCCGCAACCGCCTGAAAATAGAATCCGCCGTCAGCAACGCCAAGGCTTTCTTGGAAGTGCAGGAGGAGTTCGGCAGCTTCAGCGACTATCAGTGGCGTTTTGTGGACGGGGTTCCCGTCAGGAACCAGTGGGACGACATCCGGCAGCTGCCCGCCAGCACACCACTCTCCGATGCTTTCAGCAAAGACCTGAAGAAAAGGGGTTTCACTTTCGTCGGCTCGACGATCATTTATGCCCATATGCAGGCGGTGGGCATGGTCAATGACCACCTGACGGGCTGCTTCCGGCATGGGAAATTGTAGGGCGTTAATCCCGGAGCGGTGACTTGCCTTTTAAATTTGCGGCGCCGCGCAGGACAAAATCCTTGTCCGCCGCGCCGCCGGCCTTGGTGAATTCCTCCAGGGCCTTTTCCAGCGTCGCCGGGGACAGGCTGTCGAAGCTGACCGGCTGGGTGGTGATCTCGGCATGGGTCTTCAGGCTTTCGGTGACCATGAAGTGTTGGCGGCTTTCGAAATTGAAAATATCGGTGAGCTTTCTCTGCATCTCCGGATAAACGCCGACGTGGGCGATGGCCTTGGAGCCCATCCTGACCCAAGTCTCGCTGGTTTCTTTGGAAAGCGCGTCCGGCAGCGCCGGCGGCTTGCCGCCCAGCTTTACGAGCTGGGCATGAAAAAATTCCAGCGCTTCTGTATCCAGTTGGGAAAAAGGAATGGCAGTTGTTGCCCCTTTATCCGATGAGCTGCCGCCAACAAACATCACCCTGCCCAGAAAATCATATTTGCAATAGACATACGGATAACTGGAATCCAGCCAGACACGGAGAACATAGTCGTCCTGTTTCTCCAGGCTATAATAGTAGTTCGGGGAAAATTTTTCTACATGCGCCATGCTGTGCCTGCCCTCGCCTGCCGCCTTACTCATGGCTGGCCAGCAGCAGGTCTTTGGTGTGCTCGATCAGGGCGGCATCGTGGCTGGCGTAAGCGTCGTGCACCATCGAGATGATCTTATCCACGCTGTAGGCGAAGTCGTATTGCGTGCCGTTCTTCTCGTCGAGGGCGTTGAGGATGGCGGTGACGGCTTCGCGCGCCAGGGCGTTGTTGCCGCCGCCCTTCAGGTCGATGGCATCATGGAAGGAAACATCTTTTATCTTGCCCGGCTTGTTGCCGTTTTTGGACCAGTTGAGGTCGACGCCGAAGTACTGCTCGAAGCTGGCGCCCAGCTTGATGTTCCAGTCATTGGGATTGGGGGAGCCGTCGTGCGTCTTCCAGTAGCCATGGCCGAGGCCGAGACCCGGCAGCTCGGGCGGCAGCGGATCGTAGGGGTGCAGCCCGATGCCGTCGACCGCGATGGTGACAGTGGCGGTGGAGGTCGCGCCATGACTGTCGGTGATGGTGTAGGTGAAGCTGTCCTGCAATTGCTCGCCGGTCATCAGGTAGGTGAAGACGCCGTTGCTGTCATAGGTGTAGGTGCCGTCGGCGGCAATGGTGACCGAACCGCCGGAGGCGAGGGTGATCGTCGTTGTGCCGCTGCCATTGACCTTGGCGCCTTCGACGAAGGAGACATGAAAACTGTCGAGAGGGTCGGGGTCATAGTCATTACTGAGGACGTTGCCGGTCACCGGAGCATCTTCCGTGGTGGCATTGGCGTCGTTCACGGCGACGGGGGCGTGGTTGATGAAGGCATCGTTCACAGGGGCTTTCTTGGACATGGGCATTTACTCCGGGGCTATTTGGGTGATTCTGTCAATTCAGATCGTAAATTTGTACGACATTACAGCGGTTTCATCAACCACAATCGCCGGAATATGGAATTTTTTTGAGGAGGTTTTGTTTTTTTTGTTTAATTTCAGACGGTTAAACAGAAAAATGCGCTCTTTATTCCGGCTCGATCCGGATGCTGACTGTGTCCGTGTCCTTGTCCCAGCCGCTGATTTTCGTTCCGCCATTTTCGCACTCTTCAGGAGCAATGAGATTTTCACCGGACATGATGCGGTATTCTTCGTGCATTTTTGGCTCAATGCACAGGGTGCCGTTTTTCAGGGAGGCTTTGTAATGGGCGGGGATGGTCACGGAAATGCCGGTTTGCGTGGTGGCGGTGCTGCCGATGGCGGCGAAGGCGGGCGCCTGCGCCAAAATAAGGGCTGCTAAGAAAAATGAGCTTATCTGTTTTTTCATAGACACACCGTAAGCCCTGCTGGTGAAAAGGTCAAGCGTCGTAAATAATTTTTTAATCGGCATTCTGTAAGTTCTAAAAACGTGCTATCTATCTAGAGGGTTTTATTTTTTTGGGAGGAGATCATGAAAAATAACGGTCGGCTTTTTGCTGCGGCTTTCGCGGGTTTATTTGCAATAATATTTATTGGCGCCGAAACGGCGCAGGCGGCGGGGATCGCCCTGGACAGGATGGTGATCGAATTTTCTGCCGGCAAGCGTCCGGTTGAGAACCTGAATGTTACTAACCAGAGCGACAAGCCGGCAAAGATAGTTGCGAGCATCGTCCAGGTTATCAATACCGGCTTGGCGAACGAAACAACCCAGCCTGCGGAAAACCTGATCGTTGCGCCCAAGGCGTTCGAGCTCGCGCCGGGGGCAAC
>JAIOQI010000015.1 GCA_021413445.1 Alphaproteobacteria bacterium | reverse complement strand
CTTGAGCTTGGCCTCGTCGGACAGGACGCGGTGGAAGGTTTCCTTGCCGGTCATCATCTTCAGCGGTGAAACGCAGAGCTTGTGGCGCAGCAGGGATTTCGGCGTCATCACCACCAGCGGCTTGCGGAAGTTGCGGTGCATCTGCCGGCGCAGCACGTGGAAATAGTTGGCCGGGGTCGTCACGTTGACGACCTGCATATTGTCTTCGGCGCAAAGCTGCAGATAACGTTCGAGTCGCGCCGAGGAATGCTCCGGCCCCTGGCCTTCGTAGCCGTGCGGCAGCAGCAGCACCAGGCCGGACATGCGCAGCCATTTGGTTTCGCCGGAGGCGACGAACTGGTCGATCAGCACCTGCGCGCCGTTGGCGAAATCGCCGAACTGGCCTTCCCACAGCACCAATGTCTTGGGGTCGGCGGTGGAATAGCCGTATTCAAAGCCCAGCACCGCCGCCTCGGACAGCGGGCTGTCATGCACTTCGAACTTCGCCTGCCCGGGGTCGATGGCGTTCAGCGGAACGTGCCGGTATTCCGTGGTCTGGTCGATCAGCACCGAATGGCGGTGGGAGAAGGTGCCGCGGCCGCAGTCCTGGCCGGACAGCCGCACCGGATACCCTTCCAGCGCCAGCGCGCCGAAGGCTAGGGCCTCGGCCGTGCCCCAGTCGAAGCCTTCGCCGCTCTCGAACATTTTCTTTTTCACTTCGAGCTGGCGGGCGATTTTCGGGTTGAGGTCAAAACCGGTCGGGATTGTTGTCAGCGCCTTGCCGATTTTTTGCGCCATGTCGTTCGAAATTGCCGTATTGCCGCGGCGGTCGTCGCCGTTGGCAACCGTCATCCCGCTCCACTGGCCTTCCAGCCAGTCGGCGCGGTTGGGCTTGTAGCCTTTGGCGGCGGTGAATTCCCTTTCGAGGTAGTCATTGAAGTCTTTATACACTTTATCAGCTTCGGCCTGGGTCATGACGCCGTCATTGACCAGCTTTTCCGCATAAAGGGTGCGGGTGCTTTTCTTGCCGCCGATGACCTTGTACATCTGCGGCTGGGTGAAGGCCGGTTCGTCCGATTCGTTATGGCCGTAGCGGCGGTAGCAGACGATGTCGAGGAACACGTCTTTCTTGAATTGCTGGCGGAATTCCGCCGCCATGTGCGCGGCGTGGATCACCGCTTCGACGTCGTCGCCGTTGACGTGGAAGATCGGCGCCTGCACCGTCTTGGCGATGTCGGTGCAGTAGTTCCCGGAGCGGGAATAGAGCGGCGCGGTGGTGAAGCCGATCTGGTTGTTGATGACGACATGCACGGTGCCGCCGACGCGGTAGCCGGGCAGCTCCGACATCATCAGGACCTCGGGCACAATCCCCTGGCCGGACAGCGCGGCATCTCCATGAATGAGGATGGCCATGACCTTGCTGCGCTCCCCATCCTTGTTCAGCGCCTGCTTGGCGCGGGCTTTGCCTACCACCACCGGATCGACGAATTCGAGGTGCGACGGGTTGGGCACCAGGGAGAGGTGCACCGTCTTGCCGTTGAAATCGCGGTCGCTGGAGGTGCCGAGATGGTATTTCACGTCGCCCGAGCCCTGCACTTCGTCCGGTTTCGCCGAGGTGCCCTGGAATTCGGAGAACATCGCCGTGAAGGACTTGCCCATCACGTTGGTCAGGATATTGAGCCGCCCGCGATGCGCCATGCCGAGGATGGCTTCATCGACGCCGAGCTGCGCGCTGCGCGCAATCACTTCCTCGATCGCCGGAATCACCGACTCGCCGCCGTCGAGGCCGAAACGCTTGGTGCCGGTGTATTTCACGTGGGCGAAGTTCTCGAAGCCTTCCGCCGCCGTCAGGCGCTTGAGAAAATTCTTTTTGTCGGCGGCAGTGTAAGGGGTGCGGTTGCGGGTCTGCTCGCAGCGCTCCATGATCCACGCCTTTTGCTCGGGGATCTGGATGTGCATGTACTCGACGCCGACGGAGCTGCAATAGGTGTCCTGCAGGTGCTGCATGATCTGGCGCAGCGTCGCGCTTTCCAGCCCCAGCACTATTTTTCCCAGCGCGATCGGGCGGTCGTAGTCGGCATCGGAAAACCCGTAGCTTTTCGGGTCCAGCTCGGGATGGTATTTCTTTTCGGTGAGGCCCAGCGGGTCAAGCGCGGCGAGCAGGTGCCCGCGCACCTGATAGGAGCGTATCAGCAGAAAAGCGCGCAGCGAATCCGCCACGACAGATTTTGTGTCCGCTGCCGGTACGGCGGGTTTCAGGTCTTTTTTCGGCGCGGCTTTGACGGTCTCGTCGAGGTTGGCCGGAGTCGAGAGCACCGCCGCCAGTTTTTCGGACGAAGGTTTCCAGCTGGCGCCCTGCAATTCCGCCATGATCGATTTGGCGTCGTCGCCGAGGCCGTTGAAAAGTACCGACCAGCTGGCATCGACCGAGGCTGGGTTCTGCCGGTACTTCGCGTATATTTCCGCGATATAATCCGGGTTGGCGGCGGAGAGGAAACTGAGGGTTTCTGGGTGTGACATTTTTATCTGGACCTTGCTTCTTTTTCTTTTTTTTTATTCTAATAAACTATGCCGCCTTCATGGCCTTCAAAATCGCGTCGCCCAATCCTGCCGGGCTGTCGGCCATGACAAAGCCGGCTTCTTTCATGGCGGCGATCTTGTCCTTGGCCGCGCCCTTGCCGCCGGCGATGATCGCCCCGGCATGGCCCATGCGCCGCCCCGGCGGGGCCGTCACGCCGGCGATGAATCCCGCCATCGGTTTTTTGATCTTGTATTGCCTGACGAATTCCGCTGCTTCCTCTTCCGCGCCGCCGCCGATCTCGCCGATCATCAGGATGCCTTCGGTCTCCGGATCGTCGAGGAACAGCTTGAGCGCGTCGGTGAAGCTGGTGCCGTTGACCGGGTCGCCGCCGATGCCGATGCAGGTGGTTTGGCCGAGGCCGTTGGCTGTCGTCTGCGCCACCGATTCATAGGTCAGCGTGCCGGAGCGCGACACGATGCCGATCTTGCCGCGCTTGTGGATGTGGCCGGGCATGATGCCGATCTTGCATTCGCCGGGGGTGATGACGCCCGGGCAGTTGGGGCCGATCAGGCGCGTTTGGGAGCCTTGCAGCTTGCGTTTCACTTTCACCATGTCCAGCACCGGGATGCCTTCGGTGATGCAGATCACCAGCCCGATTTCGGCATCGACCGCTTCCAGGATGGCGTCCGCTGCGAAAGGCGGCGGCACATAAATGACGCTGGCATTGGCGCCGGTTTCGCGCACGGCGTCATGCACGGTATTGAACACCGGCAGGTTGAGGTGCTTGGCTCCGCCCTTGCCGGGGGTCACGCCGCCGACCATTTTCGTGCCGTAAGCGATCGCCTGCTCGGAATGGAAGGTGCCCTGCGCGCCGGTGAAGCCCTGGCAGATGACCTTGGTGTCTTTGTTGACGAGAACAGCCATATTACGCAGCCTCCGATTTGACAGCGCTGACAACTTTGCCGGCCGCATCGGCCAGGTTGTCGGCGGTGATGATGTTGAGGCCTGACTCGCGCAGGAGTTTCTTGCCTTTATCGACGTTGGTGCCTTCGAGGCGCACGACCAGCGGCATGGTCAGCCCCAGTTCGCGCGCGGCGGTGATGACGCCTTCCGCGATCACGTCGCAGCGCATGATGCCGCCGAAGATGTTGACGAGGATGCCCTCCACGTTCGGGTCGGACAGGATGATGCGGAAAGCTTCGGCCACGCGCTCCTTGGTCGCGCCGCCGCCGACATCGAGGAAGTTCGCCGGGTCGCCGCCATAAAGCTTGATGATGTCCATCGTCGCCATGGCGAGGCCGGCGCCGTTCACCATGCAGCCGATGTTGCCGGTGAGCTTGACGTACGAGAGCTCGTGTTCCTTGGCGCGGCGCTCCGCCGGGTCTTCTTCAGAGGCGTCGTTCAGGGCCTCGACCTCTTTCTGGCGGAACAGGGCGTTGTCGTCGAAATTCATTTTGGCGTCGAGCGGGATGATGTCGCCGTCCTTGGTCACCACCAGCGGGTTGATCTCGATGATCGAGGCGTCCAGCTCGATGAAGGCCTTGTAGAGGTTGCCGATCAGTTCCACCGCCTTGGAAATCTGCTTGCCTTCCAGGCCGAGGGCGAAGGCGATCTGCCGTCCCTGGAATGCCTGGAAGCCGATCGCCGGGTCGATGGCGACCTTGATGATTTTTTCGGGGTGATGTTCGGCGACTTCCTCGATGTCCATGCCGCCTTCGGTCGAGGCCATGATCGTCACCCGCGAGGTGCCGCGGTCGATCAGCATGCCGAGATAAAGCTCGCGGCCGATGTCGCAGCCGTCCTCGATGTAGATGCGCCGCACTTCCTGGCCCTGCGCGCCGGTCTGGTGGGTGACCAGCTGCATGCCGATCATTTTTTCGGCCGCCGCTTTCACGTCGGCGATGGATTTCACCACCTTGACGCCGCCGCCCTTGCCGCGTCCGCCGGCGTGGATCTGCGCCTTGACGACATAGACCGGGCCGGGCAGGTTTTTCGCCGCTTCCGCCGCTTCTTCCGCCGTATAGGCGATAAACCCCTTCAGCACCGGAATGCCGCGCGCTTTCAGGAGGCCCTTGGCCTGATACTCATGGATGTTCATGTTATGCCGCCGCCGTTTTCAGGTTTTTCGCCACATCGCACATCGCCTTCACCGCGGCGACGGATTTTTCGAACATCGCCTTTTCTTCGGCGGTGAACTGCACTTCGATGATCTTCTCGATGCCCTTGGCGCCGATGATCGTCGGTACGCCGATGTAAAGCCCCTTGACGCCGTATTCGCCGTTGAGGAAAGCGGCGCAGGGCAGGACGCGCTTCTTGTCGAGCAGGAAGCTTTCCGCCATCGCAATCGCCGCGGCGGCCGGGGCGTAGAAGGCCGAGCCGGTCTTGAGCAGGGCGACGATTTCCGCGCCGCCGTCACGCGTGCGCTGCACGATCTTGTCGAGCTTGTCCTGCGTCGTCCAGCCCATCTTGACCAGGTCGGGCAGGGGGATGCCTGCCACCGTGGAATAGCGCGTCAGCGGCACCATCGTGTCGCCGTGGCCGCCCAGCACGAAGGCGGAAACGTCTTCCACCGAAACCTTGAATTCCTCGGCGAGGAAGAAGCGGAAGCGCGCGCTGTCGAGCACGCCCGCCATGCCGACCACCATGTTCGGCTTGAAGCCGGTCACTTCCTGCATGATGCCGACCATCACGTCGAGCGGGTTGGTGATGACGATGACAAAGGCGTTCGGCGCGTGCTTCTTGATGTTCTCGCCCACGGCCTTGATGACGCCGGTGTTGATGCCGATCAGGTCGTCGCGGCTCATCCCCGGTTTGCGGGGTACGCCGGCCGTCACGATCACCACATCGGCGCCCGCGATCGCGGCATAATCGTTGCTGCCCGTAAAGTGTCCGTCGAAACCTTCGACCGGCGCGGTCTCGGCGATGTCGAGCGCCTTGCCCTGCGGCACGCCCTCGGCGATATCCACCAGCACCACATCCCCCAGTTGCTTCATTCCGGCGAGCAGGGCCAGGGTGCCGCCGATCTGGCCGGCCCCGACGAGGGCGATTTTTTTGCGTGACATGATACTTTCCTTCTATTTACAGGGCGTTATGAGGGAATCAAAGCCGCCTTAAACTAGCATAAATTTAAAGAGTTAACAGAGAGGAAAGCGGGGCAAAAATCCGGGCTTTTTTTAAACATAATATTTTTTCATATCACAAAAATCTGCTGACCAGAGGGCTTGCCGGTTGTTACTGAGCCCTGGTGGTCCATTTTCGCCATAGAAAAAAGCCGCCTGCTGAAAAACAGGCGGCTTTTTTCGAGAGATAAAAAGTCTGGCTCTATTCGCAGCCGCAGCCTTTTTTGCCGTCTTTTTTCGGCTTGCAGCAGCCGGCCTTCTTGGGAGCGTTGGGATCCGCTGCCGGAGCCGGGGGGGTGCCGGCGTTGTCGTTCTCCGCCTTCTTGCAGAATTCTTTTTTGCATTCGCCTTTTTTGCCGCATTTTTTATGTTCTTTGCTCATCATTTTTCTCCTGTTAGTGTTTAATCAGCCCGCCTATCTTACACATCCTTCCGCCATGAATGAAAAACTTTTTTTACTATGAAAAATATTGACGCGCTTTATGAGGAAAAACTGGCAGCCGGCGCGTTGCAGCCTGACGCAGACCAGGCGCGCGCGGCGCAGGAGCTGGAAAAACTGCGTCTGGCGCTGGCCAAGGCGAAATCTCCCGGGCTGTGGAGGAAGATGCTCGGCACTCCCTCTGCGCCCAAGGGGTATTACTTCCATGGCGGGGTCGGGCGCGGCAAGTCGATGCTGATGGATTTGTTTTTCGGCGCGGTGGGGCTCCGGAAAAAGCGCCGCGTGCATTTTCACGCCTTCATGCTGGAGGTGCATGATTTTCTCCATGCGCGGCGGACGGCGCGCAGCGCCCATGACCGGATCGACAGCGACCTGATCGCCTGCGCGGACAAGATTGCCGCCGAGACCCGGCTGCTGTGCTTCGACGAATTCCAGGTCAGGGACGTCGCGGACGCGATGATTTTGGGGCGGCTGTTCACGGCGCTGTTCGAGCGCGGCGTCGTCATCGTCATGACCTCCAACCTCGCGCCGGACGAGCTTTATGCCGACGGGCTGCAGCGCGACCGCTTTCTCCCCTTCATCGCGCTGCTCAAGCGCAAGCTGCATGTGTTCCACTTCTCCGGCGATACGGATTACCGCCTTAACCGGCTGCGCGAGGGCAAGCTTTATTTCTCCCCGCATGACGCCGAAGCGGAACGCGCCCTAAACAAAATTTTCAAGGTAATGGCTGATGGAGAAGAGGGCGCGCCGCAGGACATCAATGTCAAGGGGCGGGTGATCCACGTGCCGCGGGCGGTGCGCGAGGTGGCGGAATTCACTTTTGCGGAACTGTGCGAACAGCCCAAAAGCGCCCTCGATTACCTGGAACTCGTCAAGCGCTTCCGTGTTTTCATCGTCCGGGACGTGCCGCTGCTGACCGACCAGCGGCGCGACGCAACGGTGCGCTTCATCACTTTGGTGGATGCCTTATACGATCATCATGCGCGGCTGGTGATGTCGGCGGCGGCGCCGCCGGAGCGGCTTTATCGCGGCGAGGACAATGCAAGGGTTTTTGAAAGAACCGTCAGCCGCCTGATGGAAATGCAATCGCGGGAGTACCGGGGCGGGTGATCCTGTAAGTTGAAGCCGCATCGATCGTCTTCCTGACGGCGCTTTTGTCAAACTCCTGCTTTAAAACGGTCGTTTGGAAGCGGGGAGCGGCGGGCGGTTGTTCCGGGGCCTTGTAGAGGGTATTGAAAGCCAGCGCCAGCCCTCCGGCCGTCGCGGCGGCCGAAGCGAGGCAGGTGCCGATTTTAAAATTATCGGCATAAGCAAACTTAAAGGAAATTTCCAGGGCGACGGCGGAAGCGCCAAGGGTGAGAAGAACCGGCATGACCACGCTGTTGCCGATGCCGATGAAAGCCGAAATCGCGACGGCGGCGGTAAGGCTGGCAAGGGTAATGACGGCGCCGACGGCGGCGGCCACGCGATAATCTCTGGACGGCATGAAGTTCTTAAGCTTGAAACGGTCTTTAAGTTTCAGGAAACGCTCCTTCAGTTTCAGGGTATTTTTAAGCTTGGCGATCATTTCTTTTTTAGAGACCTGTGCTTGGGACATGTTCCGGACATATTAGATAGGGCGTTGGGAGAAGTGTAAAGCGTTTTTTGAATATGTCAAATAAAATAAACGATATTGATCGTCAACTATATGAAATTTAATGAATTTTTTTCGCTCAGGCCCAGTTTTTGGGCGACAAAACTGGAGGCTTCGCGCCAGGAGTCTTCGGTGATGCGGTGATCGAGGTCCTTGAAGATCTTTTCCGTCACCTCGATGCCGGCCTTTTGCAGGCGGCGGACCGAGCGCTCGTGGTGCAGGTTGACCTTGAGGCCGGCCTTTTGAAAAGCAGTCAGGAAGCGGGAGCCTTTGCGCGGGTTTTTTTTCTCGGGCAGGAAAAACAGCTCGTCCTGGTCGCCCATGATCATCAGGGTGTCCGGCTTTTTCCGCGCCTTGGTGAAGGGCAGCACCGCGCCGGAATGGCAGACCACGGCAGCGCATTCGTTTTTGCGCCGCAGCGCGGTCTGCACCGCCATCGTGCCGCCCATCGAAAAGCCGATGAAGGCGAGGTCCTTGTCCTGCAGGTTCCTTTTTTGCAGCTGATGGTCGATCAGCCGGTTGAGCTTGTTGAACACCGTCAGCCGCCGGAAGGCATGCTTCAAAATCAGGTTGACCTGCTGGTGGGTCCGCCGGTCCAGCTTGTACCAGGTGTAGAGGTCGTCGATGCCGGGCAGGCTGCGGGCGATTTTCTGGTTTTCCGTCGCCCGCAGGGCCACCGGCGCCCGGACCAGGATGAGGTCGGCATCGGGGTTGGTTTCCTGGGTTTTCAGCGCCCAGGGAATGTATTTGTCGGGGTGGCTGCCGTGGCCGTGGAGGATGACGATGAGGGACTTTGCAGCGCCCGAGAGGCTGGGCAGGGTCCGGAAGTAAAATCCATCTTCATTCTGCATCGGGCTTCATCTCCTCAAAACTGGTCGTTGGCGATCTGGCACGCCGTCCTGCAGCCGCCCATGGCTGGCGCCATCAGGCCATAGACTTGCGGCAGCAGCGCTTCGGCGAAGAACCGCGCGGTGATGAGCTTGGTGTTGTAATAGGGTGCGTTGCCGCTGTCGTGGAACAGCGCCTGATGCGCGGCATAGGCCATTTTCGCCATCATGTAGCCGCCCGCCACCGTGGCGAAAATCCGCAGGTAAGGGACGGCGCCGGCGGCCAGCGCGTCGGTGTTCGATTTGGCGTTGGCGAGCGCCCAGGCCGTCGTTTCCTCGAGCGCCGCCACCGCCTTGGTCATGGCGCTTTGAATGACATCGAGGTCGTCGCTCGGTTTCTGGGAGAGGTTTTTCAGGAAATCTTTCATCTCGTCCATGAAGCGCTTGGCCTCCGCGCCGTTGTCGCGCAGCAGCTTGCGGAACACCAGGTCGTTGGACTGGATGCCGTTGGTGCCTTCGTAAATCGGCAGGATGCGGGCGTCGCGGTAATATTGCGCCGCGCCGGTCTCCTCGATGAAGCCCATGCCGCCGTGGATCTGGATGCCGGTGGAGGCGGTCTCCACCGCGAGGTCGGTCGCCCAGGCCTTGACCAGCGGCGTCAGCAGGTCGAGCCTTGCCGCCGCGAGTTGCGCTTTGGCCGGGTCTGTTTCGCGGCGCATGCGGTCGATCATCCCGCCGGCGTAATAGGCGAGCGCGCGCGAGGCTTCGGTGGTCGTTTTCATGGTCAGCAGCATGCGGCGCACGTCGGCGTGCTCGATGATCGCCACCCGCTTGCCGGACTTGTCGCCGAGCTTGGAGCATTGCACGCGGCCCCTGGCGTAGGCGAGGGCGTGCTGGTAGGCGCGCTCCTGCAGCGCCACGCCCTGCAGCCCGACGGCGATCCGCGCGTTGTTCATCATGGTGAACATGTTGCGCAGGCCGTGGCCTTCCTTTCCGACCAGATAGGCGACCGCGCCTTCGTGTTCGCCGTACATCATGACGCAGGTGGGGGAGCCGTGGATGCCGAGCTTGTGCTCCAGCGATACTGCCTTGACGTCGTTGCGCGGGCCGAGGGAGCCGTCGGGATTGACGAGGAACTTCGGCACGATAAACAGGCCGAGGCCGTCGTTGCCTTCCGGCAGCCCGTCAATGCGCGCCAGCACCAGATGGATGATATTGGGGGTGAAGTCATGCTCGCCGTAGGTGATGAAAATCTTCTGCCCCTTCATCAGGTAGTGGTCGCCGGTCTTTTTGGCGACGGTGCGGATGAGGGCGAGGTCGGTGCCGGCCTGCGGCTCGGTCAGGTGCATGGTGCCGGTCCAGGCGCCGGAAATCATTTTCGGCAGGTAGGCGTGTTTTTGTTCCGGGGTGCCGTGCTGCTCGATCGCCTCGATGGCCGCCTGCGACAGGAGCGGGCAGAGGCTGAGCGCAAGATTGGCCGCCTGCCACATTTCGGTGACGGCCATGCCCAGCGCCCAGGGCAGGTGCTGGCCGCCGAAGTCGGGGGCGCAGGTGAGGGCGTTCCAGCCGCCCTCGGCGAATTTGGCATAGGCGTTCCTGAAGCCGTCCGGCGTTTTCACGCCGCCGTCGATCATTTTCGAGGTCTGCTTGTCGCCGCTGCTGTTGACGGGCGCCCAGACTTCGGCAGCCAGCTTCGCCGCTTCTTCCAGCACCGCCTCGGCCACGTCCGGCGTCGCATGCTCGTACCCCGGCAGGGCGGCGATGTCCTCCAGCCCGGCGATGTTCTGCAGCACGAAGCGCATATCCTGAAGCGGTGCGGTATAGCTCATGCCCTGAACCTCCCCTGGCAAGCCTTATCCGCAGTGTACGATATAATGGTTAAGGATTGCTGTTGGGAGTTTTTCATATAATTTCAGCCCGCGCCCCCCCGTCGTCATGCCCGCCTCCGCGCGGGCATCCGGTAGCGTGTCCACGCGTCTTGTAGTCTCATAAGACGGCCGGACGGCCTACCAGACCCCCCGCGCAAGGCGGGGGTGACGAATGGGCGCACAAAAAAAGCCCGCGGGATGCGCGGGCTTTTTTTTCGAGAAAGATTATCTCCGGATGATGCTTATTTTACTAACCCAAAGATATCCTGACGGAGCATCTCTTGTTCCTTTGCAGAGTAGAATATGAAATCGCTCCTATGGTCGGCAAAACCGGGGTCAAATCTTTCGCCAAAGACGAAATTGATATATCCTTGGGTGAATTTCTTCAGGCGGTCTGCGCTGGTAAAACCGAGGCTCCAGAAATCAGAGCGCGTGAAGTCGGTCTTGCTCACGTCGAAACCCTGAAGGCCGCATATAAACCTCTTGCGGGCGTCGCCGATCTTTTTTGCGTTTTCAAATATTGCGAGCAAGCCGACTTTGTCCGTGCCCAGCCTGTCCAAATTCAGGGTGTCCGGCAGTTTACCGTTTGCCAGGTAGTATCCAAAGAGGTCCGAGCGGGCATCGATAAACCCGGGGTTGACTAACGGCGCATAACGGTCAGCGCCTATCCTCGGAGCTACGCGGTCAGCAATGATTCCCCCCTGCACAATGCCTTGCACCGCCAAATCAATGCAACCCACCTGCGTGCCGCAGCCGGGTGGATTACAGTGCAGCTCAAGACCTGCTGTCGCGCGCTTGGTTGCCGCGCCCGGCGCCACGACCGGATTGATAGTGTCCTTGCTGGACTCTACCCCGAATACCTTGCCGCTCTCCGCTTGCGCCGGCGAAAAGGCCGCTGTGCCCAACACCAGTGCCAAAGCTGTCGCCATGATATATTTTTTCATGAATCATCCCCCCTGAATGAAATGTCAAAGCATAAGGTCACGATAACCTTATTCCCCTACCTCGTACTGTAGCAGGTAAAAATTAATTAATAGTTACTTTTACTTTAAGTTCCCTCTAAAACCCATTGTAAAACAGGGCTTTATGATATTTTTAAAATTTACATAGAATGCCGCCGATTCTTTATGATTTTTTAAGGCCGAATCCAGAGATGCCACCCGTTGTTGTCATTCTGAGCGCATAAAAAAGCCCGCAGATGCGCGGGCTTTTTTGTTTAGACGGGGAAGAAAAAAACCAGTTCCCCGGAAATGTCAGTCCGATATAATTTTGCTATATGTTTTAGGAACGGTTAGCAGGATGTTCAGCAGATCCTGACGGGCGGACATCAGCGTGTCCAGGCTGGAAAATCCGTATGCCGTCACGTGATTAGTAGGCAATGTTGGCGGCGCCGTATAGCCCGTGAACGAAGGGTTAGCCACTACAGCTGCCACGAAATTGGTGCGCCCTGTGGACGTGCCCAATATAGTCAGGATCTTCGTCCGCGCGGTGTCCTTCGCCGCTATAGTAGGAAACCCGTAGGTAGCTATGGCTGTCGTGTTGAACGAATGGTTGGTCTTTAGGGCTGTTATAAAATTGGAACGCCTGTTGATGCCGTCTTTTTGCGCGATGACCCAACTCTGCGCTCCGGCCAAAGAGAAACTCATAGCGACCGCATCTGCGGCGCTGGGAGTTGCGCTGCTCTTCCACCATTTAAGCGCCGCAGCCTGGCGGGCGGCGACCTGTGCGTCCGTCAGGGTTATAAAGGGGGAATACACCGCCACCAGCGCCTGCGCCGGCGGTGTAAAGGCCGCTGTGCTCAAGATCAGTGCCAAAGCTACTGTTATAATATATCTTTTCATGAATAATCCCCCTGAATGAAGCGTTAAATACAATGAACCTATTCTTTACTTATAACATGTAAAAATTAATTAAAAGTTACTGTTATCCCGGTTGCAGTTTAAAAATCATTATAGAACAGGCTGTTATAATAGTATTCAGGGCTGTCATAGAAGGCTGCCGATTCTCTGTTTTAGACAGCGTTCCGTCAATGAATAGAACCGCTTTTGAACGCCGTGTCGTTGAGACTGTCAATCCATGCCCTCAATTCCTCGGTGCTGCGAAAGCCCAGGGTGGCGGGATCGACTCTGGTGATATCCATCGCAGGATAATATCTGAATAAGGTCGCCAAAAAATTCTGGCGCGCCTGGGCGACTTTTTTCATTCTCTCAAGATCGAGGCGCATGGCGTTTTGACTGTCGTAGCGCAGGCTTCTCCAGTCGGCTGCCGCAGCCAGATTTTGGTCGCCAAACGCGTATCTCAGGCCCAACTGCTCACGCTGACGGGCAGTAACGGGATCCATCATCATCGCCATTCTGCCTGGTGCAGGATTGTTGAATCCAGAAGAACCAAACACGGAATTTCCTGTGTGTCCTGTATTTCCTCCCTGTCCCGTGAGCGCGTTGCCGCAAGATTGGCCGCCGCAATTGCAATTTACCCCCCCGCCGTCGCAACTCTTGCATATACAAATGATCTGCCAGAAGGATCCGTCCGCCTTGGGCCCGCACGTTTTAGCGCACGACACAGCTGCCGCTTGCGCCCCATGACTAAGCAATAACGACAACCCTAAAACTGCAGCCAGAACAATATATTTTCTCATTCTAATTTTCTCCTGAGAAACCGCCAAAAATCTTCACAATCCCACACTTTAAACTTACCATAAAAACATTAACCAAGTCTTAGTATTGGACGAAAACACCGCTTGCGGTTATAACTTCCTCAGAAAGCTGAAAAGGGGCTAAAACAGGGCTATGACGGCGCTCATATCGCAAATTATCAATAAATACAAAGGCATGGCCTCGAAAGAGGTCATTCTGGCCGTGGAAAATGCTGCCGCCAAGACCGGGGTGGATTTTTCCTTCCTGATGGAAAAAGCCGCTACCGAGAGCGGTTTTGACCCCGCCGCCCAGTCCAAATCCTCGAGCGCCGCCGGATTATACCAGTTCATTGAAAGCACCTGGCTGCAGATGGTGAAGGAATATGGGCCGAAATACGGTCTGGGAAACCTGGCCGGGCAAATCAAGGTCAGGGACGGCAAACCCTGTGTCGATGACTGCGCTTCGCGGGAGGCGATTCTCGGCCTGCGCAAAAACCCTGAAATCGCCGCGCTGATGGCCGGCGAGTTTTCCGCCGGCAATAAGCAGTATCTTGAAGCCCATACCGGGGGCGGCGTCGGCACGACGGAACTGTACTTCGCCCACTTCATGGGCCCGGGCGGCGCGGCGAAATTCCTCAACAGCCGCGCCCAGAACGGCAGCGTCATCGCCGCCAGCGTTTTTCCCAAGGAGGCGAACGCCAATAAAAACGTTTTCTTCGACCCCGCCACCGGCTGCGCCCGCACCCTCAACGGGGTTTATGATTTTTTTGCCAAAAAATTCGGCGGCGGGACCGCGCCGTCTTCTCCCGCACCGTCTTCCCCCGCATCGGCAGTTGCCCCGCCGGTGCTCGCCGTTGCACCGGTTTTATCCGCGCCGCCGCCCGCGGACATTACGCCGCTGCTGGCCGCGTTCGACGATGAAAATAAAATCGATGCGATCGACTGGAATGATCCGGCGGATTTGTTGCGCTTAAGTTCCCTGACGCCGCACAAGCTTTCCGCAGAAGCGATTTTGCTTCTGGCGCAAACGCACCGCCGTGAAGAAGACCCCCTGTATAATTCCTGATTCTGCCCCGGCAATAAAATTATCCACCCGCGTTTGGCAAGATTTTTAAGTTCATTTTTTGAAGATATTTAGATTGCCCGGGGAGGGCCCCGCCTCTAGTCTTGGATATATCATTTAATTCATTTTCTGGCAGGTGTGTACATGCGCATTGAGCTCTGCGGCCCCCTGGGTATCGGGAAAACAACCCTGGCACAGAAATTATCGGAATTAACGGGGTGGGGCCTGGTCCGCGAGCCTGTTGAAACGAATCCGTTCCTGCGGGCGTTTTACAAGGCTCCGGCCAGGTATGCTTTTGAAAAAAACCTGTTTTTCCTGCTGGATTACCTGCATGAAATCAAGTCCCGCACGACCGGGGATTTCATTTTCGACCATTCCGCCGTCGTGCACCGCAGCTATGCGGCGCTGAACAATCTCCTCTCCCATGAAAAAGCGGTGTTTCCCGCGCTGGACAAAGCCATCGAAGCTTTGGGTCCTCCGGATTTGCTCATCAACCTGGTCTGCCCGCCGGAGATTATCCTGGAGCGTATCGCCAAACGCGGCCGCGATTTCGAGTCGGGGGTGGATATCGGTTATGTCGCGGCGCTGAACAAGGAAGTGCAGAATCAGGTCCAGTGCGTCGAGCACTATATCCGGGTCGTGCATGTCGATGCCGCGCTGTATAATTTTGAAAAGCGCCCGGAAGATATCGAAAAGGTGCTGGCGATCATCGTCAATAACCTGCGGGCGCCATCGATTGAGGAAAAGGCGCCGCTGCGCAAGATCGCTTAAGTTTCACGAAAAAAAACACCCCCGCAGCATTCCACTGCGGGGGTGTTTTTTTTATGGCCTTCTAGTGGCCGTGGTCGTTATTGTCATTCCTCTTGCAGGGTTCCGGCGGCTGGCCGGGGCAACATGAATTGGGAAGAGACTCGTCCGCCGCGCCTGCGCAATAGCACCTCGCCGGCTGGCCTTTGAATTGCACAATGCGCCAGGTTCCCGGGGCGTTGGCGCCGTGGCAGCCGCTATGGGGGTTGCCCCTGTTATCAGAATGCCCGGGCATGGGCGGCGCCGGCGGGATAAACATCTGGTTCCCCATCTGCCGCGCCTGCGCTGACCCAAAGGCCGCCACGCTTAAAATCGAAACCAGCAGTGCCGCCGCCAGATATTTTTTCATGTGTTTTCTCCATTGAAATAAAACTTGAAAACGAAAGGAAGCCCTGAAGCAAGGCCATCCTTCTTTATAGCACGGGAGCGATGAATGAAGTCTTAAGGGCGGAGGGCGGGCGCTGCCGGAAAATCCGGGTTTTTCAGGGCTTTGGCGGCTGGATATTTTTTTTGTTCTTCGGCGCGGGCGGCGGCAGCACGATCGGCGCGGCCGGGGTGCCGTGCTTGACGATATGGCGCGCGGCTTCCAGCAGGGAGGAGAACTTGGCGGCGCCCTGCGCCGGGAAGCCTGTCGCCGTTTCATGGTGCGCCGCGTAGTTCTGCGCCTCGATCCAGACGGCAAACATGCCGGCGGCTGCGGAAGGAATGACGTCCGACTTCAGGCTGTCGCCGATCATCACCGTTTCCGCAGGGTTGAGGCCGAGCTGTCGGAGGATTTCCGCGTAGGTTTCCCGGGTTTTCTGGTCGGCGATAAACACGCCGGAAAGGTCTTTACTGAACGGCACGCTCGAGGCGATGCGTCCTTCCTGCACGTCTCGGTCGCCCGCCGTCACGATGTAGAGATCGTAGCCGTGCTGCTTGAGCAGCGCGATCGCCTCGATCGTGCCGGGCTTCATGGCCGCCTTGGCGGTGAAGATCTCCTCGGCGAAGCCGCGCACGCACGACACCATTTCGTCGTCGGCATCGGGCACGAAATGCCTGAGCACCGCCTCGAAGGAGGCCGGCATCCTTTTCTTCGAGACGCCGTGAATCTTGTACAGCTCCTTGTCGATCTCGGTGAAAACCTTCTGCGCCTCCTTCTCCAGGATGCCGCAATGGCGCAGATAGCCGTAGAGCAGCACCTCCGCGCGCGCATAGAACACGCTGTTGACGATCAGGGTGTCGTCCATGTCCAGAAAAATTGCTTTGATCATAGTGATTTTATAGCAAGGCTTTTTTATTAAGTAAAGCCGCTTTAAGATTGTTTAAATACAAATACTTATACCTAAGCCGCCTTGCTTTTCCTGAGCAGCGGCCTGAGGTAGGCGCCGGTATAGCTGCGCTTTTCGGCGGCGACTTTCTCCGGGATGTCCTGGATGATGATCTCGCCGCCCTTGTTGCCGCCTTCGGGGCCGACGTCGATGATCCAGTCGGCGGTCTTGATGACCTCGAGGTTGTGCTCGATGACCACGACGGTGTTGCCCTGATCCACCAGGCGGTGCAGGACTTCAAGCAATTTCCGCACATCCTCGAAATGCAGGCCGGTGGTCGGCTCGTCGAGGATATACAGCGTGCGCCCGGTGGCGCGCTTGGCGAGTTCCTTCGCCAGCTTGACGCGCTGCGCCTCGCCGCCGGAAAGGGTGGTGGCGCGCTGGCCGAGGTGGATGTAGCTGAGGCCGACTTCGACCAGCGCGTCCAGCTTTTCGCGGATGGCGGGAACGGCCCGGAAGAATTCCGCGCCTTCCTCCACCGTCAGGTCGAGGATCTCGGAGATGGACTTGTCCTTGTATTTTATTTCCAGCGTCTCGCGGTTGTAGCGCTTGCCCTTGCAGGCGTCGCAGGTGACGTGCACGTCGGGTAGGAAGTGCATTTCGATTTTAATCACGCCGTCGCCCTGGCAGGCCTCGCAGCGCCCGCCCTTGACGTTGAAGGAAAAGCGCCCCGGGCCGTAGCCGCGCGCCTTGGACTCCGGCATCCCGGCAAACCATTCGCGGATGGGGGTGAAGGCGCCGGTATAGGTGGCGGGATTCGATCTAGGCGTGCGCCCGATCGGCGACTGGTCGATGTCGATGACCTTGTCGATGTATTCCAGCCCCTTGATGTCGTCATGGCGGCCGGGGTGGGTGTGGGCCTTCATCAGGCGCTTGGCGGCGGCGGCATAGAGCGTGTCGATGATGAGCGACGACTTGCCGCTGCCGGAAACGCCGGTGACGCAGGTGAAGGTGCCGACCGGGATTTTCGCATGGACGTTCTTGAGGTTGTTTTCTCGCGCGCCGGTCACCTCGATATATTGCGTCTGCGGGCCTTTTTTGCCCTGGATGGTCTTGCCGGCGCGGCGGTGCTTCGGCAGGGGGATTTGTCTGGTGCCGTTGAGGTATTGCGCGGTCAGGCTTGCCTTGTTCTTGAACACCTGTTCCGGCGTGCCCTGGGCGACGACTTCGCCGCCGTGGATGCCGGCGCCGGGGCCCATGTCGATCAGGTAGTCGGCGGTGCGGATGGCGTCTTCGTCATGCTCGACCACCAGCACGGTATTGCCGAGGTCGCGCAGCCTTTTGAGCGTCTCGAGCAGGCGGTTGTTGTCGCGCTGGTGCAGGCCGATGGAGGGCTCGTCGAGCACGTACAAAACCCCCGTGAGGCCGGAGCCGATCTGCGAGGCGAGGCGGATGCGCTGGCTTTCGCCGCCGGAGAGCGTGCCGGACATGCGGCTGAGGCTTAAGTAATCCAGCCCGACATTGAGCAGGAAGCTCAGGCGCGCGTTGATTTCCTTCAAAATCCGGTAGGAAATCTCCTTGTCTTTTTTGCCCAGCGTCTTGTCGAGCGCGCTGAACCAGGCATGGGCGGCGTCGATGGAGAGGGCGGAGACCTCGCCGATATGCTTCATGTTAATTTTAACGGCCAGCGATTCCGGCTTGAGGCGGTAGCCGGTGCAGGCGTCGCAGACCTGTTCGGCCTTGTACTGCTCCATATCCTCGCGGACATGGTGGCTTTCCGTTTCGCGGTAGCGCCGCAGCATGTTGGGAATGACGCCTTCGAACACGTTGGTCGCCTGGTAATCCTTCGTGCCGTCGTTGTAGCGGAAAGTGATTTTTTCCGCGCCGGAGCCGTGCAGGATGCAGTCCTGCAGTTTCTTCGGCAGGCCATCCCACGGCGTGCCCATGTTGGCCTTGAAGTGGCGGCACAGGCTGGCCAATGTCTGCTCGTAATAACTGGAAGAGGAATTCGCCCAGGGCGCCACCGCGCCATCGGCCAGCGACAGCGTGCCGTCCGGCACCACCAGGTCGGGGTCGAAGTGCATCTTCTGGCCGAGGCCGTCGCAAACCGGGCAGGCGCCGTGCGGGCTGTTGAAGGAGAACAGGCGCGGCTCGATCTCGGCGATGGTGAAGCCGGAAACCGGGCAGGCGAATTTGGAGGAGAAAATATGCTCTTCTTTGCTGTCGGCGTTTTCGGCGATGACCAGGCCGTCCGACAGCTTCAGCGCGGTCTCCACGGAATCCGCGAGGCGGTTGCCGATGTCCTGCTTCACCACCAGCCGGTCGATGACGACGGAGATGTCATGCTTGACCTGTTTGTCCAGCTCGGGCAAATCGTCCAGCTCGTAAAACTTCTTGTCGATCTTGACGCGCTGGAAGCCCTTTTTCTTCAGCTCCTGCAATTCCTTTTTATATTCGCCCTTGCGCCCGCGCACGATGGGAGCCATCAGGTAGAGCCGCGCGCCGTCGCCCATCGCCAATATCTGATCGACCATCTGGCTGGCGGTCTGGCTGGTGATGGGCTTGCCGGTGGCGGGCGAATAGGGCACGCCGATGCGCGCCCAGAGCAGGCGCATGTAGTCATGGATTTCCGTGACTGTGCCGACGGTGGAGCGCGGGTTGCGCGAGGTGGTCTTTTGCTCGATGGAAATGGCCGGCGACAACCCCTCGATGGAATCCACATCCGGTTTCTGCATCAGCTCCAGGAATTGCCGCGCGTAAGCCGACAGGCTCTCGACATAGCGGCGCTGGCCTTCGGCATAGATGGTGTCGAAGGCGAGCGACGATTTGCCCGAGCCGGAAAGCCCGGTCAGCACCACCAGCTGGTCGCGGGGGATATCGACGTCCAGGTTTTTCAGGTTGTGCTCGCGCGCGCCCCGCACGCGGATATATTTGTTATAGGTTTCCGTCATAGGAACATATATAGAACATTTTTTCCGTTTTGCTAAGAAAAAACGTTCAGGGCTTGCGCGTTTTGCTCTTGTTGCCGGCGGGGGCGGGAAGGTTTTTTTTCAGCTCGGCGGCGAAATAATCCATGACGCCCAAGGCATTGAGTTTGTTCGCGGGGTCAGAGAGTTTCTTCCCCACCTCTTTCATATCCACGCCGAGATAGGGGTTATTTTCTTTTTTCAGGCGCGCCGTGGCGGCAAGGTACAGGGAATCTTTTTCGCCCCGCGTGCGGCAGCGGCGCGTGCATTCGGCGTAATCGAAGGCCTGCTTCATGCGCGTGTTCGTGCCGAAGAGGTTGCCGGGCAGGGAGTCGATGCCGGCGGTGAAGTTGAAATCTTCGGAGATGTAGCCGGACTTCCTCGCGGTTTCGAGGCCGTAGGTTTTTTCGGAGGGCGCTTTCAGCCAGCCATAGTTCAGCCAGGTGATATAGTGCTTCAGCGTCCAGTTGTTGTAGAAGTTCAGCCACCCCTGATCCTTGAACTGCGTGTAAAATTCGCTTTCGCCGACGTTGCTGAGATCCTGGGCGTAGGGCAGGCTGTCGGCCTGGGCGGCGTTGAATTCCTTGAGCAGCCGCGTTTTCACCTTGGTGCTGATGTCCCGCTTCTCGTTGAGCAGGCCGGGGACGCTGTCGTGGTAGAAGTCGAGCGCCAGCAGGTATTCGCCCACCTGGGCGGCGGCTTCGTCGGCCATGCAGGCGCGCTGGAAATCCCAGATCGACCAGGACATGTCTTCCTTGTCGATTTTATTGGCGCTCTGGATGCCGTGGATGGTTTCGTGGGTCTGGCACAGCAGGCGGAAATTCTGCGAGTAGCCGGCATCGTTGGTGATCTCGACCAGCCCGTTGTAACCGCTCCACAGCCCCACGGTGTTCGACATCTTGGCGTAGCCGTAGAAAATCCGCGCCTTGATGGAAAAATCGGCCAGCGCCGGCCCCATGATGGTGGTGCTGTTTTTCAGCGTCTGCATGTTTTCCCACAGCGTCAGCGCGGTGTCCGGCACTTCGTCGATGGTTTGCCCGGTCAGGGCGCAGTTGGCGTAAAGGAAAGCCAGGCGCGTGCTGTCGCGGCCGGAATAGATGATCGTGTCCGAATTCGCCGTCAGCTGGAGTTTTGTCTGCGCGTCGAAAGCCTCTGTTTTCACATGGGGTGAGAGCCCCGGAATGTCTGTCTGCCCTTTGCTCGTATTCAGGTCGCCGAAGAAGATGCTGGTGGTCAGGAAGGTTCCTGTCATCAGGCGGGGCAGCCAGCGTTTGAAGGGATTGGACAGCGCCATTGAATCTCTCATCTAAGGTTGAAGATAACGGGCAGTTTATAATATTATGCAAAATTAATCAATGAAAAACTGAATATTATGTACAATTAATTGATTTTATTGATTAATAATATCCGGGCGTGTTAAACGTAAGCTGTTTTTAATGTCTGTTTTTTGAAAAGGAATAAAGACCGTGGCTGGAAGCGTAAACAAGGTGATTTTGGTCGGTAATCTGGGGAAAGATCCGGAAGTGCGTTCATTTCCAAGCGGCGGGCGCGTGGCCAATTTTTCCATCGCCACTTCCGAAACCTGGAAGGACAAGGCCACCGGCGAGCGCAAGGAGCGCACCGAATGGCACCGCATTTCGATCTATAACGAAAACCTGGTCGGCATCGCCGAAAAATACCTGAAGAAAGGCGCCAAGGTTTATATCGAGGGCCAGCTGGAAACCCGCAAGTACGAAAAAGACGGCCGCGACGTCTATACCACCGAAGTGGTGCTGCGCCCCTTCAACGGCACCCTGACGATGCTCGACAGCAAGGGCGGTGGCGCGAGCTCCGGCGCCTCATCGAGCGACTTCTCCGAAGAGTCTGCGGCTCCGGCGTCCAGCGGCTCCTTTGGCGCATCTTCCAAAAACGACATGGATGATGAAATTCCCTTCTGATGAAGGACGGCATCATTAAAAGAATCGTCTCGTTCCTGTTCATGCCGCTGCTTTATATCAACCTGGCGGGATTGGCGGCGGGCGCGGTATGGCTGGCGGCGTTGTCGCAATGGCAATTCGTCGGGTTCGGGGTCGTGATCGCCTTTTTTTTACCCCAGCTCATCCCTGTCCTGCTGATGCCGGCCGGCATCCTTTCCCATTTCATGTCTCTCCATCAAAGCGCCGGGCGGCAGGGGAAGGCGCAGGCGATGTTTATCCTCAGCGTCGCTTATATCCTGCTGTTCATGACCTTGTGGTGCGTGAGTATTTTTGTGTATGCGATGGGGGGCGCCGGGCCGGGGACGCGGTGGGCGGTGCTGCTCTGCGCAAGCGCGGCTGCGGTGCTGCCGCTGTTTCTCTGGTCCAGTCATGACCGGGGCAATATTTTCATCATCACCATGGTGGAAATGGCGCAGGCGGGGATTTTGCTTCTTGGCGCCGTCCGGCTTTGGGGGATCGCGCTTTCTTTCTGGCCCTCCTTCGCCGTTTTTGGCGGGCTGCTGGCGCTGGCGGCGCTGATCCAGGCCGTTTATGAGGAAAAAGTCATGAACAAGCCCGTGGCAGGCCCCCATTAATTAAATCTTAACCAAAAATTAACCAATGGGTGATAGCCTGAAATTAGAGACGTGGTTTATCCCGTCGTAGATGTTCATTAGGTGACTCCTAAACTACCGCCCGCTCGTGGCGGTTTTTTTTGACACATGGTAGGAAAATGCCGCATCAGACTAAACTGATTATGGCGTTGCACGGTGCCGGGATGCAGGCCGGCGTGTGGGGAAGCCTGATCGGCGGGCTGGCGCTCCCATGCCAGGCGGTTTCGTTTCCCGGCCACGGCAGGACAGAAGGGGCGTTGCTGCCCTCCATTGAAAAAATGGCCGAGTGGGCGGGTACGCGCCTGGCGGATCATCCGCCGCAATCGGTGGTGCTGATGGGGCATTCCATGGGCGCGCTGGCGGCGCTGGAGGCGGCGCGGCATCCGGCTGTTGCCGCGTTGGTGCTGATGGGGGCTGTGGCAAAAATGCCGGTGCATCCGGAATTGCTGCACCAGGCCGGCGCCGATCCCGATACGGCCGTGGACATGATTTTGAAATGGGGCGTTTCCCCCGTCCATCCGCAGGCCGCGGCCGTCAGGGCGGTTTTAAAGGAACAGATGAAAACAACGGCGCCGGGGGCGCTGTTGAGCGACCTGAAAGCCTGTCATGCTTACCAGCGGGGCGAGGCGGCGGCGCAGGAAATCCGCCAGCCGGTCCTGATCCTGTCCGGGCTGGACGACAAGCTGACCCGGTCTGCGGAGGGGCAGGCTCTTGCCGGGATGATCCCGGCGGCGCAATTCCATGTCCTGCCCGACTGCGGGCATATGCCGATGGTGGAAAAACCCGCCGAAACGGCAAGCGGAATCAATGTATTTATCGAAGGCCTGGCGGGTTAACGGTTTGGCAAGGTTTTTTTGTTAGGATGGTCGATATGGCCTTTCCCGACGTTTTCAAAAAAAACAGGAGATGACGACATGCTAAATTCCCATCTGAAGTCGCTTCAGGATAAACATGAAAAATTGGAAGAAAACATCCGCTGTGAGTCAATCGCCGCATCGCGCAACGACGGCCTGATCGATCAGCTCAAAAAAGAGAAGCTGCTCATCAAGGAAGAGATCGAGCGGGCGCGGCAGGGCGCTTAATCTTTTTAGGCTGATTAAACCACTTCGGTCTTTGGCGGGGTTTCGCCGCTGTTTTGCGCGTTGGCGGCAGCCGGCGTTCCGGACGCTTTGGCCTGGCGCTCGATGCGGCGCTGGGCTTTTTTGAGGGCCTTGTCGAGTTCCTCGCCGGTGCACAGGCCGGTCGTTACCGGATCGACGGCTTTCAGCGTCGATGACTGCGCGTGCGTCTTGTTGCGGATGGCATCGACGGTCGGTTTGGTGGAGCCGACCAGGCGCGCGATCTGCACATCGACCAGTTCAGGATATTTTTTAATCAGGAAGAGGACGGCGCCCGGCTTTTCGGTGCGCTTCGTCACCGGCGTATAGCGCGGCCCCTTGGAGCGGGCGCGGGGCTTCGGCAGGTCGGTTTTGCACATCTTCAGCTTGGCGTTGGAATTCTTTTCGCAGCGGGCGATTTCCTCTGCGGTCAGCTCGCCGTTGAGGATCGGGCTGGCGCCCATGATCCCGGTGTTGACTTCGCCGTCGGCCAGCGCCTGCACTTCCAGCGGGTGCAGGTTGCAGAACTCGGCGATCTGCTCGAAGGTCAGCGCGGTGTTATCGACCAGCCAGGCGGCGGTTGCTTTCGGCATCAATGGATAGGCCATGTTTTAATCTCCTTGTTAAATAAATTTATGTCCCCGCGCCGCTTTTCAGCGGCGACGACTGAGATAGGCTTCAATCGATTGGGGAGGATGGCTGAATATATAATAATATTGCGGCAAGTCCAGATGAAAATGTTTTTCATAAAATCAATAGTGGGGAAAAACAATTACATCACCCGCAAAATAACCTTGCCGATATGCACACCGCTGTCGAGGTAGTCGTGCGCTGCTTGCGCTTCGGTGAGGGGGAAGACCTTGTCGATGACCGGGGTGATTCTCTTTTTGCAAAAAAGCGCCAGCAGGGCATTCTTCCGGTTCAGCAGCGGCCAGATATTCTTTTTAAGCGCATCGGCGATGGCGCCTTTTTCCTCCACGCTGCGGGGGCGGAGGGTGGAACCGGTGACGATCAGGCGTTTCTGCATCACCTGCAGAATATCCAGCTCCGCCATGCGCCCGTGCTGTATGGCGATGCTGACGTGGCGTCCGCCCGTGCCCAGCGCCTTGAGGTTGCGGGGGAGGTATTCGCCGCCCATCATGTCCAGCACCACATCCACGCCTTTGTCCCTGGTCGCCTTGAGGGCTTCGTCCAGAAAATCATGGGTCTTGTAGTTGACGGCGAGCCCGGCGCCGAGTTTCCGGCAGGCCTTGCATTTTTCGTCCGTCCCGGCGGTGACGAAGACTTTCGCCCCGATGGCGGCAGCGATCTGGATTGCCGCCGTGCCGATGCCGGAAGCGCCGCCGTGCACCAGCACAGTTTCGCCTTTTTTCAAAAGGCCGCGGTCGAACAGATTCGTCCAGACGGTGAAGAAGGTCTCGGGGATGCCGGCGGCGGTGATGAAATCCAGGCCTTTGGGGAGGGGCAGGCATTGCCGGGCCGGAACGATGCAGTATTCGGCGTAGCCGCCGCCGGACACCAGGGCGCAGACTTGCTGACCGTTCCTGAGCCCTTCGACGTTGCGGCCCCGCTCGGCGATTTCGCCGGAAATTTCCAGCCCCGGGATGTCCGTGACGCCTTCGGGCGGCGGATAAAGCCCGTTGCGTTGCAGGATGTCGGGGCGGTTGACGCCCGCCGCATAGACCTTGACAAGAACTTCCCCCGATTTAGGCTTGGGGATAGGACGTTCGGTCAGGATCAGTTTGCGGTCGCTGATTTCGATGCACTTCATAGGGAGAAGTATAGATGATTTTTGACGATGATACAGACCCAAAAACGAAAAAACCGAAACTGCGCGCGCTGGACAACATGTCGGTGCCGGAGCTGAAGGAATACGTCCGGCAGTTGAAAGACGAAATTGTGCGCGCCGAGGCCGATATCCAGAAAAAAGAGAAACACAAAGCCGCCGCCGACGCGTTGTTCAAGTCGCCGGGCTGATTATTGGGCCGCCGCAGGATCCACGCGCCAGTTATTGATGACGATGCCGCCCTCGCCGCCGCCATCCGCCGCCCGCCCCAGGTCCATGAACAGGATATATTTTCCGGACGGGCCCGTTTTAGTGTTGCCCTCCGCATCGGTGGTGAAGAAACCGAGGGTGATCGGCAGTTTGACGATCCAGTGGTAGGCGCCGTCGGTGGTGCCGCTGTTGACGATCTCCGGCGGGCTGCTGACGATGGCGGCGACGGAATAGCCGTCTTCCGTGATCCGGCTGAGAAGGCCTGAGTCCTTCAGGTAAGCGGCATAGAGCTGCCAGCCCTGCGCCACAAAGTATTTCTTGAAGCCGGCCAGCTTGTCCTTGTAGTTCGCCAGGCCGAAGGTCAGCACGTCGGTGGCGGTCTGCTGCGCCAGGCTGGCGATTTCCTCCGGGGTGCGGTGCGGGTTGGCGATGTCGTTTTCCTCGCCCGCATAGGGGTTTTTATAGGACATCCAGTCGGGGTTTTGCTGCGGCGGCGCGGCGGCGGGCGCGGGCTGGGCCTGTTCAGGCTGCGGTTGCGCCGCCGGTGTTTGCGCCATGGCCGCCGGGGCGCAGAGAATGACCGAGATGATGCCGCCGGTGATAAGATGCTTTTTCATGATTATGCCGCCTTTGCAATTGAACGCAGGACATAGTGCAGGATGCCCCCGTTCTTGAAATATTCGATTTCATCCAGGGTGTCGATGCGGCAGAGCGCACTAATCTCCTCCGTCTTGCCGCCGGGGCGGTGGATGGTGACGGTGATGTCCATGCGCGGCTTGAGCCCGCTCTTGATTCCGGCGACATCGAAGGTTTCGTCGCCGGTGAGATTCAGCGTGGCCCGCGTCATGCCGTCCTTGAACTGCAGCGGCAGCACGCCCATGCCGACCAGGTTCGAGCGGTGGATGCGCTCGAAGCTTTCGGCGATCACCGCCTTGACGCCGAGCAGGTTGGTGCCCTTGGCGGCCCAGTCGCGGCTGGAGCCGGTGCCGTATTCCTTCCCGGCGATGATGATGAGCGGCGTTTTGGCGTCGATGTATTTCATGGCCGCGTCGTAAATCGGCATCGTCTCGTTGGCGGGGATGAATTTCGTCAGGCCGCCTTCCTTGCCGCCGAGCATTTCGTTCCTGATGCGGATGTTGGCGAAGGTGCCGCGCATCATCACCTCATGGTTGCCGCGCCGCGAGCCGTAGGAGTTGAAATCCGCCGGGCGCACCTGGTGCTTCAGCAGGTAGTCGCCGGCGGGGCCGTCCTTCTTGATCGAGCCGGCGGGCGAGATGTGGTCGGTGGTGATGGAATCGCCGAACAGCGCCAGCACGCGGGCGCCGCTGATGTCGTGGAGGGCTTCCGGCTCCTTCGGCATGTTGACGAAATAGGGCGGGTTCTGCACGTAGGTCGAGGTCGGGTCCCACTTGTAGGTCATGCCGCCGGAGGTTTTCACCGCCTGCCATTCCGCCGGGCCTTCGAACACGTTGCCGTAGCGTTTCTTGAACATCTCCGGCGTCACCGCTTTTTGCAGGGTTTCCTTCACTTCCTGGTTGGAGGGCCAGATGTCCTTGAGATAGACGGGCTTGCCGGCCTTATCCGTGCCGAGCGCATCCTTGGTGATGTCGATTTTCATCGAGCCGGCCAGGGCGTAGGCGACCACCAGCGGCGGCGAGGCGAGATAGTTGGCCTTGACGAAGGGGTGGATGCGCCCCTCGAAGTTGCGGTTGCCGGACAGGACGCCGACCATGGTCAAATCGCCCTCTTTGATGGCGGCCTCGATCGGCCCGGCCAGGGGTCCGGAGTTGCCGATGCAGGTCGTGCAGCCGTAGCCGACAAGGTTGAAGCCGAGCGCGTCGAGATCTTTTTGCAGCCCCGCCTTCTCCAGGTAATCCGTCACCACCTGCGAGCCGGGGGCGAGGGAGGTCTTGACCCAGGGTTTCACGGTCAGGCCCTTTTCCAGGGCTTTTTTCGCGACCAGCCCCGCCGCCAGCATCACGCTGGGGTTGGAGGTGTTGGTGCAGCTGGTGATGGCGGCAATCGCCACATGGCCGTGAGTGATCCTGTAATCCGCGCCCTGGACGGCAATGCCGCCGTTCTGTTCCTTTTTGCTTTCTGCCGGCGGCATGGCGCCGCCTTCTTCCAGGAAGTCGGACTCGGCCCCATTCGGCGCGGCGCCCAGATCAATGGCCAGCTGTTTCTTGAATTCGTCCGCCGCCTTGCTGAGCGCCACGCGGTCCTGCGGGCGCTTCGGCCCGGCGAGGGAAGGCTCGACGGTGGAAAGCTCCAGCTCCAGCGTGTCGGTGAACACCGGGTCGGCGGCGTTTTCGTCGCGCCACAGGCCCTGCGCCTTGGCGTAGGCCTCGACCAGTTTCACGCGGTGCGCGTCGCGGCCGGTGAAGCGGAGATAATTGAGGGTTTCGTCGTCGATCGGGAAGAAGCCGCAGGTCGCGCCGTATTCCGGCGCCATGTTGGCGAGGGTGGCGCGGTCGGCCAGCGACAGGGCCTTCAGGCCGTTGCCGTAGAATTCGACGAATTTGTTGACGACGCCTTTTTTGCGCAGCATCTGCGTGACGGTGAGCACGAGGTCAGTCGCGGTGGTGCCTTCCTTCATCGCGCCGGTCAGCTTGAAGCCGACCACTTCGGGGATCAGCATGGAGACGGGCTGGCCAAGCATCGCCGCTTCCGCTTCGATCCCGCCGACGCCCCAGCCCAATACGGACAAGCCGTTGACAATTGTGGTATGGCTGTCGGTGCCGACGAGGGTGTCGGGATAGGCGACCTGGCGTTTCGATTTGCCTTCGTCTTCCTCGACCCAGACGGTCTGGGCGAGGTATTCCAAATTTACCTGATGGCAGATGCCGGTGCCGGGCGGCACGACGCGGAAGCGGTTGAAGGCCTTGGATCCCCAGCGCAGGAAGACATAGCGCTCCATGTTGCGCTCGAATTCGATTTTGACGTTGCCCTGAAAGGCCTTTGCTGTGCCGGATTCATCGACCATCACCGAGTGGTCAATGACGAGATCGACGTTGGTAAGCGGGTTGATTTTCTGCGGGTCGCCGCCGAGGGCGACCATCGCATCGCGCATCGCGGCGAGATCGACCACCGCCGGGACGCCAGTGAAATCCTGCATCAGTACGCGCGCCGGGCGGAAGGCGATTTCGCGGTCGCTCTTTTTGTCCTTCAGCCACTGGCCGACGGCCTTGATGTCATCGACCGTCACGCTTTTGCCGTCTTCAAAGCGGAGCAGGTTTTCCAGCAGCACTTTCAGGGAATAGGGGAGCCTGGAAAGATCGCCGATGGCCTTGGCCGCTTCCGCGAGGCTGAAATAATCATATTCCTTGCCGTCCACGGTGAGGGTTTTTCTGGTTTTCAGGCTGTCATGTCCGGTGGTGGTCATGGTCAAACTCCTTGGATTCTGCCCCCGATGAGGCTATAACTTGCTCAATATCATAGGCGAAAGAATGACATCCGCAAAACAGCTTTTTTCCGGCATCAATATCAGTTGTGTACGCGGCGGGCGCTTGCTTTTTTCAGGCCTGTCGTTCGGGCTGAATCCGGGAGGAGTTATCCATCTGTCGGGCGCGAACGGGGCGGGCAAGACCAGCCTTTTACGTATCATGGCCGGCGCCCTGCCGGTGGCCGATGGGGGAATAAGCTGGGACGGCAGATATTTTTTGGAAAATGGCCTGCAGGGTCACGCGGAGCGCTATTCTTTTCTGCCTTCCGACGACAGCAGCCTGAAGCCGCTGGAAACAACCCTGGAAAATCTTTGCTTCTGGGCGTCGTTCTGGGGGATTGCTGACGGAGCCTGTCCGGGCGCGCTGGAGAAAATGCATATCCTGAATTTGAAAGACACGCCGGTGCGCTATCTTTCCGCCGGGCAGAAGCGTCGTTTGAGTCTGGCGCGGGTATTTCTCAAATCAGTGCCTTTGTGGCTGCTGGATGAGCCGTTCAACGGCCTTGACCGGGATTCCCATGATTTATTCGTGCAGGCGCTGGACGCGCATTGCGCCGGCGGCGGCATGGCGGTGGTCGCCAGCCATCATCCCATCGAGCCGCCGAAGGGCGGCACGTTGCAGCGCGTGGAGGTGGGATCGTGACAAAGCCCTATCTCGCCATCGTGAAGCGTGATCTCCGCCTCTCTCTGGGCCGCGGCTCCGAGGGCATGATGACGCTGTTTTTCTTTGTCGTGACGGCGAGCCTTTTCCCGTTGGCGCTGGGCGGGGAGCAGGCGCTGCTGTCGCGCACGGCTGCCGGCATCATCTGGGTCTCGGCGGTGCTGGCGTCGCTGCTGTCGCTGGAAACGATTTACCACCGTGACGAGGCGGACGGCACTTTTGACCTGATGCTGATGTCGCCCGTATCCCCCGTCGGCATCGCGCTGGCGAAAATGCTGGCGCATTGGGTGGTGTCCGGCCTGCCGCTGGTGCTGATTGCGGCGGTTGTTGCGCAGATGCTGTTCCTGCCGTCGGCGGCTCTGAGCGTCCTGATGCCGTCCCTGC
>JAIOQI010000041.1 GCA_021413445.1 Alphaproteobacteria bacterium | reverse complement strand
CTGAATGTGCAGGACAAGAACGGCTACACCGCGCTGATGCACGCAATTAGTTTAGGCCACACAAATATCGCCAAAATGCTGATCGAGAACGAGGCTTCCTTCAATCTCAGGAACAACTACGGCTCGTCCGCCCTGGATTATGCCGAAAGCAGGGAGCAGGAAAGCATCCTCAAGCTGCTGGTCGAGAACGATGCCGAGCTTGAGCGCAAAGGCTCCGACGGCGAAACCCTCCTGATCCGTTCTGTCAAAAAAAACCTTACTGAGCGCGTCAAGCTGCTGATCGACTACGATGCCGACGTCAACGCGCAGGACAAGAACGGCTACACCGCGCTGATGCACGCAATTAGTTTAGGCCACACAAATATCGCCAAAATGCTGATCGAGAACGAGGCTTCCGTCAATCTCAGGAACAACTACGGCTCGTCCGCCCTGGATTATGCCGAAAGCAGGGAGCAGGAGGGCATCCTCAGGCTGCTGGTCGAGAACGATGCCGAGCTCGAGCGCACAGATTCCAACGGCGAAACCCTCCTGATCCGCTCCGTCAAAAAAAACCTTACTGAGCGCGTCAAGCTGCTGATCGATCACGGCGCCGGCCTGAATGTGCAGGACAAGAACGGCTACACCGCGCTGATGCACGCCATCAGCCTGGGCCACACAAATATCGCCAAAATGCTGATCGAGAACGAGGCTTCCGTCAATCTCAGGAACAACTACGGCTCGTCCGCCCTGGATTACGCCGAAAGCAGGGAGCAGGAGGGTATCCTCAAGCTGCTGGTCGAGAACGGCGCCGAGCTTGAGCGCAAAGATTCCCACGGCGACACCCTGCTGACCCGCTCCGTCAAAAAAATCCTTACCGAGCGCGTCAAGCTGCTGATCGACCATGACGCCGGGCTCAATGCGCAGGACAAGGACGGCGAGACCGCGCTGATGTGCGCGGCCAGATACGGCTACACGGAGATTGCGAAGCGGTTGATTGACGCCGGCGCCAACCCCGACCTCAAAAACAACTACGGCAGCACGGCGCTGACCCTGGCCCAGAATGCGCTACATGCACATGAGGACATCATCACCCACCTGGTGAAAAACGGCGCCGACCTGAACCAAAAAGATCCTTACGGCATCACACCCCTAATCCAGGCGGTCAAGGAAGAGCGCACGGAGCGCGCCTGCCTGATGATCGAAAACAACGCCGACCCTGACATAAAAGGTAAATCCGACGAAACGGCGCTTATCAGGGCAGTCCTCAACAATCTTGAGAAAGTCGTGAAAGTTCTTATCGAGCACGAAGCCGACCTGAATGTGCAGAGCGCCTCCGGCCACACCGCGCTAATGTATGCAGCCCTACACGGCCACACCAAGATTGCGCGCCTGCTGATTGACGCCGGAGCTAACCCCAACCTCAAAAACAATAGCGGCGATACGGCGCTGAGCCTGGCAAAAAACCGCGGCTACGCAGACATCGCCAAAATGCTCGGAGTGCCGGACGAACAGCCCGCCGCCCAACCGCAACCCGATCTGGAGGCAATAAAAGAACTGCAACGCAAGATTCAGGGCCTGCTGGGCGCAGACACGCTCACCGAAATCGTGAGAGCGGGAGATGTCGAGAAGGCCAGGGCATTATTCAACGCAAAGTTCTGGCTGAACGACACCATAGCCCCGCAATGGAACCACCTGAAACTGGCCCTCCTCAGCGAAAACAAGCCGATGATGCGCTTCCTGATTAACTGGGGCGCGGCCTGCACTATGGCTGAGATGAACGAACTCCGGGAGCAACTGCCTGAGAAACACCCCCACTATCTCACATTGCTGCGCCAGTGCGGTCTGGGACGGCTGAAACAAACCTTTCACGATGCCGCGCAGGTGGCGGCGCCTCTTGCCGCAAGCACCGCAAAGCCTCTTGCCGCAAGCACCGCAAAACCGCTGCCTCCCAAGCCACAGCCGCCGTCGAATCAAATAATTCCGGGGTAATTTACCGGGCCTTATCGCCCGCCGGCACTTCCACCGTCTGCAAGGCATCCGCCAGCTTATGTTGCGCGCTGCCCGGCTTCAACGGCTGCTGCTGGCTGTCGTGCGGCGCCCAGCCGATGGTATAAACCACCTGGAATGTCGCCGGCACTAAACCTTCCGCATCCGCGAATTTTTCATGGTACAGGCGCGCTGCTTCCAGCAGGACATTGCGGCGCGTCGGGCGCATCAGGCGGTGATGAGCGGCATTGCTGGCCCCCATGCCGCGCAAATCCTGCATCAGCTTCAGCGGGTTTGAATAATGCACCGTGACAGTATCGCTATCGACCACAGGCAGGGCAAATCCGGCGCGCTGCATCAATGCGCCCATCTCGCGGGGGTCGATAAAGGGCGACACGCGGGGGCTCGCCCCGCCGCTCACCGACAATTCCGCCTCCATCAGGCATTGGCGCAACTCCTTCAGGCTCTCCCCGCCGAGCAGCGCCGCCAGAAACAGGCCGTCCGGCTTCAGCGCCTGCTTGATTTGCAGCAGAGCGCCGGGCAAATCGTTCACCCAATGCAAATTGAGGTTGCTGACCACGGCATCAAGGCTGGCGGCGCGGAAAGGCAATAGCTCCTCGTCCGCGACGACGCCAAAACCAGCCGAAGCCCGGCGCAGCATGGCAAAAGACGTGTCCATGCAGATCACCCGCTCCGTTCCCGGGCGCTGTTGCAAACGCACTGCCAGCGCCCCGTGCGCGCTGCCCAGATCCACCACCAGCGGGAACGCCCTTTTGACCATCTCCAGCCGCTCCATCAGCCGGCCGGCAATCTCGACAAACAGGAAATCAAAATCGTGGACGTCCTTTGCCGCGCGGTCGCGGCGCTGCCGCAGCAGGCGGCGGTTGAACACTTCAATCGCGGAAGAGGATTTCGCCATAGCCTTAAATCCGGCTCTTGGGAGGGTTCTTTTCGCCGGGCGGCGGCAGCTCCAGGGTTTTCTGCTGGCTTTGGAACAAAGACCTGGCGATCGCCCCGATATTCTTGTCGATATTCTCGATACCCGGCGTCGATTTGACGTTCATCTTGGCCTGGGTATAGCTGGCGCTCAGGCTTTTACCGCTGCGCGCCGGGGCCTCTGTCAAAGGCTGGGCGGCCGGCACGACATCGGAAGCCGCCGGGCCCCGCTGCCCCAGAATGCGCGACGGCACGGCGGTGTAACCCACATCTTTCGCCTCCACGGCCACTTTTTCGGTCGATAGGGAATATCCCCTGTCCTTCTGGGTGGCGAGGTCGCGCTGGGCATGCATGCCGTGGCCTTCATTCGCCTGCATCTGCACCCGCGCCAGTAATTTGAGGGCGGAACTGCTGGCCCGGTAAGTAAATCCCATCAGCTTCCACAGGCGCTTCATCATCACATAGCGCGGATTCCAGGCCGTCACCGAGCCGGGGGGCGCCGTCACGGTGAAAGGATAAATCCGCTGCGGCGTCACGCCGACGTGCGTGAAGTAGCTTTCGCCCAGCTGCGCCACCTGCTCCACCGGCACCTTGAATTTGCCGGCAAGAAAGGCCTTGGCGTCGTCGATGGTCTTGACATCCTTGGGCAGCACGAAGCTTGGCGCATTGAGCATCGCCCCGTCCCCGCCGAGGCGGTTCGGCACCGGCATGATCTTGGGGTCGAGCGCCACCAGCAGGTTATTGTCCCAGTCGCGCGTCATGGGGATGACCACGGCGATATTGTCGATCCCGTCATCCGTGACGATGAACTCGACGTCCTGCGCCGACAAGCCGCGCGTCGTGCGCCCGACCTTGCCTTCCTCGACGAACACCGCCTTGACCGGCTTCAGGTGAACTGGCTCTCTTTTCTCTTTTTCGAATTCCGTCCGCTCGGCTTCCTTGAGCAAATCCTCCGGATCATACACCTTGACCGCCTGTCCCGGCATTTTCGGCATGATGTCCCCCAGCCAGCGCGGCAGCGGGATGTTATAGCGCATCATCAATTCAAAGACGTGCATCTCCAGCCGCGGTTCCGGCAGCAGCCCCACCTGGGAGGCGAGCATAATGTCCGCGCCATCCAGCTCGGTGATCGAGCCCATCTCGGTAAAGGCCGCATCCTTCTCGTTCTGGAGCGCCCAGGAGGTCTTGTAGGGATTTTCCACCTCGACGAACACCGGCTCGATCGCCTCGTCGATGCGGTCCGGCGACGGGAAATAGGTGTCGCCGACATACCAGCTCTCTTCCGTTTTCGGGCGCAGGCCGGCATAATCGCGCACGTAATCGAAAATCATTTTGCGGTTTTCTTCGGCGTCTTCCCCCATGTTGACGGTATCCATGGTGATCGGCTCGATCAGGTGGCCCGACCATTTCTTGCCGTCGAGGTTGTAGCTGCCGCGCGAGACCGCGTTCACGATCGGGCGCGGGTAGCCGCTCCTGACGAAAATGACCAGCCGGTTGTCGGCGGTGATCCGGTAAGGGACGATGTCGCAATATTCCCCGGGGCGCTTGACCAGCTCGTGCAGGGCGCCGGTTTTCTTGTCGCGCACCACCATGATCTGCAGGTCGCCGACCGGGTTCTGCGAGGGGCGGCGCTCCTCCAGCAGCAGGCTTTGCTTTTCAGCCACCTTCTGCGCCACGATAAAGTAGTTGGTGGCCGGAAAACTCATCGGCTTGTAGTCTTCCGCGTACATCTGGAAGCGGCCCTTGAAGCAGTTTTTCACCACCCACGGGTTCCAGTACGGGGCGGAGAACGTCATCCGCATGCCGATCCGCGCAAACTCGCGGCGATAGTCCTGATAGGTGAAGAAGGTGTATTCTTCCCTGATCTCCTTGCTCCAGCTGACGCGGTAATCCTTGCGGTGGACGAATTCGACCGCCCATTTATGCGGCAAGCGGAACAGCCGCGTTCCCTCGCGCTTCGGGCGCAATTCCTCGATGAAGAAACCTTCGCACCCGCCGCCGGGCAGCCGCCGGGCGGACTGGGAGAACACGATCAGCAAATCCGCATCCGACAGCTGCGGGATGGTTTTTCCCGCGCTGGGAGTTGCCGTCAGCTCCAACAGCACGAATTCCCCCTCGGACGGCATCATATAGTCGCGGATGAGCATGATGCCGCCGGGCTTGAGCTTGTGGATCTGCTTCTCCAGAAGCTGGCTGACGTCGTCCGCATTATAGCCGGCGGCGGAATAGACGCCGTGCAGGATGTTGGAATTGATGATCCCATCGACGGACTCGTCCTCAAAATCCGGGATCGAAATCTCCGACGGGCGGAAGGACAGGTTCGGCAGCCGGTAGTTCTTGCGCGCCAGCTCGATGGCGGCCGGATCGCGCTCGACGCCGACGATTTCGGCGCGCGGGTTGAGCAGCGCCAGGGCATACGTCACCTCGCCGGTGCCGCAGCCCATATCCACGACCCGCGCCCCCGCCGGCAGCAGGAAATGGGCGGAGATCATGGCCGCCTTCTGCTGGATGAAGTCCGGCAGGTCAACGATGGTGCGCTGGCGCGGCGCATCGTCCTTCGCCCGCGAGGAGAAGTTCTTGATGCTCGCGGCTACCTGTTCGTTGACTTCTATTTTGTCGTCTTTTGACACAGCCTTAACCTTTTATAGCCATACATTAGTATATACTATCTTGAATACGGAAAAACAATAGATAAAAAGGGGCTATCTATATAGCCTACAGCGACCAGCCAACCTAAAACCTCTTCAGGTACTCGGCAATGGGCTTTAATCCCATCTGCTGGCGGCGCTCATCCAGATGCTCTGGGTCTTCGACCGGCGCCGGCATCATTGCACCCGCCTCGCCGCGAGTCAGTTGCGTGCCGTAGCGCTGTAGTTTTCTTTTGCCCGCATCGTTGAAACTGAGCGCAACACGGTCATAAAGATAAGCATAGTTTGCAGGACTGGTTTCACCTTGCGGATAAAGTTTTTCCAGCAGGCCCAGGACTTTCTCCTGAAAATCGCGGGCATAGTCTGCATGCTGGACCAGAAGCCAGGCGTTGCTATCGGCTTCCTTGCCGAACTGGGAAATGGTAAACCAGCCCCACAATCCAATCAGTTCATTCATGTCTGCGGTGTTTTTCATGTCAATGGCGATGGCGCGTAACAGGTGCGGCATACGAAACGCTTCTTTTTCCAAATCGGAATAGGAATGCCGGGCGAAAATCTCTTTATCGTAACCGCGAGAATATTGGTCAACCTCAACCATGTGTTTCAGTTTGGCTTTAACCCACTCTTTGTTCTGAGGTGCCGCAGGCATTTGATCGAAGGCCGCATTCAAAGCGGCGACGTGCTCATCGAAATTTTTAAGACCTTCAATCACTTTCGGCATATCGCGCGACATGACCAATCGGCGGTACAGGCTCTCGGGGCTGTCATCTGAAACAATCGCATCGATGATCGCCGGATTGCTGGTGACGGCCTGGATCGCCTCAGCGACCGTCCGTTTTAATTGGCGGGCGGCATCAGTGGCTGCGCGATTAAAGCGCTGTTTTTTATTATTCTTCCAAGCCATTTAAAGCCCTGTTTATTCCCTGACTGTTTATATAGCGCAAGATTGTAGATAAGATAATTTATTATGTCAATAAAAATTAGCCAAACGTCTGTAACGCTTTGTATTATATCTTTTTATTCACAGTTGATATGTAAATATTTTTCAGCTATTTTTCTAGGATGCACGCCGCCCTGAAAAAGAAAACCGCCATCCAGGCCCTGTGGGAAGCCGCGATTGATACGCTGCTGCCGCCGCGCTGCGTGGCGACCGGCGAGATTGTGGACGCCCAGGGCATGGTCAGCCCCGCCTTCTGGTCGCAGCTGCAGTTTATCGAGGACCCGTTTTGCAAGACCTGCGGCATCCCCTTCAGTTTTGACATCGCCAACGACAGCCTCTGCGCCGCCTGCATGGAACGGGAGCCGGCCTTCGACCGCTCGCGCTCCGCCGTCACCTACAACGAGGCCAGCCGCAAGCTGGTGCTGGCGTTCAAGTACGGCGACCGGCTGCACACCGTCCACACCTTCGTGCCGTGGATGCTCCGCGCCGGGCAGGAACTGATTGGCCAGGCTGATTTCATCGTCCCCGTCCCGCTGCACCACCGCCGTCTGCGCGAGCGGCGCTTCAACCAGTCCGCGCTGCTGGCGCAGGAGATTGCCAAAGCGTCCGGACAGATTTATATTCCCGACGCCCTGCTGCGCACCCGCCACACCCTCCCGCAAAAGGGCCTCAAGGCCAGGGAGCGCGACAAGAACGTGCGCGGCGCCTTTGCGGTCAATGACAGCTATCACTCCCGCCTGCGCGATAAAAATATCCTGCTGATCGACGACGTCTTCACCACCGGCGCCACGCTCAACGAATGCGCCCGCGTCCTGAAAGCGGCCAAAGCCTCCAGCGTCAGCGTCCTGACGATTGCGCGGGTGACGAAGGAAGAGTTCTCGTGACCGGCCCCCTCCCCCCATTGTCTGTACGCACCGCGCAAGAGATCAGCCGCGCCCTGAAAAGCGGCTCTTCCCTTGCCCACGACCCGAGGCTAGCCAATACCCTCCAAGAGGTACAGGAAATGGACAGGCGCTTCCACAAACGGGGCGACATCTTTTTCCACTCCGGCGGCACCGCTTTTGAAACAGCGCAGCGCTTCACCCAGATTCACGTCGATTTCTACCGGCAGGCGGGGCGTCCCAGCCTGCCCATGCTGGCCGTATATCACGCGGAAAAACTCGGCCTCGACAAAAACAGCCCCGAATACAGGGCGATGATACTGGTGGCGGTGCGCGCCGAAATGCAGGCCGAGCCCGCCCCCGACTACCACAACCGCTTCCACTTCACCGACGTCGCGGCCGTAACCGCCAATCTGCTGGAGCAAAACAACCAGATCACGGCGGCCGGCGCGGTGCAACTGACGAAAGAGGAACAGGCGCTGGCCTTCGTCGCCGCCATCGGCCACGACCTCGACCATGACGGCAGCAGCAATCCAGCGAACGATCCCCTGCTTAATGAAAACAAGTCCTTCGTCCTGATGGCGCCGCTGCTGCGGGAGGCCGGGTTGTCGCAGGCCGACATCGCCAGAATCCACATCATTTTAATGACCACCAGCCCCAACGGGCCGCACACGATTTTAAAAGCCATTGCCCATGCCCAGCGCGAAGGGCGCGCGGCCGCTTTCGACCATCTCAAGGACGCCGCAAAGTTCCCCGACCTGAAAGCACTGGCGGGCGATGCCAAGCTGACGCAGATGGCGGCCATCGTTTCCGACGCCGACCTCTACGCCTCCAGCGGCGCAGGGCCGAAGTCCAACAAGGTGATGAGCGAATTGCTGACGCGGGAAAACCGCAAGCACGGTGGCACGGCGGATTTCACCAACGACAACGCCCGCCTGTTTTGCCTCGATAGCATTGTCGGCAAAGAAGGCTTCGCCTCGGCGCCGGGACGCGCCGCCGCCAACGATAATCTGGAGAGCCTG
>JAIOQI010000030.1 GCA_021413445.1 Alphaproteobacteria bacterium | reverse complement strand
AACTGTCATTGGTATGCAGCGAGGTGAAAACCTGGTGGCCGGTCATGGCGGCGGCCAGCGCCTGCTCGGCGGTTGGGCCATCGCGCACCTCGCCCACGAAAATGATGTCCGGATCCTGCCGCAACAGCGCCTTGACCCCGTCGGAAAAGGACAGCCCGGTCCCCTCGCGCACGCTCGACTGGCGGATCAGCCCCAGCGAATACTCCACCGGGTCTTCCAGGGTCATGATGTTCACGTCCGGCGTATTGACGGCGCTGAGCATGGAATAAAGCGTGGTGGTTTTGCCGCTCCCCGTCGGGCCGGTGACGATAATCATGCCTTCCGGCCGGGCCAGCGCCTTGCGAATCAGGTGCATGTTGTGTTCGCTGAACGCCAGCTTTTCCAGGGGCACGATGCTGGCGTTTTTATCCAGCACGCGCAGCACGATATTTTCGCCATCGACCGTCGGCAGGGCGGCGACGCGGAAGTCAGCCTCGCGCCCGCCCATGTTCATGGAAAAGCGCCCGTCCTGCGGCGAGAGCTTGTCGGCGATATTCATCTGCGACATGATCTTGAGGCGCTGGCAGATGCCGCTCCAGTATTCGCGGTGGAAGGTATGCGCCACGATCAGGTCGCCGTCGAGGCGGTAGCGGGCGCGCACGAAGAATTCCTCCGGCTCGAAGTGCAAGTCCGAAGCGCCCATCTTGACCGCCTCGAAGATCATCGCGTTGACCAGCCGCACGATCGGGTGGCTGTAGGCCTCCTCTTCCGAGAGGTTGTCGATATTCTTTTTTGCCGCCGCCTTGTCGCCCTCCAGCTCCTTGAGGATGCCGTCGATCGACGTCGTTACCCCGTAGGCGCGGTGGATGGCATCGACGATGATGGCGGGCGCGCAGATTTGCGGCACCAGCTCGATGCCGCGCGGCAGTAGCTGCTTCAGCCTGTCCAGCGCAACCACGTCGTAAGGGTCCGCCATCGCGATGGTGATCTCGTTTTTGGCGGGAACGAAGGAGACCGGCAGCAGCTGGTACTTGAGCGCGTCCTTTTTAAGGATCATCCCCAGCGCTTCGGGATCCAGCATCGTCTTTTTCGGGTCGAACTGCTGATAGCCGGTGCTTTCGGCCAGGAAGCCGGTCAGCATGCTCTCGGAGATGAAACCCAGATCGACCAGGGTCGCACCGATCATTTTTCCGGTTTTTTGCTTTTCATGGAGCGCGACGTTGAGCTGGTCGAGGGTAATCAGCCCCTGTTCCACCAGGATGTCGCCGATCCGCTTCGCTTTTTTGCTGTCCACGTCGTGAACAGGAATATTTGTTTCCGGATTTTTTGGCGCCGTGCTGTCATCCGTCATTGTCGATCACCCCACTGTTTTCCTTCAAAGACACACTCTCCAGAACTCAGGGTGCCACAGAAAGATTAACAATAGCTTGCAATTAAAAGGCGCTGGCGGTCAACTTTTGCGCGCAAAAGGGGTGTTATGTAACGACGGGGCGATTCAGGCGGAGATTCTCGCAATCGTATTGGTGGTGCTGAAGCCTTCTTCCATCTCGGCGCGGACGATTTTGCCGCCATATGACATAACGACGTCATAGCCGACGACTTCCTCCAGCTTGTACTGGCCGCCCTTGATGAGGACGTCCGGCTTGATCTCTTTAATGAGGGTGAGCGGGGTGTCATCCTCAAAGATCACGACCATATCCACCATATCGAGCGCGGCGAGGATATCCGCCCGCGCATCCTGGTTTTGCACCGGGCGGGCGGGCCCCTTGAGGCGTTTCACGGAAGCGTCGCCGTTGATCGCCACGATCAGGAAGTCGCAATGCGACTTCGCCTGGCGCAGGGACGACAAGTGGCCGGGATGCAGCAAATCGAAGCAGCCGTTGGTGAGCCCGACCTTGAGGCCGCGGATGCGCAGGCGCTCCGCCTGCTCGGCGGCCTTCTGCGCCGTGGCCAGTTTCGGCGGCTTGACAATATCTTCCCCGAGCACTTCGCGGATTTCATCGGGGCGCGCGGTCGCGGTTCCCGATTTTCCGACCACGATGCCGGCGGCGATATTGGCGAGCAGCGCCGCGTTTTTAACCGGCAGGCCGACGGCCATGCCCGCCGCGAATGTCGCAATCACCGTATCCCCGGCGCCGGACACATCATAAATCTCGCGGACATTGGCGGGGATATGCACCGGCGGCGCGTCTTTGGAAAAAATGGACATGCCGTCCTTGCTGCGCGTGGCCAGCACCGTGCCGATGCCGCAATCGGCAGCCAGCTTCAGCGCGGCGGCCTGGATTTCCTGATCGGTGCCGGTCTTCATGCCGGTCGCCGTTTCCAGCTCCTTGCGGTTCGGCGTCATGACGGTGGCGCCGCGGTAACGGGAGAAATCCCGGCCCTTGGGATCGACGATCACCGGCTTGCCGTGCCGCGCGGCGGCGGCAATCGCGTGCGAAACGATCTTGTCCGTCAACAGGCCCTTCTTGTAATCAGAGAGGATGACGGCTCCCGCCGCAGGCACCAGCGCCTCGATGCGGCTGATAATGGCGTCCTCGACATCAGCGGGAATAGAATCCGTCTTTTCCCGGTCCACCCGCAGCATCTGCTGCGTGCCGCAGATGAAGCGGCTCTTGACCGTGGTGGTCCTGCCGACAACAGTCTCCAGCGCGGCCCTGACGCCGAGCGCCTCCAGCTGCTTTTGAATCTCTCCGCCAATGACGTCCGCGCCGACCACAGCGACCAGCGTGGCCTGAACGCCGAGCGCGGCGAGATTGGCCGCCACGTTGCCCGCCCCGCCCAGCATGTGTTTTTCCCGCTCCACCAGCAAAACCGGAATCGGCGCTTCGGGGGAAATGCGCTCGATGGCGCCGTAGATGAAACGATCCATCATCACATCCCCGATGCACAGCACGCGGGCGGACTGCAAATTCTTCAAATCTTCAAAAAGTTGATGTTTTTCAGGCATTTAAATATCTTTTTACTGAATGTATGGTTTTATCCCTTTGTTTGTACATGATTACATAAATGGCTGCAACAAGAATTTGAGGGGCCGTTTTTGCCATTTTCATATGTTGTTAACCTTTATGTACGACAATCCAATTATTATACAGGCGCTTGGTGGAAAGAAATGAATCCGACAATCATACCGCAGACAGGCTTTCATCCCCCAAAAGATGCGGCGCTTCAGCCGGAACAGGAAGACGGCTTTTTCCGCGCCGTGGCCCGGGCGTTCCGGCGCTACAAACTGGGTGATTTGCTGGTCGCGCACGGCGTCATTACCCCAGCGCAACTGGGAGCCGCCCTTGCCGAACAGAAAAAAACCGGCGGCAAACTGGGGAAGATCCTGGTCCGTCAGGGCGCCATTTCCGCGTTCCAGCTGTACAGCAAGCTGGCCGAACAATGGTGCCTCAGGGTTTCAACCGCCGGGATGGCCCTGCTGCTGCAGGTGGTGACGCCTTCGACCGGGCATGCGGACGATCACGTCGCCGCATCATTCACAGTCTCGGCCACGGTCCGCTCCGGGGACAGGGCGATCCGCTATCCGGAACTCTTCGGCACGCAGGAATTCAAGTCGAACGACATCGCCGCCTTCAAGAAATGGACGGCGGAACTGCACCGCTTCGAAAAGCAGATGAAAACGGCGGCGGCCTCCTCCCCCGGCGCGGTGCAATGGAGGGCGCTGCTCCGGCAAATGCAGGGCAAGCCCGCGCGCGAGCAGATTGAAGGCGTCAACGCGTTTTTCAACCGGATCGATTATATCGAAGACATACGAAACTACGGCAAGACCGACTACTGGGCGACACCCGTCGAATTCCTGACCCGCGGCGGCGACTGCGAGGATTTCGCGATCGCGAAATACGCGGCCCTGCGCGCCCTCGGCTTCTCCCCGCAGCAATTGCGCGTCGCCATCGTCATGGACGAAATCAGGAACATCCCTCACGCCATCCTGGTCGTGTATTCCGATGCCGGGGACTTCGTGCTCGACAACCAGGACAAGCAAGTCGAAGCCATCGCCGCCGTCAGCCGCTACAAGCCGATCTTCTCCATCAACAGCGACAGCTGGTGGCTGCACAAAGCTTAAGCTAAAATAAGAAATTCCCTATTCCACCTGCGCCACGCGCAGGGTGTTGGTCGAGCCGGGGGTGCCGAACGGCACGCCGGCGGTGATGACCAGGCGCTGGCCTTTCCCGGCGATGCCGTGCTCCAGCGCCAGGCTGCAGGCCTTGGCGACCACATCGCTGAACTTGCCGACCTCGCTGGTATAGACGGGATGAACGCCGTAAGACAGCTGCAAGCGCCGCGCCACTTCCATGTTTTCGGTGAGGCAGAGCACCGGCACCGACGGCCTTTCGCGCGCGGTGCGCAGCGTGGTCGAGCCGGAAGCCGTGTAATTGACGATCGCCGCCGCCGACACCGTCATCGCCACCCATGACGCCGCCGCCGTGATGGCGTCGGAGGGGTTTTTCTCGGGGTCGGGGTGTTCGGCGTCCATGATCTTGCGGTAAAGGGAATCCTGCTCCACATCGACGGCGATCTTGTCCATGATCGACACGGCCTCGAGCGGGTATTCGCCCGAAGCGGTTTCCGCCGACAGCATCACCGCGTCGGTGCCGTCATAAATCGCGGTCGCCACGTCGGAGGCTTCCGCCCGCGTCGGGCGCGGGGAGGAAATCATCGATTCCAGCATCTGCGTCGCGATGATGACCGGCTTGCCCGCCTGGCGGCAGACCCGGACCACGTGCTTCTGGATGCTCGGCACCCGCTCCGCCGGAATCTCCACGCCGAGATCGCCGCGCGCCAGCATCACCGCGTCGGTGATATCGACGATCTCCTGCAGCCGATCGACCGCCGAGGGCTTTTCGATCTTGACGATGATCTTGGCGCGGGCGCCGATGAGTTTCCGCGCTTCCAGCACGTCCTCCGGCCGCTGCACAAAAGAGAGGGCAATCCAATCGACGCCCATTTTCAGCGCCGCCTCGAGATCAATGCGGTCCTTGTCGGTCAGGGAGGAGACTTTTAAAAGGACATTCGGCAGGTTGACGCCTTTCCTGTCCATCAGCTTTTTCCCGGCGATCACCTCGCCCTCGACAAAGTCGCGGCCCTTTTTCACCACGCGCAGGTGCACCTTGCCGTCATCGAGCAGGACGTCGGAACCTTCCTGCAAAGCCTCGAGGATTTCGGGGTGCGGCAGATAGACCCGCTGCGCGTTGCCCGGCGCGGGATTGGAATCCAGCGTGATCCGCATGCCCTTTTCAAGGGCGATCTCGCCGCCCGCAAAAGTGCCGAGGCGCAGCTTGGGCCCCTGCAAATCGGCGAAGATGCCGATCGGCCGGCCGGCCTGCTTTTCCAGGTCGCGGATGATGTTGAGGCGCTTGGCATGGTCGTCATGCGTGCCATGGCTGAAGTTGAGGCGGAACACATCGACCCCGGTCTCGAACAATTTGCGGATTATCTCCGGCGTCGAGGAGGCCGGGCCCAGGGTCGCGACAATTTTGGTTTTGCGGTTGCGTTTCATCTGCTTCATAAAACCATTTTTACATGATAGTGGCAAGAGCGAACCGCTGTACAAAATCCGTCATCCCTGCGACCCGCCGTAGCTTTAGCGTAGGCGGGTCGCAGGGATGACGGTGTATGGGTAATCTTCAGCTGACGCTTCGCGCCGCCTTGATATTGGTCAAAATGTTGGCGGGGGTGATGCTGCCAAAAACAAGGCTGGTGACCCCAGGCGTCTCCAGGATGAAGCGGATATTGTCCTCCAGGCCGCCGATGCTGTCGATATGGCCGGAAGCCAGGCCTTTTTTGACCAGCACCGCCTTGCCTTCCTTCAGGGCGTAATCTATCACCGCTTTTTCGCTCAAGTGGTTTTTGTTGTAAGCGACCATCACGGCGTCGGCCAGATCGACGGCGCGTTTGCCCCCCGCGATCGAATAAGCCGAAACGCCGAAGCTAAGGATTTTCCCCTGCTCTTTCAGCCGCGCCAGCGTTTCAAGGACCGGGGTGTGGTTGATGACATGCAAATCATCCTTGCTGGCATGCACCAGCACGCAGTCCAGGTGGTCCGTCTTCAGCCGCTGCAGGCTCCGCTCCACGCTACGGAGGGTATGTTCGGCGGAAAAATTATATTCCGATTTCCCGTCATGGAATTCCTCGCCGGTCTTGGTGACGATAAAAAAGTCCTTGCGCCGGCTGCCCAGCAAAGCGCCCAGACGCGCCTCGGCGACGCCGTAAGCGGGGGCCGTGTCGAGCAGGTTGACGCCGTTCTCCCGGCATAAGTCGAGCAGGTGCAAAATCTCGCTGTCGCTCGGCAGGGCGAAGCCCTCCCCGCCCGGATACTTGACGCCCTGGTTGCGCCCGAACTTGACGGTGCCGAGGCCGAGGACGCTGACGCTCTGGCCGGTCGAGGCGAAGCGGCGCTGTTCTAAATGCGTTGCCATTGCGCCTCCTCCCACGGGTAGTGGCCGATCTCCGCTTCATCCAGGAGTGGAGAAGCGGTGGAGGGCGAAGGGCTGACACCGCGTTCTTGCAGCAAGGCAAAAACCTGATCCGCCAGAGCCGGGGCAAAAGTCAGTTTGGTCGGCCAGGCGATCAGCACTTTTCCCCGCTGCTGTATATAAGGGCCGGGGGGAAGCTGTCCTTCCGCATCGAACGGCTCGGCGCGGTCGCCCAGCCAGCTTGCCCATTCCTTTTGTTCCCAGTCGAGGTGCGGGAAAATATCCTGCATTTCCTTTTTGGCGAAAGCGAGCGCTTCGGCTGCGGAGAGTTTCGCGCCCTCTTCCGCCACATTGCCGCCGAGGTACCAGACATAGCCGCCGGTGCTCAGCGGATGGCTGGTCACCGTTACCCTTGGCTTGGGCTGCCCGACAATGCCGTGGCCGTAAAGCGCCTGCGGCAGCGATTTTACCATGATCTGCCGCAAGGGGCGGCGCTGCGTATGCTGTTCTTTAATTTGCAATAAACTTAATGCTGTTTCATTACCGGCGCCGGCGGTGAAAATAACCGCCTTGGCCTGCAGGGGAATTCCCGACACGACCACGCGCCCGTCCGGCGCTATTTCCTGCACCTCGCCCCTGAAAATCCGGCCCTTCAGGTTTTGCGCCAGCGCGGCAATCAGGGATTTCGTCTCCAGCACTTTTTCCTGCATCTCATAGACCGGCCCGCGTTGCAGGACGGCGGGATAGCCTCCCCGCTGCAGCCGCTGCACCCGGCCGCGCACGGCATGGGCGGCGGCGATGACGCTCAGGCTGGAAAAAAAAGACCCGGCCGGAAACATCACCTGACCGGCGCTCAAAAATTTCACAGCGGAAAGGTCGATCTCGCCCTGACCCGCGAAACAGGCCTCCCACCGCGCCGGCATGGCCGCGATCGAAGTGGCATGATTGCCGCCCCCGCCCAGCGCATATTTCTGCCCGCCGTGGAGCATGCCTTGCGAGGCCAGGGTCTGCGTTCCCCCCAGCCTGTCCTTCTCAATCAGGATCAGGTTATATCCCGCACGCTGCAAACGGCTGGCGATAAACAGCCCCGCAATCCCGCCGCCAAAAATGATGATGTCGTAGTTTTGCGTCATGGCTTCAGCTTAAAGGAATAACGGCAGCGTGACAATAAAGGCCAGAATGCCCCAGACCAGCTGTTCCTTCACCGTCCGCTCCTTCCAGAGAAGTGCGCTGAGCACCAGAATCACCGGCTTGGTCGCCGCCTGCGCCGTCACCACCACGGTGACGGGGTTGATCGTCACCTGCTGGTAGAACTTGACCAGCTCGGTCAGCATATAAAAAATGCCCGCCAGGGCGGCGTATTTGTGGAACAGCGCGTCCCGCAGCACGGCGATTCTGGCGCGGTTCAGCGCCAGCGACACCGCCAGCAGCACGGTATTCGACACCAGCAGCAGCGAAAACCAGTTGGAATTCTTGGTCAGCACATGATCCAGCGAGGAGAGGAACACCGACAGCGCCACCAGCTTGACATAGGCGAAGCGGCCCTTCCGGCTCAGGTCGGAGGCGTGGCCCCTGAAAAAGAACGCCGCCGACAATCCGCACAGCCCCAGCGCCGCCAGCCACTGGCCGGGCAGCAATTGCTCGCCCAAAGTCGCGTTGACGATCGCCACCAGCCCCACCGCCAGCGGCGTGACGTAATGGCGCGACGACAGGCTTTCCTGCATCAGCTCCTGGCTGATGACGAACAGCAGGTAAAGCAGACCGCCCTTGAGCACGCATAGCGCCAGCAGGTGCGGCGCGGCCATGAACTTGTCCCAGCCTTCCGCCCACAGATAACCGAAGAACGGCGTCACCGCAGCGACGCCCAGCAGCGTCCACAGGCTGATGAAGATCGGCGCGGCGCGGTGGTCAAGCTTGACGCTGCAAATTTTTAAAGTCAGCAAATGGCCGATAGTGAGCAGGAACAGCAGCGCCAGCAGGAGGTGTGCATATGCCATGCTTAACCGAAAATCCCCTTCACCGTCCGCACCACGTCGCCGAAGACGGTCTCGACGATATGATGGGCGCCGGCATCGGCCAGGTATTCTTTCGGATGCGTGCCCCAGGTGACGCCGATGGTGTGCGCGTCCGCCGCGCGGCCCATGCGCACGTCCATGGTGGTGTCGCCGACCATCACCGTCCCTTCGGGCGCGAAGCCCAGCTCGCGCATCACACTATGCAGCATGTCGGGCGCGGGCTTTTCCTTCTCGCCGCGGCGGGTGACGTCGTTGATGGAGCGGTGCGCCGAAAACAACCGCGCGATCTTGTGGTGCTCCAGCAGGTGCAGTAGCGGCGCCTCCGCCTTCGAGGTGATGATCGCCAGCGTGTGGCCAAGATCCTTGAGATGGATGAGCGATTCCCCGGCGCCGTCGAAAAGCTGCGGCGTATGGCGGGGGTCGCCGGACATCTCGTGCCGCTCGGCAATGCGGAACGTCTCCAGCATGTGCTGCCATTGCTCGTCGCGGCCGACGCCCCAGCCGAAATCATGGGCGTGGGCGTTGCCGTAGCCCTTCTTGATCGTCTCGAAGCACGGGCGCGGCAGGCCGCGCTCCTGCGAATAATCCATGACCACCCGCTCGTATCCGCCCCAGGAATTCAGGATGGTGCCATCGACATCGAAAACGAGCAGTTTGGACATGGGCTATGCCTTATCCAGCTTCGACTTCAGCAACTCGTTGACCATGCCGGGGTTGGCCTTGCCGCCGGACTGCTTCAGCACCTGGCCGACGAAGAAGCCGAACAGCTTGTCCTTGCCGGATTTGTATTCGGCGATTTTATCGGGGTTGTTCTTCAGGACGTCATCGACAATCTTTTCAATCGCGCCGGTGTCGCTGACTTGGCGAAGGCCTTTTTCCTCGACGATGGCGGCGGCGTTCTTGCCGGTCGCGAACATTTCGGCGAAGACTTCCTTGGCGATGCGCCCGGAAATGGTGTTGTCGGAGATCAGCGCCACCAGCCCGCCCAGTTGCGTTGCCGAAACGGGGCTGTCGCCTAAGTCTTTTTCGGCCCTGTTCAGCGCGCCGAGCAATTCGGTCAGCACCCAGTTGGCGGTCAGCTTGGCATCATTGCCTTTCACTGCAGCTTCAAAATAATCGGCGCGGGATTTTTCGCTGATCAGCGTCGAGGCGTCCGCGACCGACAACCCGTAATCCTTCATGAAACGGTACTTCTTCGCGTCCGGCAGTTCCGGCAGGGTCTTTTTGATGGCGTCGATGAAATCTTGCTCCAGCTTCAGCGGCAGCAGGTCGGGGTCGGGGAAATAGCGGTAGTCGTGCGCCTCTTCCTTCGAGCGCATGGCGCGGGTGGTGCCGGCCTTGGTGTCGAAGAGCCGCGTTTCCTGCACGATCTTGTCGCCGCCCTCGATGACCTCGATCTGGCGCTTAGCCTCGCATTCGATCGCCTGGGCGACGAAGCGGATGGAATTGACGTTCTTGATCTCGCAGCGCGTGCCGAGCGCCGCGCCGGGCTTGCGCACGGAGACGTTGACGTCGCAGCGCATCGAGCCTTCGTCCATGTTGCCGTCGCAGGTGCCGAGATAGCGCAGGATGGCGCGGATCTTGGTCACGTAGGCCGCCGCTTCCTCGGCGGAATTCATGTCCGGCTTGGAGACGATTTCCATCAGCGGGTTGCCGGAGCGGTTGAGGTCGAGATAGCTTTTGGTGGGGTGCTGGTCGTGCAGCGACTTGCCGGCATCCTGCTCAAGGTGCAGGCGCTCGATGCCGACGATTTTGCTGGAGCCGTCGGCAAGGTCGATTTCAATCTCGCCGTTGCCGACGATGGGGTGCGCGTATTGCGAGATCTGGTAGCCCTGCGGCAGGTCGGGATAGAAATAGTTTTTGCGCTCGAACACCGAATACTTGTTGATCTGGGCATTGAGGCCGAGCCCGGTTTTAACCGCCGATTCAACGCACTTCTTGTTGATGACCGGCAGCATCCCCGGCATGCCGGCATCAACCGGCGAGACATGGGCATTGGGCGCGCCGCCGAAATCGGCCGAGGCGCCGGAAAACAATTTTGACTTGGTCAGGACCTGGGCGTGGATTTCCAGCCCGATCACGATTTCCCAGTCGCCCGTTTCGCCTTTTAAAAGTGCATGTGCCATTTTATCTCTCCTACGCCGCCCTGGCCTGGGCCAGTTGCGGCAATGCCGTGAAATTCGCCGCTTTTTCGATGGCCTGTGCCGCCCGGAAAATGGTCGCTTCGTCAAACGGTTTGCCGAGCAGCTGCAGCCCTAATGGCAGACCATCAGCGCTCAGACCCACCGGCACGGACATCCCCGGCATGCCTGCCATCGAAGCCGGGATGGTGAAGACGTCGTTCAGGTACATCGTCACCGGGTCCTGCATGTTCTCGCCGATGGCGAAAGCGGCGGTGGGCGCGGTGGGCGTCAGCAGCAGGTCGCATTTCTTGTAAGCTTCGATGAAATCCTGCCAGATCAGTTTGCGCACCCGGCGCGCCTTGTTGTAATAGGCGTCGTAATACCCGGCGGAGAGCACATAGGTGCCGATCAGGATGCGGCGCTTGACTTCCTTGCCGAAGCCCGCGGCGCGGGTCTTCTCGTAAGTATCAATTAAATTATCGCCCTCGACGCGCTGGCCGAAACGCACGCCGTCATAGCGCGCGAGATTGGAAGAGCATTCCGCCGGGGCGATCACGTAATAAGTCTGCAATGCGTATTTGGTGTAGGGCAGGGAAACATCGACGATCTCGGCGCCGGCGTCCTTCAGCATCTCCACGCCCCTCTCCCACAGCTTCAGGATTTCAGGGTTGGTGCCGTCGATGCGGTATTCCTTCGGCACGCCGACTTTCAGGCCCTTGACCCCTTGGGCGATCGTGCTGGCGTAATCCGGCACCGGGCAGTTGACGGAGGTGGAATCTTTCGAGTCATAGCCGGCCATCGATTGCAGCAGCAGCGCGCAGTCTTCGGCGCTGCGGGCGAAAGGCCCCGCCTGATCGAGCGAGGAGGCGAAAGCGACGATGCCGAAACGCGAGCAGCGCCCGTAGGTCGGCTTGATGCCGGAAATGCCGCAGAAAGACGCCGGCTGGCGGATGGAGCCGCCGGTATCGGTGCCGGTCGCGCCCATGGCGATGCGCGCCGCGACCGCCGCCGCCGAGCCGCCGGAGGAGCCGCCGGGAACCAGCGGCTTGTCGTCACTTTTGCGCTTCCAGGGGTTGATGACGTTGCCGTAGGCGCTGGTGATGTTGGCCGAGCCCATGGCGAATTCGTCGAGGTTGGCCTTGCCCAGCATCACCGCGCCGTCGCGGAACATGTTGCCGGAAACGGTTGATTCATAGGGCGGCTTGAAGCCCTTGAGGATGTTGCTCGCCGCCGTGGTCTGCACGCCTTCGGTGCAGAACAAATCTTTCATCGCAATCGGGATGCCGTCGAGCAGGCGGGCCTCGCCCTTCGCATAGCGGGCGTCGCTCGCTGCCGCCTGCTTGCGGGCGATGTCGAAAGTTTCGAGGATGTAGCAATTCAGGTGCCGCGCCGCCTCGGTCGCCTTGATGTGCGCCTCGGTCAGATCCACGGCGGAGAAGTCTTTTTTCTTGAGGCCGGCAAGGGCTTCCTTAATGGTCAGGCTGGTCAGGTTTTTCATGTTATTCCACCACTTTCGGCACGACAAAGAATCCCGCCGTCTGCTCCGGCGCGTTGGCGAGGATTTTTTCGGGGATGCCGCCGTCGGTGACCTTGTCCTCGCGCTCCGGCATCTGCATCTCGATCACGCTGGTCATCGGCTCGACACCGTCGGTCTTGACCTCGTTCAGCTGCCCGATCATCGCCAGGATCTTGCTGAGTTCCCCCGACAGGACATCCACCTCGTCATCGCTGATCCGGATGCGGGCGAGCCGGGCGACCTTTTTGACCGTGTTTTTATCGATAGACATGAGTTTCCTTGCTTTATGGTAGATAAACAGGCATAGAGACTAACATGACAATTGTGACATTAAAAGAACTGAGAGCGTCCCTGCCGAAGGGAAAACGGCTGATCGGCATCGATCACGGCGCGAAAACCTGGGGTCTGGCGGTGTGCAACCCCGATCTCACCATCGCCACCCCCCTGAAAACCATCGAACGCAGCAAATTCAGCCTCGATGTGAAGATTTTAGCCGCGATCTGCCGGGAATACGGGGTGGGCGGATTTGTCATAGGATTGCCGCTGAACATGGACGGGTCGGAAGGGCCTAGAGTCGATTCGGTCCGGCACTTCGCGGAAAACCTACTGCAGGCGCGCGAGGTGTTCGGCTTCGAGCCGCTGATCGCCTTTTTTGACGAACGGCTGTCCACTTCGGCGGTGGATGATTTTCTCAACGAGCACACCAAACTCTCCCGCCAGAAGCGCGATGCAGTGATCGACAAGCTCGCCGCCCAGGTCATTCTGCAGGGCGCGCTGGAGAAAATGGCTAAGGGGTAGGCCCGTCCGGCGTTTTCGGCGTATGCGGCTTGACGGCGACTTTGGCCAGGGCCGCATCGAGCAGCGCCGCCGGCAGCGGCATCAGGGTCGCCGTGCGCGTGAACAGCAGCGCGCATTTGACTTCCTTGTCGGGATAGATCTGCTGCACCGCCATGCGGTAGGCCGCCATCTGCACGATGTACTTGAATATCACCTGCGACGGGTCTTTCGGCACGCGCTGGCTGTTCTTGTAATCGACGATCAGCACCGTCTTGTCTCCCACCACCAGGCGGTCGATCTGCGCCGACAGCACCTGCTTTTTGCCGTCCTTCTCGACGAAGCCGTTGATCGACACCTCGGGCCACGAGTTGGCGCCGAACAGGGCGCCGAACTCGGGATCATTGAGGACCGCGATCACCTGCTGCAAAGTCTGCTTCTGTTCTTCCGCGCTGAGATCCCAGGCCGGCTTGGCCAGGTATTTCTGCGCCGCAGCCTCCCGTTCCCCGGCGGGCAGCACCGGCAGGAACTCCAGCAGGTCGTGCACGATGGTGCCGAGCTTGGCGAAATAGCTCTCGTCCTGTCCTTCCAGCGGCGAGGGCGCGCTGTAATTGTCGTTGCCGCCCTTGTATTCCGAGGGGCGGAAACGCTCGACCGCGCCGCTTTCCGGCTGCGGGATGGTCCGCGCCCAGACCGGGATGCCCACCACCTTGGTCTTCTCGATCGGCTTCACGCCGTCCGGCACCGGCTTGGCGGTTTGCGCGACCTTGAAACGGAGGATGGTCGTCTCGGGGTCTGCCGCATCATCATCGTTCGCCGCCGGCTTCTTGCCCGCGGTTTTATTAAAGTCTTCCGCCAGCGGCTTTTTGCCCTCCGGCGTCACCGGGATGATTTCCAGCTGGCCTTTGAGGTTTTTCTCCAGCCCGGAGCGGATCAGGGAATACCAGCTCTTGTCCGAGAGTTTTTTCGAGCCCTGCGCGCCATAGACATAGAGCCGGTCGGCGGCGCGGGTCAGGGCCACGTACATCAGGCGGCGGAACTCGCGGTCGCGCTCGGTCTCCGCCTGTTCGCGCTCGCGCGTGAAGACGCTGCTTTCAAGATCGGAGCGCGGCACCCACAACGGCACATTGCGCGCGCCTTCGGGCCAGAGGAACTTCGGCCGGGCGCGGATGTTGTCGGAGGGGATGCCCGTGGTGTCGGGCAGGATGACGATCGGCGCTTCAAGCCCCTTGGCGCCGTGCACGGTCATGATGTGCACCTTGGGGTTTTCATGGTTGAGGCTGCTGTCGCGCTTTACTTCCGCTTCCCCGGCGTCGAGCCAGGCGAGGAAGCCCTGCAGCGACGGCACATGGACTTTTTCAAAGCGCTCCAGCGCGTTCATGAACTCGACCAGCGGGTCTTCGGCCTCGAAGCCCAGCCGGCCGTAAATGGCGGACACGGCGGATTTGTCGTTGCCGGGACAGGGCGTCAGCAGGAGGGAGGAGTAAAACTCGTAAGGCCTTTCCGTGCCCAGCTTCTTTTGCAGCGGCTCGAGGTAGCGGTAAGCCTCCCCGTAAATCTTGTCCGTCGCGGGGTCGCCGGCTTTTTGCTTCAGGGTCTCCCACAGGTCGGCGGTGCGGCCGAGGCACAGGTCCTCCAGCTGCTGGTCGGTCATGCCGATCAGCGGCGACTTCAGCACGCAGGCCAGTTTGTATTCGTCCTTGGGGAACAGGGCCACTTCGCCGAGCGCCACCAGGTCCATGACCACGATCTGCTCGCGCAGCGACATCCGGTCCGCGCCGGCGACGGGCACATCGCGCTTCTTGAGCGCGCGCACCATATGATCGACGAAGGCGGAGCGGCGGCGCACCAGGATGACGATATCCGCGGGGTTGATCGGGCGGTCGCGCGATTCCAGCTTCTCGCCGCTGTCGAGCCAGCCCTTGATCTGGTCGGCGATCTTGTCGGCCAGCGCCACGGAGGGGTCCTCGACGCTTTCCATCTGCAACGGCAGCGACCAGGGCTTGGGGTCTTCCTGCGGCTCCGCCTTGATGAGCGGGTGCACCTCGACGATGCCGGCCTGACCGCGGCGGAAGGGGCTGTGCTTCACCTGGCGCTTGTCCGCCTCGTCCTTGTGGAAAAGGCCGTCGGCAGCCTCGGGGTTGGCGAAAATGGCATCGACCGCCTGGGTGATGGCGGGGCTGGAGCGGAAAGCGATTTCCATCTCGACTTCGCGCCATTCGCCGCCGGCCTGCCTGACCATCTCGGCAAAGAATTTCTTGCGCGCGGTGAACTCTTCCGGATCGGCGCGCTGGAAGGAGAAAATCGACTGCTTCTCGTCGCCGACGACGAAGAAAGTGTTGTCCTTGCTTTTCTTGCGGGCGGGATTGGTGAAAAACTCCTTGGCGATCGCGGAAATCAGCTTCCACTGGTCGGGGTTGGTGTCCTGCGCCTCATCGACCAGAATGTGCTTCAGGTCGCCGGGCAGTTTTTGCAGCGTCCAGCTGGCCGCATCGTCCTCGAGCATCATCACGTTGGCGCGGTGCACCAGGTCGTCGTAGTCCAGCAGGTTGAGCGAGCGTTTTTTCTCGCTGTAATGCCGCATGATCGCGTCGCTCATCCGCAGCAGGGATTCTGTGCCGCGCGCCACGTTCATCGTCTTGACCGCTTCCATGCCCTTGAGCAGGCGCGCAGCCTCGACGGACAAGGAGTCTTCCGCATCGACGGTGGACTTGGTGGTCAGGCGCTTGCGGACCTCGCCTTCGGTGGTGAGAAAAATGGAAAGGTAGCTGCTGAACAGGTCGAGGCGCTTTTCGGGATGGGCGAGCCATTCCTTCATCACCCTGGCTTTTTCCTGCTCCGCCGGGCTGCCGTGCGACAACGTTTCGGCGGCGGCGGCGAGCGCGGCGAGATCCGGCGCGGCGCCGTCCAGCCCCTGGTCCGACAGCAGGCCCATATTGAGGTCCTTGACCGTCAGCTGCCGCGGCGCGTTCAGGTACTTGAAAACGGCGTCGATCGTCCCCTCGATCCCGCCGTGGCTTTCGATGGTCGCGATCAGCTGGCCGCGGCGGTAGGTCAGCTCGGTGATCAGGCTGACGAAATCGTCCTCGGAAACGTCGGGCGTGATCGTATTGACGGCTTTCGCCAGGTCGGAATTCGGCTCCTTCTGGATCTGCTTCAGCACCTCGACCTGCGCCTCGCGCAGCGCTTCCGCCGCCGTCTGGTCGTCCATCACGTCGAAATAGGGCGGAATGCCGGATTCAATCGGGAAGCGCCGCAGCAATGACTGCGAAAAGGAATGGATGGTCTGAATGCGCATCCCGCCGTGGGAATCGAGGAACTCGGTGAACATCTGCCGCGCGCGGGTGACCATCGCCGCATCCGGCTTGCGCCCGGTCAGCTTGGTCAGCCTGGTCTGCAGGGTTTCATCGTCGCAGGTGGCCCAGGCGCCGAGCTCGTCGCGGATGCGGTTGGTCATGACGGAAGCCGCGGCGCGGGTGAAGGTCAGGCACAGGACCTGGTCGGGGCGGGCGCCGTTCAGCATCAGGCGCAGCACGCGGTCAGTCAGCACTTTGGTCTTGCCGGTGCCGGCGGAGGCCGTCACCCAGGCGCTCACCGACGGGTCGGAGGCGCGGCGCTGGACCATGCCGGGGTCGAGGCGTTCTTTCTTAGGAGAGGGATTCTCTTTGCCGGTCATTACTTAGGTCTCCCCTTGCCGGAAGAAGAACGGCGGCTGGTGGTTTTCTTGGCAGCGGCGGTTTTCTTGACCGTGCTCCACTCATCGACCCGCGACAGGTGCTGGGCGTTGTTGTAGCGCGGCGCCCAGGCCGGGCGCGGCGTCACCAGATAAGGCGTCGCCTTGTCGTTGAAAGCCTTAATCAGGGCTTCGATTCCCTGCCGCGCCTCGGTGACAAGCTGCTTGACGTCGCCCTTGACGTCGGTGACTTCCGCCGCCGGGCGGCCGCCGGACAGCTTCCAGTATTGCAGCTCGCCGACATCCGTCGCGTCAATCCCGTCAAAGCCGCCGGTGAAGGCGATCAGCGCCTCCAGCGTCAGCTGCGGCGAAAACCCGAGCGCCACGGCCTTCTGCGAGGGGACGGTGCCGGTCTTGTAGTCGATCACCTCCAGCTGGTCGTTGGCGGCGCGATCCACGCGGTCGGCAATGGTGGTCAGCGTGAAGATGCCGTCGCCGGTGTCGATCTCCAGCTTGCCGTGCACTTCGGTGCCCAGCACTTTCGACATTTCGCGGCGGTCGGTTTCAAATTTCACGAACCACTTGGCGATCCGCTCGAAGCGCGGCCACCAGAAGGCGCGCACGGTCGGGTTGTTCATGCGGTTCTTGAACGTCTCCTCGCCGATCTTCAGCAGCTCCGCTTCGGCGTTGGCCGGCAGCTTGTCGGGGTATTTCTTCACGAACTCGTCCAGCGCCGCATGGGTGAAAATCCCGCGCTCGGCGACGCTGGGGTTGGCGTCGAGGGGGGCTTTCTGGCGCAGTTGCAGGACGTACTTGACATAGACGGAATAAGGGTCGCGCATCAGCATCTCGACGGCAGTGACCGGCAGCTGCTGGGGGCGCTTGTCCACCGGCGGCGTCACCTGCGGCGCCTCGATCGGCGTCACCTGCGCCGGCGTGTGCATCGTCTTGTGGATGTCGAGCAGGTGGGTTTTCTTTTCAATCGCCTTCTCCAGCCCGGCGCCGCGCAGCACCATCATCAGGCGGGTCAGGAACGGGGAAGCGACCGTCGGCCCGTCGCCGGAACGCATCGAGCGGGTCAGGAGGACGTTGGGATTGGAGATCATCTGCACAAAACTATGCGCCGCCTGGCCGATACCGGCTTCCGGCGCGGGCAGGCCCAGCGCCTTGATCATATCCGGCGACAGCCAGGGATTTTCATTGACCCGCTGCGGCCAGACCTCGTCGTTGAGGCCGCCGAGGATGACGGTGTCGAATTTCAGCAGCCGCGCCTGTTCCGGCGTCATGATGCGCAAGCTGGGGTGCGTGGTGGCCGAAGTGGTCACCGTCACATCCCGCATCAGCCCCTGCAGCACGTCGATATAGCCGCGCCCCGTCACGTCCGGCACCAGCTGCGCCACTTCGCGCAGGCCGGTCAGAAAGCGGGTCGCCTTGATGCCGTCGTCGCCGCGCCAGATGCGGGCGGCGCCGTTTTCCTTGTCGTCGGCGGCCAGGGTTTCGGCGAAACGGATGTGCTCGTCCAGCAGCTCGCGGAACGGCACCGGCTGGACGGAGGTCATTTTTTCAAAGAACTTCTGGCCGGATTTTTCGACGCTATCGACAAAGGCTTCCAGTTCCTGACGCTGCGCCAGCAGCAGTTCCGGCGGCTCTTTCCCTTTCGGGCGGCGGGCGGCGCGGTTGAAGGCGGCGGACAGCACGCCCTTGACGCCAGCAGCGCCGGCACCCGGACGCGGGCCGTGGAAAACCATGTTCTCAAGATCCAGCACCTTGCGGCGGAAAGCGTTTTTATCTTCGCCCAGCGCCGCCAGGGGGTGCTTCAGCGCCTCCAGAAACCGCACCGGCGCCCATTCCTCGGCCGCCATTGCCGCCGTCGCCAGCAGGAAAACGCCGACCGGCGTTTCCGACAGCGGCGCCCCCGCATCGTCATGCACCTCGATCTGCCAGTTGCGCAGGCGCGCCGACACCCGCCGCGCCAGCGAACGGTCCGCCGTGACCAATGTCACCTTGCGCCCCGGCACTTCCAGGCTTTCGCGCATCTTGAGCGCGATCACGCTCGCCTCTTCCTGCATCGAGCCGCCGGTGATGAGGTCCATCCCGTTCAGCGCCTGAATATCGATCCCGCCCTTGGCGTCGCCTTCCTTGGCGGATTTTTTCTTCTTGGTTTTTTTCGGCTTCGGCGCCAGCAGGGAAGTCCAGCCTTCCGCCGTGCCCGACGGGCGCATCGTTTCGCGCAGGAGCTTCTGCCGCGCGGTGTTGGTCAGAGCCAAGTTCGGCGCGCGCACGAAACTGTCGGCGGCGATGGGCTGCGCCTGCCATTCGCCGACGGCGGAACGCTCCACGCCCAGCGCGTTCAGCAGGCCCTTCAGGGCGTATTGCGGATGAACCGGCGTCAGGACATCCCAGCTCTGCTGGTCCAGTTCGAGGTCGAGCCCCTGGAAAATAACCGTGCCCTTGGGCATCGCGGCCACCGCCTGCAGCAGGGTGCGGATGGCCGGGGAGTTTTCATTGAAGCCCACCGCGATGACCGGATGGACGGGCTTGTTCTGCTGCCAGTGCGCCGCCTGGATCTGGATCACGGCGTTTTTATGCTCCTCGGGATCGACCCGCCCCAGCTTCTGCAATTCCTGCGGCCAGGTCTCGGTGATGATCTTGAGGAACTCCGCGGTCTTGGACCACTGCGCCTTGAACTCGGGCGGCACCAGCTGCTCAATATTTTTCAGATCGACTTCATAACGCTGCACTTCATCAAGAAATTTTCCCAGCTCCCCGCCCAGCTTGATCGCCTTCTGGCTGGAACTGGCCATGCCGGTAATTTTCAAGATTTCCCGCGCCAGCACCAGCTGCCGGTGCAGCCTGGATACCGCCGGCGGCATGTCCATCAGCGTCTGCGACAGGAAGGCGTTGTCGGACAATTTGAGGCTGAGGTGCTCGTCGTCCATATCGCCGAGCGAGCCGATGTTCGGCATCACATGGGTCTTGCCCTGCAACTGCCCGAGAAAAGCCTGGCGCAGCGCCCGGCCGGTTTCTCGGTCCGGCACCAAAATTGTGTAATCCGCCAGCTTGAGCGGGTCGTCCCCGGCCTGATCGAGAATCCCCCGCGCCACGGAATCCAGAAATGACTGATAAGGGGGAATGGTGAAAACTTCCGCACCTGTTTTGACGGGAGTCTGGTTTGGAATCGTTGCGGGTCCGCTCTTTTTTTTGGAGGGTAATGAATCAGGCATCGCTTTTCGCAAGCTCCCTTCGGATTCCATAAATTCTATGTCTGAGCCTCAAAGATTAAAGGGCTTATGTGAAAAGTCAAGATTCATTAATATGGACTTTAAAAATCCCCCCAGGCGTCATTGGAGATTTTTTATAACAATTTCAATGTGTTGTATAATTAAAGCCCTATACAATATCATTATGGCATATTTTTTATTGACGCCCGGCAAAAAACCGCCTACGTTATCCATAAATCAATCCCTAAAAACTGAAAACGGTGTGACAGCTTGACGCACCCTCAACAAAGGAAATCTTAAAAATGCAGCTTCTGTTCACACAAAACGATCTGTCGCGCCTAAGCTATCTGCAAGAGGCTGGCAACCTGACGGCCGAAGACGCCCTCGTTTCGGCGATTTATATCGCCGCTGAAGCAGCCCTGCGCGACAGCCGCCGTCACGAAGGCCCGCTCACCGCAGGCCGCGTCGATGCGTGGAACGAACCTCACGGCACCCAGCTTGACCCGCAAACTTTCGAAAGCCGCTTCGCGGAAGAAAAGAAAAGGCCCGCCGATTATTGCGTAGAGTTCAATTTTGACGACTCTCATGTCGTGCATATCAATGGCGGCACGCTTGATATGATGAAGATCGGCAATAGCGACATTCGCGAAGTGCTGTATTTTGCAGCCGCCGCCGTTAAAGCGCTTGAAAAAGAAGGCGCGGGCGCAAAACTCGTCGCCGGCAACTATGACGGCGTCCATCTGAAGCCGCGCACCTACACGCGCCTGAGAACGCCGTTTGACCAGACATTGCGTGCGGCATTCGGGCGCATGCTGCGCGGGAAATCCGGTAAAAAACCGGTCAAGGCCACCCAGATCCAGACTAGGAAACCTTCGGGAACCGCGCCCGCGCTATAACGTCGGCCCGAAATTTCAACCTCCGGACGTCCGCCTTTGTTTAAGGTTTACGTAAGAAAGCCCCCTGTCGTCAGACGCCGACAGACCGGAAGGCTTCCCGCATGAAACACCTTCATTTATTAACCAGTTTAGATTAACCTTGTAAAAGGCTGTCATTGGTTTGTTTGTGACCGGCCAACGGGGGGGATTCAAACAAATGGCATTGATGAAGGACTGGTCTCTGCGCAAGCAGATTTTTGTCTGGGTGCTGGCCTGTGTCGCCCTGACTTTTACGGCGGCCTTCGCCCTCATCGCCACGCAGGCGCGCCAGGCCACCTCCGAAGAAACCTATCAAAGCGCGCATAACCTCGCCGATGCCTATGCCGGCAGGATCGAGGTTGAATTCGCCCATGCCTATGCGGTCGCCGAAACCATGGCGGACACCCTCTATGTGCTGCGCGAAAACGGGCCGGATCAAAAACTCGCCGCGGGCATCGACCGGCTGACGCTGGACCACAACCCGCAATTCAGCGGGATCAGCTCCCACTGGAAATCCGATGCCGGGAACACTGTCCCGGAAGAAAACAAGCTGCCCTGGACGTCGGAGCCCTATGAATCCACGGTGAATGGCGCGCCGACGATGGTCATGTCGCTGACGGTGCCGATCATTGTCGATGAGGATTTCAAGGGTTCGGTCGTCGCCGACTATCCGCTCACCGCCCTGCAATACATGATGGCGCTGGTGCGGCCCTACGGCAGCGGCTATGTCGCGCTGCTGTCGAACGCCGGCAATTACGCCAGCCGCCCGGACGGGCCTTACCACGACCGCACGGCGGACGACCTGCCGCCCGAAGCGCGGACCGCCATTCATGACGGGCAAACCTATTATTACACCGGCAAGGACGGCATGGTTCACCTTTTCAAGCCGGTCAAGATCGGCCCGGCGCCGAACCTGTGGTCGCTGGAAGTGGCCTTCCCGCACGCCGCCTTGTTCGACAAGGCCAATTCCCTGCTGCTGGCCACGACGCTGGTCGGCGTCTTGAGCCTGCTGCTGCTGACACTGGCGCTGTGGCGCATCACCGTGCGCTTTACCGCCCCGCTGACGGCGCTGACCCGGGCGACGAAGGAAATCGCCGCCGGCAACTACAACCTGCGGGTGGAGAACGCTTCCGGTGACGAAATCGGCCGCCTGGCGCAAAACTTCAACGTCATGGCGGAAACGATTTACCGGGACACCAACGCGCTCAAGCTGGCCAAAGCGACGGCCGAAGACGCCAACAAGGCCAAATCCGAATTCCTCTCCAACATGAGCCACGAACTGCGCACGCCGATGCACGCCATCCTGAGCTATTCGCAGATGGCACACAAAAAACTGGCGGCCACGGCGGCCAATGACGATGAAAAACTGAAAAAATATCTCGCCAACATCCACGTCAGCGGCAACCGGCTGCTGTCCCTGCTCAACAACCTTCTCGACCTGTCCAAGCTGGAGGCGGGAAAGACGGAAGTGCAGTTCCGCACCGGCGACCTGCATCAGGCGATGGACCGCGGACTGTCCGAGCTGGCGCCCCTGCTCGGGAAAAAAGGCCTGCAGGTGAAAATCACCGGCGCGGAGATTGCCGCCGCGGCCGCCGTACAATACGATAAGGACCTGATGGTCCAGGTGTTCGTCAATCTGCTGTCGAACGCCGTCAAGTTTTCGCCCGAAAAATCCGCCATCGAAGTCGGGTACGCGATTACGGCTCCCGGCCTGGTCTGCAGCGTCGCCAATCCCGGCGTCGGCATTCCCGAGAATGAGCTGGAAACGATATTCCGCGCTTTCACCCAGAGCAGCGCGACAAAGACCGGGGCTGGCGGCACAGGGCTGGGGCTGTCCATCTGCCGCCACATCGTGACGGCCCATCACGGAAAAATATGGGCGGAAAACCGCCCCGACGGAGTCGTATTTCATGTGCTGCTCCGGATAGCATCTCCTGAATCAGCACATGAAAAAAGCAATGTGATTAACGCATAAGAGGATTATCCGATGGCAAAAAAAATAAAAGTTCTGGTGGTCGATGATGAGGAATTCAACCTCGACATCATGACCGATTATCTCGAGGACGCGGGCTTCACGGTCATCCAGGCCGATGACGGCGACGTGGCGATGCAAAAACTGGCGAACACCCCGGATATCGACGTCATCATCCTCGACCGCATGATGCCGCGCATGAACGGCATGGAAGTGCTGGAGAAACTCGGCGCCAGCCCGCAGCTGAGCTGCATTCCCGTCATCATGCAAAGCGGCGCCGCCAGCGGCGAGCAGATATTGGAAGGAAAGCTGGCCGGGGTCTATGCCTACCTGCCGAAGCCTTTCGACGCCGCGATGCTGGTCTGGGGCGTCCAGGCCGCCGTCAAGGATTACAAGTCAGCGGGCTAGAAGAAAAAAAACCAGAGAGTCTGTAAGCCGGGTTCTGTCCGTCTTGCGACGGGATGACCATTCATCTGGAGCGGCAGTTGCCTGACGCTTCCTGCAGCCGACCCGGAAGACGGGGCTGAAAACAGCCCTGCCATTGAAGGCGTGTCTTCCCTATTTGGCCTTGCTCCCGGTGGGGTTTTCCATGCCAGCCCTGTTACCAGGGCCGCGGTGCGCTCTTACCGCACCTTTTCACCCTTACCACCTTGCGATGGCGGTATATTTTCTGTGGCACTTTCCCTGGGGTCGCCCCCGCCGGACGTTATCCGGCACCGTGTTCTCATGGAGCCCGGACTTTCCTCGGGTCGCCCCGCGGTCATCCGACTCTCTGGTTAGAGAGCAACCTACGCCTGCTCGTCTAAAAAAGCAAGCGTATTATGAATACTTTTCAGCGTTAAGTTTCTCAGGGTTGCGGCTTTTGGCCTGCTGCAGGGGAGATGGGGGGCAGATTTTTGGCCTTTTCGCAAAGATCTGCAAGATCGTTGCTGCCCAGGGCGCGGCAGAGGTCGATGATGTCCTGTTCTTTGGCTTCACTCGGCAGGGCTTTCACCAGCAAGTCTTCCCCAAAAGATTTTTTCAAAACCGGCAGAGCCGCGGAACAGTAACGCGCCAAAGCTTCCGCCTGTTCGGCGGCGGGCGCGTTTTTATTGAGTTTCTTATCAAAACGGCGTGAAGCGACGACAAGATTGAACATCTGCTTCAGGCTGGCGTTCTTGCGGAAGAGCTTGAGGGCATCGCCCTGATAGTTGGCGATGACGTTCTTGCTGAACGCTTTTTCGATGGCTTTCAGTGTTTGCAATTGTTCTGCAGTGACATTTGGCTTGGACATGGGTTTTTCCTTTATGTTAAGGGGATCCGGGCCATCTTTATAGGACGGGCAAAGATGCGGTGTCAATATTATTAAAGTGACTGGCGTTAAGATAGCCTCGGCCGCAGGGCCTGTTTTTGCCGCAGCAGCGCCTGCAGCAACTGAACGGTGTTCGGACTGGCGACCCCGATTCTTTCCGGCGTCCCGAATACCTCCGGCTCGAAGTGGCGCTGGAAGGCGGTGAGGAGGGTTTTTTCATCCAGCCGCCGGTCATATCCATACTTTGTTAAGATGTGCTTGATGTCTTCCGCGTCCGCGTCATCCGCATCCATCTCCGTCGACTCCGGCCACAGGCCGATGCCCTGTTCCGCCAGTGCCGCCCACGGGAAAAGCTCGCCGGGATCCTGTTTCCGCTCCGGCGCAATGTCGGAATGGGCGAGGACGTGATAGGGCAAAATCCGCTGCCGGGCGATGATGCCCCGGCACAGCTCCGCGACCGCCTGCATCTGCGCCTCAGGAAAATTCACGTAACCGAATTCGTGGCCGGGGTTCTGGATCTCGATGCCGATGGAGCAGGAATTGATGTCCTCCTCCCCCTCCCAGCTGGATTTTCCGGCGTGCCAGGCGCGCATGGCCTCATCGACCAGCCGCGTCACCAAACCGTTTTCGTCAACCAGGTAATGCGCGCTGACGTCATGCCCGGCCCGGCCGCCCTGCAGCAGGCGCAGCGCCTCGAAAGAAGTCTCCGTCCCGGTGTAATGCAGGATCAGGTATTTTATTTTCTTGCCTTCCTGGCGCGGGCCGAAGTTCGGCGACGGGGCATCGACAATCATCATGACGCCAGGAATTCCATGACCAGCTTTTCAAAATTGACGGCCGCGCGCTTGGCGTTGGCCAATGTATGTTCATGGCTCAGTTTTTCGTCGCTCAGGCCCTCGCCCATATTGGTAATGCAGGAGCAGCCGACAACCTTCAGCCCGCAGTGCCGGGCGATGATGCAGTCTGGCACGCTCGACATGCCGACCGCGGAGGCGCCCATTTTCTGCGCCATGCGGATTTCCGCCGCCGTCTCGAACGACGGGCCGCGAAAGGCGATATAAACGCCTTCATGCAGGGAGATGCCGTGTTTTTTCGCCGCGGCTTTCAGTTTCTTGTTCAGTTCAGGATCCCACGCCTCGCTCAGCGGCACAAAGCGCGGGCCGAAGTCGTCGTCGTTGGGGCCGACCAGCGGGTTGAAGCCCATGTAGTTGATATGGTCACTGATCGCCATCAGCTCGCCGACCCTGATCTGCGGCTGCAGGCTGCCGGCGGCGTTCGACAGGAACAGCGTCTCGACGCCCAGCGCCGCACAAGTGCGGATCATGGTTTTGAGCGGATAGGCATCGCCGGTCTCGTAAAAATGCTGGCGGCCCTTGAGGGAGATGACGTCAATTCCGTTCAGTTTGCCGGCGATGACTTCGCCGGTGTGGCCGGGAACCGTCAGAACAGGAAATCCCGGCAGGTCCTGATAGGGAATGATGACGGCGTTGCTCATTTTGTCCGCCAGCCCGCCGAGGCCGGAGCCGAGAATGATGGCGGTTTTCGGTTTCAGCGCGCCGATTTTTCCCGAGATGATATTCCGGGCGCTTTCGACATTTTGTTTGTGGGTCTGGTTCATGGGTTAAAGGTCCAAATAATCAAGGTTGGCATGAAAGGTCTCGCGGACCTTCCACAGGGCGATAAAGGCAAGCATAACAGCCGCTGCCGCCACGGCCAGTCCGCTGCCGGTCACGCCGAGGAACGGAGTCAGCGCATGGAAACCCGCCGCCATCGGGATGGTCAGGCCGCGCACGACATTGGGAATGCTGGTGGCCGCCGTGGCGCGGAGATTGGTGCCGAACTGCTCGGCGCCGACCTGCACGAACATCGCCCAGTATCCGGCGCTGAAGCCCAGCAGCCCGCACAGCGCGTAATAGACGGGGAGGGAATCGCTGCGAACGGTCACGAACAACCCGGTAAAGACGATCAACAGGCACAAGGAAGCGGCGATTGATTTGCGGCGGCTGCCGAAATACTGGCTCAGCAGTCCGCTGCACATGTCGCCGAAGGCAAGCCCGATATAACAGTAAAAAACCGCCGTCCCCGCATTGGGCAGGACGGTCATGCCGAAATCTTTGGCGAACTCCGGGGTGAAGGTGATGAAAATGCCCACTACCGCCCAGATCGGCGCGCCGATGAGAATGACTTTAATATAACGGCGCAGCAAATCGGGCCTGCGGAAGAACATTAAAAGGTTGCCGCGTTTTAGGTCCTTTTTATCTTTTTCCATTTTCAAATAAAGCGCGGACTCCCGGACCTTCAGCCGCAGCACCAGCAGGCCGAGACCCAGCACGCCGCCGATGATATAAGCGTCGCGCCAGCCGACCTTGTCCGCCACCAGCACCGCCGCCGTCGCGCCCAGCACGCCGATGGTGGCGATGAAGGTCGTCCCTAAGCCGCGGAGGCCGCGCGGCAGAAGCTCCGACGCCAGCGTCACGCAAATGCCCAGTTCCCCCGCCAGCCCCAGCCCGCTGATGAAACGCAGCAGCGCGTATTGCCCGACATTGGTGACCAGGCCGTTGCCGATGCTGCCGAGGGAATAGAAAAGGATCGAGCCGAACAGCACCGACACCCGCCCGTATTTATCGCCGATCACGCCCCACACCAGCCCGCCAAGCAGCAGCCCCGCCATCTGCGCATTGAGGAGCTGGATGCCGACCGTGAGCAGGTCCGCCTCCGCCACGCCGAGATCCTTCAGGCTCTGCACGCGCACGATGCTGAACAGCAGCAGGTCGAAAATATCGACAAAATACCCCAGCGCGCTGACCAGGAGGGTCAGGACGATCAGCTTGTCGGCCAGGGTCTGCCACAATAATTTTTTCATCGGTGTTTTATTAACTCATTGACTCTACTTAATAAGTTATCGGAAGGGGCGCGCTGAATAAACCTAAAAATGGCAATTGACATAAGTTATGCAATACGATAGAATTATGAAAATTTTAAGGGGTGTTCAGATGCAGTACAATAAAGAAAGACTCACCAGGGAATTTTGCCGGGACAAGCGCCTGCTCTTTTTACCCAAGACAGAGGCGCAAGCAGAGTGGATTCAGCGTCATCTTTTCGACATGGGTTTCAGGTGGCCCAACGGCAAGGCGGAAGTCAGTCGCCTTGACGACTGCGCCCGTTACGGGATGCTGCTGACCTCGGAAGGCACACTTTATCACAGCATTTCCTCCGGGGACCCCGGCCTGCTCTGCACCGCCGAACAGTTCAACGAAAATTATATGTCGCCGGACATGGTTTTGCTGATGGATCGGTTCAACCAGCTCTCCGCGCAGATGAAAGAAATCGCCCAGGCCGTGGCCGAGATTCAAAAGGAATTGCAGCCGCAGAAGCTCGACAAGCCGACGCAGATGGCCTTTATCATGGAGCAGTTCAACAAGCTTTCCGCAAAAATGGACGCCGCCTATGAAGAGCTGCGCCCAGCGAAGCTCGACAAGCCGGTTTTCAAGAAGCCGGGACTGGATTCTTAGGGCGGCATCAAAAAAATATACTTACATGTCATCCCGGAGGTGAAGCGTGCGGCGCAGCCGCTTGCGCTGAACATCAACTTCCGGGATCCATAAGGTCAGCGGGCAAAGCCCGCTGTCGATTCCTGGATCCCCGACGTTAATGTCTGGCGAGGCGCTACGCGCCGCCAGACCTCGGGGATGATGGCGGGGTGAAGTTTATTTTAAACTTCACAGTTTGGTGCCGCATCACTCTTCCCGCATCGCGATCTGCTTCTTGATCTCGGCGATCGCCTTGGCCGGATTCAGGCCCTTGGGGCAGGTGTTGGTGCAGTTCATGATGGTGTGGCAGCGGTAAAGCTTGAACGGGTCTTCCAGCGCCTCGAGGCGTTTTTTCTTCGCCGCGTCGCGGCTGTCGGTGATCCAGCGCCAGGCCTGCAGCAAAACCGCGGGCCCGAGGAATTTATTGCCGTTCCACCAATAGCTGGGGCAGGCGGTCGAGCAGCAGGCGCAGAGGATGCAGGCGGCGGGGCCGCGGCCGTCCTTGCCGTTCAGCTCGTCGGCCTTTTCCGGGCTTTGCAGCCGCTCGCGCTCGGGCGCTTTTTCATCGTTCTGCAGCCAGGGCTCGACCGAGGCCAGCTGCTCGTAAACCTGCGTGAGGTCGGGCACCAGGTCCTTGATGACCGGCATGTGCGGCAACGGGCTGATTTTCACTTCGCCCTTCACGTCGCCGATCGCCTTGGTGCAGGCGAGGGTGTTGGTGCCGTCAATGTTCATGGCGCAGGAGCCGCAGATCCCCTCGCGGCAGGAGCGGCGGAAGGTCAGAGTTGAATCGACGTTGTTCTTGATGTGGATGAGCGCGTCGAGCACCATCGGCCCGCATTTGTCGAGATCAATCTCATAACTGTCAAGACGCGGGTTTTCCCTGTCGTCCGGATTCCAGCGATAAATCTTGAAGCTGCGCTTGTTCTTGGCATCTGCCGGCGCCGGGTGGTTTTTGCCGGCGGTGACTTTGGAATTTTTCGGGAGAGAAATTTCAACCATGTTAATAAACCCTCGCCTTGGGGGCCACAACCTCGACGTCTTTCGACAGCGTATAGAGATGCACGGGGCGATAGACAATATTTGTTTTGCCCTTGTCGTCGATATAAATGACGGTGTGCTTCATCCACTGCTTGTCGTCGCGGTCCTTGAAATCCTCGCGGGCGTGGGCGCCGCGGCTTTCCTTGCGGTTTTCGGCGGAAACGATGGTCGCCTGCGCCTGATACATCAGGTTGTCGAGCTCGAGCGCCTCGACCAGGTCCGAGTTCCAGATCATCGAGCGGTCGGTGAGCTGCAGGTCGGCCATGCCCGCCCAGGTTTTGTTGATTTTCTGCATGCCCTCCCGCAGCACCTCGCCGGTGCGGAACACGGCGCAATGATCCTGCATGTTTTTCTGCATGTCGAGGCGCAGCTGCGCGGTGCGGGTGCCGCCTTTGGCCATGCGGAATTTGTCGAGGCGGTGCAGCGCGATGTCGCCGGCATTGGCGGCAAGCTTCTTGTGCGGCGCGCCGGCTTTAACGACCTCCGCCGCGCGCTGGGCGGCGGCGCGGCCGAATACCACCAGGTCGAGCAATGAGTTGGAGCCGAGGCGGTTGGCGCCGTGCACCGAAACGCAGGCCGCCTCGCCGACGGCCATCAGTCCGGGCACGACCCGGTCAGGATTGTCCTCCGTGGGGTTGACGACTTCGGTGCGGTAATTGGTCGGGATGCCGCCCATGTTGTAATGCGCGGTGGGCAGCACCGGGATCGGCTCCTTGGTGACATCGACCTTGGCGAAAATCCGGGAGCTTTCGGCGATGCCGGGCAGGCGCTCGTGGATGATCGCCGGGTCAAGGTGCTCGAGATGCAAATGGATGTGGTCCTTGTGCTCGCCGACGCCGCGCCCTTCGCGGATCTCGACGGTCATCGAGCGCGACACCACGTCGCGGCTGGCGAGGTCCTTGGCGGAAGGCGCGTAGCGCTCCATGAAGCGCTCGCCGGCGGAATTGGTGAGGTAGCCGCCCTCGCCGCGCACGCCCTCGGTAATCAGGCAGCCGGCGCCGTAAATGCCGGTGGGGTGGAACTGCACGAATTCCATGTCCTGCAGCGGCAAGCCGGCGCGCAAGACCATGCCGTTGCCGTCGCCGGTGCAGGTATGCGCCGAGGTGCAGGAGAAATAGGCGCGGCCATAGCCGCCGGTCGCCAGCACCACCAT